>JAGPGQ010000039.1 GCA_018055925.1 Micropruina sp.
AGGCCGGGTCGGGCGTCCTGGTCGCCGCGCCCACCGGAGCCGGCAAGACGGTGGTGGGGGAGTTCGCGGTGTTCCTCGCCGTGGTGCGCGGCACCAAGTGCTTCTACACCACGCCGATCAAGGCGTTGAGCAACCAGAAGTACCACGACCTCGCCGAGCGGCACGGTGCCGCGAACGTCGGCCTGCTCACCGGTGACACCACGATCAACGGCGAGGCGCCCGTGGTGGTGATGACCACCGAGGTGCTGCGCAACATGATCTACGCCAACTCACCCACCTTGCGCCGCCTCGGGTTCGTCGTGATGGACGAGGTGCACTACCTGGCCGACCGCTTCCGGGGCGCGGTGTGGGAGGAGGTGATCATCGGACTGGCCGAATCGGTCCAGGTGGTCTCGCTGAGCGCCACCGTCAGCAACGCCGAGGAGTTCGGCGCCTGGCTCGACGAGGTGCGCGGCGATGTCAGGATCGTGGTCTCCGAACGGCGCCCGGTGCCGCTGTTCCAGCACGTCATGGCCGGCCGCCGGCTCTACGACCTGTTCGCCGACGAGGCTCCCACCGCCAAGCCGTTGCCCGCCGGCCAGGCCGACGTCAACCCCGAACTGCTCCGGCTGGCCAAGGAGGAGTCCCGCGGCGTGCGCGACGACTCCCGCAAGCTGCGCAGCCGGCGGGTCCGCAACACCATCGACAAGCGCCGGCCCCGCTCCGGCCTGGTCCCGCGCCGGGACGCCACCGTCGAGCGCCTGGACGCCGAGGCGTTGCTGCCGGCGATCTTCTTCATCTTCAGCCGGGCCGGCTGCGACGCCGCCGTCGGCCAGCTGATGCACTCCGGGCTGCGGCTCACCACCGCGGCCGAGCGCCGTGAACTGGAGGCGATCGCGGCCGCCCACGTCGAGGGGCTCAGCCCGGACGACCTGCAGGCCCTCGACTACGACACCTTCCTGCGCGCGTTCCGGCAGGGCATCGCCGCGCATCACGCCGGGCTGCTGCCCGCGCTCAAGGAGTGCGTCGAGGAGGCCTTCGTCCGCGGCCTGGTGAAGGTGGTGTTCGCCACCGAGACGCTGGCGCTGGGGATCAACATGCCCGCCCGCAGCGTGGTGCTGGAGCGGCTGGTGAAGTTCAACGGCGAGAGCCACGCCCCGATCACTCCCGGCGAATACACCCAACTCACCGGGCGTGCCGGACGCCGCGGCATCGACGTCGAGGGGCACGCCGTGGTGCTGTGGCAGACCGGCATGGAACCCCGCGCCGTCGCCGGCCTGGCGTCCCGGCGCACCTACCCGCTGCGGTCCTCGTTCGCGCCCACCTACAACATGGCGGTCAACCTGGTCGGCGCGGTCGGACGGGAACGCGCCCGGGTGCTGCTGGAGCAGTCGTTCGCGCAGTACCAGTCCGACCGGGGCGTGGTCGGGCTGGCCCGCACCATCGCCCGCAACAACGAACGGATCGCCGGCCATCTGGCGCAGGCCGGTTGCGACCGGGGCGACTTCACCGAGTACGCCCGGCTGCGGGCCGAGATCTCGGCGCTGGAGGCCGAGGCGGCCCGCAACCGGAGGGCCGATCGGCGCGCCGAATCGATGAGCGTGTTGCTCGGCCTCCGTCCGGGCGACATCATGCGGGTCCCGGCCGGACGGCACGCCGGCTGGGCGGTCGTGGTCGATCCCGGCCTGGCCAAGGGCGACCCGCACCCGATGGTGATGACCGATCAGCGGCAGCTCAAACGGCTGTCCGTGACCGACTTCCCGACGCCGCCGATCGTCGCCGGACGGATGCGGGTGCCCAAGCACTTCGACCCGCGCCAGCCGGCGTCCCGCCGCAACCTGTCGGCCGCGTTCCGTTCGAAGCTCGGCGAACTCGACCTGTCGCAGCCGCGCTACTCGCCGGCCGCCATGGACGCCGAGGCGGCCGAACGGATCGCCGTGGCCCGGCACGAGTTGAAGGCGCATCCCTGTCACGGCTGCCCCGACCGCGAGAATCACGCCCGGTGGGCGGAGCAGGCCCTGCGGCTGGAGCGGGAGAACGCCGACCTGCAAAGCCGCGCCGACCGCAGGACCAACACCATCGCGGTGACCTTCGACCGGATCTGCTCGGTGCTGGAGTCGCTGGGCTACCTGAGCGCGGGCGGCGCCGAGGTGACCGATGCCGGACGGATGCTGGCCCGGGTCTACGCCGAACTGGATCTGGTCAGTACCGAATGCCTGCGGGCCGGCGTCTTCGACGGGCTCAGCGCTCCCCAATTGGCCGCCGTGCTGTCGTCGCTGGTGTACGAAGCCCGCGGCGGCGACCGCCGCCGCCCGCCCCGGATGCCCGACCGGGCCAGCGAGGCGGCCCAGCAGGAACTGCGGCGGATCTGGCGCCAGGTGGGCCTGACGGAACGCGATCACCGGCTCGAACGGGGTCCCGAACCCGACATCGGCTTCGCCGAGACGATCCACGCGTGGGCGTCCGGCCGTCCGCTCGGCGACGTGCTGGACGACTCCGGCCTGACCGCCGGCGACTTCGTCCGCTGGGCCCGCCAGGTGGTCGACTTCGCCGGGCAGATCGCCCAGGCCGCCGGCCCCGGAGAGTTGCGGACGACCTGCCGCGAGGTGGTCGACCGGGTCCGCCGAGGAGTGGTGGACGCCGCCCCGCTGGAGGACTGAGCACGACCGTCGGACTGGCGCCGTCACGGCGTCCCGGAACCCGGCGCCGGTGGGTTGTAGACGATGCTGTCGACGGCGCACTCGATGTACGGATACGAGCCCTCCGGGGATGCCACATCCCGAAGCCAGTGGTTGCGACTCTCCGGCCGCCACGATCCACCGGATCTCGGCCATGGCGTCCACCCACTGCCAGCCGACACGATCGCCAGGAGAGGCGCCGCGCCGACCGGGTCGTTCCCACGGTGAGGCGCGAGAGCGCCTCCGGTTCGATCGTCCCACGCCACCGCGTGCGTCGCGGGGGTTTCGGATCGACGCCAGCGGGGTGTATCCGGGGGAGGCAGGGGTGCCGGGGCGTGGCTCGCTACCCTGAGCCCATGAGCGTCGCCATCCGAGTCATTCCCTGCCTGGACGTCCATGACGGCCGGGTGGTCAAGGGGGTCAACTTCCTCAACCTGCGCGACGCCGGCGACCCGGTCGAACTGGCGGCCGCCTACGGCGAGCAGGGGGCCGACGAACTCACCTTCCTGGACATCTCCGCCTCGTCCGAGGGCCGCGCCACTACCTTCGACATGGTCCGCCGCACGGCCGAGACGGTGTTCATCCCGCTGTGTGTCGGCGGGGGAGTGCGCGGCGTCGACGACGTGGACGCGCTGCTGCGCACCGGCGCCGACAAGGTCGGCATCAACACGGGCGCGATCAACCGGCCGCAGGCGATCGACGAGATCGCGGAACGGTTCGGCAACCAGGTGCTGGTGCTGTCCCTGGACGCCCGCCGCGAGCCGGGCCGGCCCTCCGGCTATGGGGTGACCACCCACGGCGGCCGCCGGGCCGCCGGACTGGACGCCATCGAGTGGGCCAAGGAGGCCGTCGACCGGGGAGCCGGGGAGATCCTGCTCAACTCGATGGACGCCGACGGCACCACCGCCGGCTTCGACCTGGAGATGATCGAGGCGGTCCGGAACGCCGTGCACGTGCCGGTGATCGCCTCCGGCGGGGCCGGAACCGTCCAGCACTTCGTGGACGCGGCCCGCGCCGGCGCGGACGCCGTGCTCGCCGCGTCCGTGTTCCACTACGGCACCCTGACCATCGCCGAGGTCAAGCGGGCCCTGGCCGGAGCCGGCTTCCCGGTGCGGCTGACCACACCCGCCTGACGCGACCCGGCCGGGGCACTAGATTCGGCGCCATGGACTGCCTGTTCTGCGCGATCGTCGACGGTGACATCCCGGCCCGCCGGGTCTACGAGGACGAGCACGCGATCGCGTTCCTCGACATCAACCCCTGGCAACGGGGGCACACGCTGGTGATTCCACGGCGTCACGTCGACGACGTGCTGGCCCCCGACCGGGCGCTCGGCGAGATCGCGCCGGCCATCGGCGCCACATCGCGGCTGCTGGTCGAGCGGCTGCGGGCCGACGGGCTCAACCTGCTGGCCAACGCCGGCGCGACCGCCGGCCAGGAGGTCTTCCACCTGCACGTCCACCTCGTGCCGCGCTACGCGAGTCAGCCGGGGCTCCGCGCGCTCTTCGGCCGCTCCGAGGACGACCTGGACGAGGTCCACGCCGCCCTCCGGTGAACCGGGGTGGGCGCCGCGGTCTCACTCCCGGGCGCACGCCGGATCCCCGGACTGCGCCCGAGCGGCTGAGCCGGCCCGTCCGTCATCCCGGCGTACGCCGGGATCCCGAACCGCGAGGGTCTGGTTGTCCCGAGTGCTCCATCCCTGCGGTTCCCGTCATCCCGGCGTACGCCGGGATCCCGAACCGCGAGGGTCTGGTTGTCCCGAGTGCTCCCTCCCAACGGTTCCCGTCATCCCGGCGTACGCCGGGATCCCGAACCGCGAGGGGCTCGTTGTCCCGAGTACTCCCTCCCAACGGTTCCCGTCGTCCCGGCGTACGCCGGGATCCCGTAGTCCGGCGAGCCCTGGCCGAGAGGAGATCCCGACTTTCGTCGGGATGACGGAAGCGGGTGACGAGGCTCGGGATGACGGGTTGTGGATGACGAGGCTCGGGATGGGTTACGGGTCAGGAGGCTCGGGGATGACGGGTCGCGGGCAACGAGGCTCGCTATGACGGACGCCGTACCCGGGATGACCAGACCCTGCTCAGCCGTAGGTGTTCACCTTGCAGGTCGACGTGCACTGGATCGAGCCGCCCTGGAAGTTGGCCTGGGTGCGCCCGCCCGAGGTGGTGACGTCCGTGGTCGGGAAGCCCAACGCACTGGACGGCCCGCCCGAGGAGCGGAACGTGGACGCGACCTTGCCGGTCAGGTAGTGCGAGCCGGTCGCCTTCGACCAGTACAGATCGGCGCCCTGGAAGCGGGCGAACAGGCCCGAGGCGACGGACGCCTCGTTGGCGGTCGGCGCGCCCACCCAGGAGGTGGTGCCACCCAGCGCCTGCCAGCGCTCATGATTGCCGGTGCCCGGCTTGAGCCCGGCGAAGACGCCGAACAGCCGCTCCTTGAGGCCGAACTTGCTCTTGAACGACCCGCCGGACACCGTGACCGTCGCCTTGCTGCCCTTGATCGTCACCTGATCCGCACGGCCGCCCCAGGGACCCTTGCCGTCGCGCGCCTTCACCTGGACGCTGCGCAGCGTCCCGATGGACGGGTAGGCGGCCTGGATCTTCGCTGCGCTGAGCCACTTCGACCACTTCTGGTTCCGGGTGCGGCCGTCGTAGGGGTCGGCCTTCGCCTTCAGGTAGGCGGTGCCGCCCGAGGCGCTGTGCCCGCCGTTGCTGGAGGAGTACATGGTGAGCGCGATCGCCGAACCGTACTTCAGGATCTGTCCGGACGTGGCCGCCACCGCCGCGTTGCCGCCGCCGGTCTCGTCCGCCATGCCGCCGTACACCTGGCAGGCGGCGGTGTCGCACAGGTCGTAGATCGACGTGCGCGGGGTGAGCTTCATCCGGGCCGCGTAGCTGCGTGCGGCGACGGCCTGCGCCTGGACCCCCTCGGCGGCCCACGAGGTCGGCATCTCGCGTGGGACGACCCCACGCAGGTAGTTCTCCATGGTCACGCTGTTCACGGTGCGGGCGCCCGACTGGTAGAACCGGAACTTCAGCTGCTGCCGGTAGTTGCGGTTCTGCCCGTTGGGCATCCGCAGGGTGACGTAGCCGCGGGTCTTGTTCTCGACCGTCCAGACCCGCTTCGGGTTCAGCTTCACGCTCCGGGCCACCCAGGTGCCGGCGGTGTTGCGGTACTGCAGGACGCGCTTCGAACCCGAGCGCTTGAGCCGCCACTGCGTGTACCTGCTGCCGGTGGGCAGCGTGTATTTGGTTCCGGCCGAGTCGGTGATCGCCAGCCCCTTGGCCGGCAGCACCGTCATCGCGTTGTCGTTGTCGGCGCTGATCCAGACCCGGATCTTGGTGCCGGAGGCCAGCTTGGCGATCTTCGTGCCGGGGTAGTAGAAGGCCAGGATCTTCTCGTGTTTCAGCCCGGCCTCGGCGGCGCCCCGGGCGCCGTACTGGGACATGCCGATGCCGTGGCCCCAGCCGGCGCCGGTGACCACCAGGGTGTCGTTGACCGGGGTGACGGCCGGATCGGCCTGGGCGGGCGTGCCGAGGGAGGAGGCGAGCAGGGCGGTGAGGGCCACGCCGGTGGCCAGCGGACGCAGGAATTGCAGGGAAAGGGGACGCGGAAATCGCATGGAGTCGAAGCTTTCGTCGGGGGTGAACGAGTGGCTCGTCGGGGGCGGGGGGATCTTCATCGTCACCCGGCGTGTCCGCTTGACGCAACCCCGGTCGAGACTTCGTCCGGAATGAACCCGCTCGATCGCGGCACAATGGACGAATGAGCAGACTCCTCACCGACGCCGAGGTCGCCCGGCAACTGGCCGACCTGCCCGGCTGGTCGTCCGACGGCGACGCCCTGGTCGCCACCCTCGAGGCACCCGACTTCCCGGCCGCGATCCGGCTGGTGGACGCGGTCGCCGAGGTGGCCGAGCAACTCGACCACCATCCCGACATCGACATCCGCTGGCGGACCACCCATTGGCGGCTGAGCACCCACTCGGCCGGCGGCCTCACCCAGCTCGACATCGAACTCGCCCACCGGATCGCCGAGTGCGCCCGGGAGGCCGGGGCCACCTTCGGCTGAGCCCGCGGACGCCCGGCCGACGGGTCCGGATCGCGGAACACGCCGTCCGTTAGTTGACACACCGGAAACAAGAGGGAAACATAAGACCCGTGCGGAAGCCTTACCTCGTACTCGCCTAGCGTGTCTGTCGACCAGTAACGACCGACACGCTCCCTCGCCTGCCTCAGCAGCGGGGGTTTTTTGTTGCCGAGGACCCGCCGAACGTCACACCCAACGAAAGGGGAAGCCGATGACCGACACCATGGCACCACCGATGCTCACGGGGGCCCAGGCCCTGGTCGAGTCGCTGGAGCGAGTCGGCGTAGAGGTCATCTTCGGGATCCCCGGCGGGACGATCCTGCCGGCCTACGATCCGCTCGGCCAGTCCAAGCTGATCCGGCACATCCTGGTCCGCCATGAGCAGGGCGCCGGGCACGCGGCCGAGGGCTACGCCCTGGCCACCGGCAAGGTCGGCGTGTGCATGGCCACGTCCGGCCCGGGCGCCACCAACCTGGTCACCGCGATCGCCGACGCCTACATGGACTCCGTCCCGATCGTCGCGATCACCGGCCAGGTCAACGCCGCCGCGATCGGCACCGACGCCTTCCAGGAGGCCGACATCCGGGGGATCACTTTCCCGATCACCAAGCACAGCTTCCTGATCACCCGTCCGGAGGACATTCCGGCAGCCATCGCCGCCGCCTTCCACATCGCCAAGACCGGACGCCCGGGCCCGGTGCTGGTCGACATCGCCAAGGACGCCCAGGTGAACAGTGCCCCGTTCGTCTGGCCCGAGGTGATCAACCTGCCCGGCTACCACCCGGTCACCCAGCCGCACGTCAAGCAGATCCGCGAGGCCGCCCGGCTGATCGGCGAGTCCAGCCGTCCGGTGTTCTACGTCGGTGGCGGCGTGATCAAGGCCGGCGCCAGCGAGGACCTCGCCAAGCTGGTCGAGATCACCGGCATCCCGGTGGTCACCACCCTGATGGCCCGGGGCGCGTTCCCCGACAGCCACGAGCTGCACATGGGCATGCCGGGCATGCACGGTTCGGTCTCCGCGGTCGGCGCCCTGCAGCGGGCCGACCTGCTGATCGCCCTCGGCACCCGGTTCGACGACCGGGTGACCGGACGGCTGGACACCTTCGCCCCCGAGGCCAAGGTGATCCATGCCGACATCGACCCGGCCGAGGTGTCCAAGAACCGGCTCGCCGACGTGCCGATCGTGGGCGACGTGAAGCAGGTCCTGGAGGGCCTGAACGGGGTCCTGCGGGGCGCCGACCTGCCCGAATACAAGGCCTGGCGCCGCTACCTGGGTGCGTTGAAGGACAAGTACCGGGTGCCGACCGAGCAGACCCACGAGGGCATGCTGTCGCCCGAGTACGTGATCAAGCGGATCGGCGAGCTGACCGGACCGGACGCCTTCTACGCCGCCGGCGTCGGCCAGCACCAGATGTGGGCCGCCACCCTGCTGCCGTTCGAGCGGCCCGGACGCTGGCTGAACTCCGGCGGCGCCGGCACCATGGGCTACTGCGTCCCGGCCGCGATGGGCGCCCAGGTCGGCGCGCCGGACGCGGTGGTCTGGGGGATCGACGGCGACGGCTGCTTCCAGATGACCAACCAGGAGTTGGTCACCTGCGCGCTGGAGGGCATCCCGGTCAAGATCGCGGTGATCAACAACCAGAGCCTGGGCATGGTGCGCCAGTGGCAGACGCTGTTCTACGGCCAGCGCTACTCCAACACCGACCTCAAGACGCTGCGGGTGCCGGACTTCCCGAAGCTGGCCGAGGCCATGGGTGCGGTGGGGCTGCGGGCCGAGCATCCCAGCGAGGTGGACGCGGTGATCAACAAGGCGCTGTCGATCACCGACCGTCCGGTGGTGGTCGAGTTCGTGGTGCACAAGGACGCCATGGTCTGGCCGATGGTGGCCGCGGGCACCAGCAACGACGACATCAAGATCGCCAAGGACCTGGCGCCCGATTGGGAGGAAGAGGAACTGTGAAGACGCACACCCTGAGCGTCCTGGTCGAGAACAAACCGGGCGTCCTGGCCAGGATCGCCGGACTGTTCGCCCGCCGCGGCTACAACATCGAGTCGCTCGCCGTTGGGCCGACCGAACGTCCCGAACTCTCCCGGATCACCGCGCACGTGAACGCCGAGAACCCGCAGGCGCTGGAGCAGATCACCAAGCAGCTGAACAAGCTGGTCGAGGTGCTCAAGATCGTCGAACTGGAGGAGTCCGCGGTGCGCCGCGAGCTCGTCCTGATCAAGCTGAAGGCCGACCCGAGCACCCGCAGCCAGATCATCGAGATCGTCCAGTTGTTCCGCGGCAAGACCGTCGACGTCCAGAACGAGTCGCTGACCATCGAGGCCACCGGTTCGCCTGACAAGCTGGACGCCCTGCTCGAGATGCTGCGGCCCTACGGCGTGCGCGAACTCGTCCAGTCCGGACTCGTCGCGCTCGGCCGGGGCAGCAAGTCGCTCACCGACCGGTCCAAGTCCGACAAGATCCGCACACCCGTGCGCAACCGCTAATCAGTTAGGAATACCCAATGGCAGAGATGTTCTACGACGACGACGCCGACCTCTCGATCATCCAGAACCGGGTGGTCGCGGTGATCGGCTACGGCTCCCAGGGGCACGCGCACGCCCTGTCGCTGCGCGACTCCGGGGTGGACGTGCGGGTCGGCCTGCGGCCCGGGTCGAAGTCGGCGGCCAAGGCCGAGGCCGAGGGGCTGCGCGTCCTGCCGGTCGACCAGGCCGCCGCCGAGGCGGACCTGATCATGATCCTGGCCCCCGACCAGCACCAGCGCACCATCTATGCCGAGCAGATCGCGCCCAACCTGCAGGAGGGCGACGCGCTGTTCTTCGCCCACGGGTTCAACATCCGGTTCGGCTACGTCTCCCCGCCGCCCGGCGTCGACGTCTGCATGGTCGCCCCGAAGGGCCCGGGTCACCTGGTGCGCCGGGAGTACTCCGAGGGTCGCGGCGTGCCGGTGCTCGTCGCCGTCGAGAAGGACGAGTCCGGCGAGGCCTGGCCGTTGGCGCTGAGCTACGCGAAGGCGATCGGCGGGCTGCGGGCCGGCGGCATCAAGACCACGTTCACCGAGGAGACCGAGACCGACCTGTTCGGTGAGCAGGCCGTGCTCTGCGGTGGCGCGTCCGCCCTGGTGCAGGCCGGTTTCGAGGTGCTCACCGAGGCCGGCTACCAGCCGGAGGTGGCCTACTTCGAGTGCCTGCACGAGCTGAAGCTGATCGTCGACCTGATGTACGAGGGCGGCATCGCGAAGCAGCGCTGGAGCGTGTCGGACACCGCCGAGTTCGGCGACTACGTGTCCGGCCCGCGGGTGATCGACGCCCGGGTGAAGGAGAACATGCAGGACGTGCTGGCGGACATCCGCTCCGGTGCGTTCGCCAAGCGGTTCATCGACGACCAGGACGCGGGCGCGCCCGAGTTCAAGCAGCTCCGGGCCGCCGGCGAGGCGCACCCGATCGAGGGCACCGGCCGCGAGCTCCGCAAGCTGATGGCGTGGGTGAAGAGCCACGACGACGACTACGTCGAAGGCACCGCCGCACGCTGATCCGGACTTGCGTCCCCCAACCGTGGGACGCCTGAGGAACGGGCGCCACCCCCCACAAGGGAGTCGGCGCCCGTTCTGCGCGTCCGGGACCCCCGCCCGAACGCACCGGGGACGGTTCTCTTTCCGGTTCAGGGGACGGTTCCCATTCCGGTTCAGGGGACGGTTCCCATTCCGGTTCAGGGGACGGTTCTCTTTCCCATTCACCGGACGGATCCCGCTTCGCTCACGCGCTCCGCCGGATGTCCGCGGTGTCGAAGCCACCGACGGTCCGGCCTTGACGGGGACGTCACGGGGACGCCCCGATCTCCCGGCAGATTTGGCCGAGACGACCCATGCAGGACACCTTCCGTTCACCTTCGACGGGCCGGGCGTTCACCTGTCCCTTCCAAGCTCCGACTGTGACCCTCGAACTACTCCTGCTGGTCCTCGTGATCGGCACCGCCATTGCCTTCGACTTCACCAATGGCTTTCATGACACCGGCAACGCGATGGCGACTTCGATCGCCACCGGGGCGCTGAAGCCGAAGACCGCCGTCGGTCTGTCGGCCGTGCTGAACCTGATCGGCGCCTTCCTGTCGGTCGAGGTCGCCCTGACCGTCACCAACGCGGTGATCAGGATCCAGGACTCCACCGGGGCACCCCGTCCGGAGTTCCTCGCCGACAACGGCAGAGACCTGCTGATCATCGTGTTCTGTGGCCTGGTCGGCGGGATCGTGTGGAACCTGCTGACCTGGCTGCTGGGGTTGCCGTCCAGCTCGTCGCACGCGTTGTTCGGCGGCATGATCGGTTCGGCGATGGCCGCGCTGGGCATCAACGGGGTCAACTGGATGGGCGACGGCAACAAGCTGGACGGCGTGGTCGGCAAGGTGATCCTGCCGGCGTTCGCCTCGCCGCTGGTGGCCACCCTGGTCGCCACCATCGGCACCTGGCTGGTGTTCCGGATCACCTCCGGGGTCGCCAGCCGCTACGCCGAGGCCGGCTTCCGGTGGGGTCAGATCGGCACCGCCTCGCTGGTCTCGCTCGCGCACGGCACGAACGACGCCCAGAAGACCATGGGCGTGATCACCCTCGCGCTGATCGCCTACGGCTCCTGGACCGACACCACCAACGTCCCGACCTGGGTCAAGGTCGCCTGCGCGGTCGCCATCGCGGCCGGCACCTACACCGGTGGCTGGCGGATCATCCGCACCCTGGGCAAGGGCCTGATCGAGATCTCGCCGCCGCAGGGCATGGCCGCCGAGGCGTCCTCGGCCGCCGTCATCCTGACCTCCAGCCACCTGGGCTTCGCGCTCTCCACCACGCACGTGGCCACCGGCTCGATCCTGGGCTCCGGCATCGGCAAGCGCGGGGCGGACGTCCGCTGGGGCGTGGCCCTGCGGATGGTGCTGGCCTGGTTCATCACCCTGCCGGCCGCCGGCGTGGTCGGGGCCATCACCTACTTCATCGGCAAGGGCGTCGGCGGCTACGCCGGCACCCTGCTGGTGTTGGGCATCCTGCTCGGCCTGACCGGCTGGATGATCCTCCACGCGCGCAAGACCGCCGTCCACGCCGGCAACGTCAACGACGACTGGGAGTCCGGCGCCACGCCGGGCGCCTCGGTCGCCCCCGTCGAAGCCACCGTGAAGGCCTGAGAGGAGAATCGCCATGTTCCAGCTGTTCGGAAACGCGCTGAGTCAGGTGCTGGTGGTGTCGGTGCTGGTCGGTGCCGGCCTGCCGGCGCTGTACGCCTACGGGATCCGGGCGATGGCCCAGGGTGCCGGAGGCGACGCCGAGGTCGGTCACGAGCCGCCTCGTCCGGCGATGAAGGTCGTGGGCTACCTGTGCTTCGCCCTGGTCGTGGCCGTGATCGCGATGGGCATCGCGATCATCGTGTCGCACGGCTTCGGCTATCAAGTATCCTTCGACAATGTTCTTCCGACCTTCGTGAAGAAGCACTGAACGTAACCGTCGACCTGGAGTGGCCACGAGGACGCCCCAGGTCGGCGGTCCCGTTTGGGGCCACGACGTCGGGGGAACTGCACAATGTGTCCCCGTCGAGACCGACCTTCGAGGCCGCACTCCCCGGGACGGGAAACGGAGATGCCCCAGGGCAGACCCACGAACAGTTTGAGGAGCTGTCGTGTTGTCACAGATCGAGCGGGTCGTCAGCTGGCTCAAGGGCGGGTACCCGCACGGAATTCCCGCGGCCGACTATGTGCCGCTGCTCGCGCTGCTGCGGCGCCGGCTGAGCCAGGAAGAGATCGACGAACTGGCGGAACGGATCATCGCCGCCGGACTGATCCCCGCCGTGCGCGTGGACGTGGGGGCCGAGTTCCTGCGGGTCACGCACGAGCTGCCCAGCGAATCGGAACTGCAGCGGATCAGCGAGAAATTGGTGGACGCCGGAATCGACGTCGAGTACGTCACCCCGCCGTGGGCTCAGGTCGACAGCGGCGGCCGTTGAGGTCGCTCCGGGGACGTCCGGGGCGTATGGCATTCTTCATCGGGTGACCGCGCAGACCCTGCCCGCCGACCCGGGACTGAGCAGCGCCGAGGTGGCCGAGCGGGTCGCGCGTGGCCAGCGCAACGACCTGCCGCCCCGGTCCGGGCGCACCACCGGCGCCATCGTCCGGGCGAACGTGTTCACCCGGATCAACGGGATCCTGGCGGTGCTGCTCGCGCTGGTGCTGGCCACCGGCTCCTGGATCAACGGCGCGTTCGGGCTGCTGATCATCGCCAACTCGGCCATCGGCATCATCCAGGAGCTGCGGGCCAAGCGGACCCTGGACGCGCTCGCGGTGGTCGGCGAGGCCCGTCCCCGGATCCGTCGCGAGGGCGAGGCGCGCGACTACGCGCGCGAGGAGATCGTCCTGGACGACCTGATCGAGGTCGGCCCCGGCGACCAGGTGCTGGTCGACGGCGAGGTGATCGAGGACGACTATCTCGAGCTGGACGAATCCCTGCTCACCGGCGAATCCGATCCGGTCGCCAAGCGGCCGGGCGACACCGTCATGTCGGGCAGCTTCGTCGTCTCCGGGACGGGCGCCTACCGGGCGACGAAGGTCGGCAGCGAGTCCTATGCCGCCCAGCTGACCGCCGAGGCGGCCAAGTTCACCCTGGTGAAGTCCGAACTCACCAGCGGGATCAACCAGATCCTCAAGGTGATCACCTGGGTGCTGATCCCGGTCGGCGCGGCCACCATCTGGGTGCAGCTGATGCAGGTGCACAGCGACTGGCGCAGGGCTGTGCTGGCGATGGCGGGGGCGCTGGTGCCGATGGTGCCGGAGGGCCTGGTGCTGCTCACCTCGGTGGCGTTCGCGCTGGGCGTCGTCCGGCTCGGCCGCCGCAAATGCCTGGTGCAGGAGTTGCCGGCCATCGAGGGCCTCGCCCGGGTCGACGTGGTGTGCGCCGACAAGACCGGAACCCTCACCGAGAACGGCATGACCTTCGGCGAACTGCGGCTGCAGCCCGGTGCGGACGCCGACCGGACCTGGGCCGGGCTGCGCCAGCTGGTGGCCGCCGATGCCCGGCCGAACCCGTCCATGCAGGCGGTGGCTGCCGCCGTGCCGCCGGGGGAGCTCACCGGCCGGATCCTGGCGAAGGCGCCGTTCAGTTCGGCGACCAAGTGGTCGGGGGTCGATGTGGCCGGCCCGGACGGGGCGGTGGCCACCTGGGTGATCGGCGCGCCCGATGTGCTCGCCGACGCCCACACGCCGGTCGCTCAGGAGGCCGAGGCACTCGCCGCGGACGGCCTGCGGGTGCTGCTGGTCGGCACCGCCGAACACCGGGTGGACGATCCGGCGGCGCCCGGACGGGTGCACGCCCACGCGCTCGTCGTGCTGAACCAGCGGATCCGGCCGGACGCCGCCGAAACCCTGGCGTACTTCGCCGAGCAGGGGGTGCGGCTGAAGGTGATCTCGGGCGACAACGCCGCCTCGGTGGGTGCGGTCACCCGCTCCCTCGGCGTGGTGTCCGGGACGGCCGTCGACGCCCGGCGGCTGCCTCAGGAGCCGGACGCGTTCGCCGCGACGGTGGAGTCCACCGACGTCTTCGGCCGGGTCACGCCGCACCAGAAGCGGGCCATGGTGGGTGCGCTGCAGTCCCACGGGCACACCGTCGCGATGACCGGCGACGGGGTGAACGACGTCCTGGCGCTGAAGGACGCCGATCTGGGCGTGGCCATGGGCTCCGGTTCGTCGGCCACCCGGGCGGTGGCCAAGATCGTGCTGCTGGACGACCGGTTCGCCACCCTGCCGCACGTGGTCGCCGAGGGCCGACGAGTGATCGGCAACATCGAACGGGTCGCCAACCTGTTCCTGACCAAGACCATCTATTCGGCGCTGCTGGCCCTGCTGGTGGTGCTGTGGCGGGTGCCGTTCCCGTACCAGCCGATCCACATCACGATCACCGGCTGGTTCACCATCGGCATTCCGGCCTTCCTGCTGTCCCTGGCACCCAACCACGAACGTGCCCGGCCGGGTTTCGTCTCCCGGGTGCTGCGACTCGGCGTCCCGGCAGGCCTGGTGGTGGCGCTGGCCACCTTCACCACCTACCTGACGGTGATGCCGCCGCCGGGTGCGCCGCCGGCGGCCGTCCAGCAGGCCACCACGGCCACCCTGGCCTGCATGATCGTCGCCGCGACCTGGGTGCTGGTGGTGGTGGCGCGGCCCTACCAGTGGTGGAAGGTGGGGCTGGTACTGGCCTGCGGACTCGGCTACCTGCTGATCTTCAGCTGGCCGTTCACCCGCTCGTTGTTCCTGCTCGACACCGGCGACCCGGCCGCGATGGCGTTCGGGCTGACCGCCGGGGTGATCGGCGCCGCCCTGATCGAGGTGATCTGGTGGCTGCGGGGACGGTTCTTCGGCGAGCCGTTGCGGCTGTGGGCCCGGGTCGAACCCGAGCGCGAGGCGGCCTGAATTCTCTCCTGCGGGGTGGGCCAGACCCGGACCCGGCGGCCCATCGGGTGCTGACCCGCGCCATGGAAGACTGCCGGGACGGCGTCCGTTTCGCGAGAGCACGCATCGCTCGGAGAGGATCTCGATGAGAGCCCGTACGTCCACCGAGGCCACCACCTACATGGACCTGCACGGTTGCGCCTGCGGTGCCAACAGGTTCACCCGTACCCGGACCCTGCTGCAGGACGGCGATCGGCTGCTGGCGCGGTACTCGGGTCCGTGCGACGGCTGCGGCACGGTGCGTAGTTTCACCTTCGAGCTGTCCGACGAGTCGCCCGGCGCCCAGAACAGTTTCGGTGAGGGGTGTTCCGAGATCCTGGACGCCGGCGAGTTCCTGTTCGTCTCCGACCGGATGGCGGGCAGTGTCCCGATGGAGCCGCCTGCGGACCGCGGGGAGGCCGGACGGGCGCACGACCGGATGGCGCTGGCCCGTGACGCGCTGGCCCAGGTGCTCGCCTTCGGCAGTTCCGCGATGGGCGGCATGCCGGCCCGGGCGCTGGTCAGCGACCTGTCCCGCGAGGTGCCGGCCGCCTACCGGCGTCCGTTCGGGATCGGCCGGCTGAAGGCCCGGCTCGAGGCCTACGACCAGGTGCTCGCCCGCTACGCCGCCGCGCTGCGGTAGCCCCGACCCGAAAGCCCTGCCTAACTATCTCTGCCCTCCCGTCGACGGGAGGGCAGAGATAGTTAGGCAGGGCTATACCGGGTAGGTGGTAGGTGGTCAGCCGAGGCGGGCGGCGATGGCGTCGCCGACCTGGCTGGTGGAGCGGCGTTCGGTGCCGCGGGCGGCGATGTCGGCGTCCACCGCGGCGTCGATCCGGGCGGCGTCGTCGCGGCGCCCGAGATGGTCGAGCAGCAGGGCCATGGACGAGATCGTCGCCGTCGGGTCGGCGATGCCCTGGCCGGCGATGTCCGGCGCCGAACCGTGCACCGGCTCGAACATGGACGGGAACGCGCCCGACGGATTGATGTTCGCCGACGCGGCCAGGCCGATGCCGCCGGTGACCGCGGCCGCCAGGTCGGTGACGATGTCGCCGAACAGGTTGTCGGTGACGATCACGTCGAAGCGCTGCGGATCCTGCACCAGCATGATCATGGTGGCGTCGACGTGCAGGTAGTCGGTGGTCACCTCGGGGTACTCGGCGGCGACGGCGGTGAAGATCCGGTTCCACAGGCCGCCGGCGTTCACCAGCACGTTGTGCTTGTGCACCAGGGTGACCTTCTTGCGCCGGCGCATGGCCCGCTCGAAGGCGTCCCGGACGACCCGCTCGACGCCACGCGCGGTGTTCACCGAAACCTCGTTGGCCACCTCGAACTCGGTGCCGGTCTGCATCGAGCCGCCGACGCCGCAGTACAGGCCTTCGGTGCCCTCGCGGACCACGACGAAGTCGATCGGGCCACGGCCGACCACCGCGTCCGACAGGGGAGTGACGACGCCGGGGTAGAGCTTGGACGGCCGCAGGTTCACATAGTGGTCGAAGGCGAACCGCAGCTTGAGCAGCAGGCCGCGCTCCAGCAGGCCGGACGGGATCGCCTTCGAGCCGGGCGCCGCGCCGACAGCCCCGAGGATCAGTGCGTCCGCCTCGGCGAGTTCGGCCAGCACGGAATCCGGCAGCACCTCGCCGGTGCGCTGCCAGCGTTCGGCGCCCAGGTCGTAGTGGGTGAAGTCGAAGGCGTCGGAGCCGACGGTCGCGGTGAGAGCCTTCAGGCCCTCGGCGACCACCTCGGGACCGATCCCGTCCCCGGGAATGACGGCGATGTTCTGCGGCATGCGGTCACTGTAGTGACGCCGCTCACATCCTGGGACGCCCGTCTCACCCCCGCCCGTAGACCCCTGCCTAACTATCTCTGCCCTCCCGTCGACGGGAGGGCAGAGATAGTTAGGCAGGGCCTTTCGGGGTAGGGCTTCGGCGTGGGACGGGGTCGGGGTCGGGGTGTCAGGCGGCCTGGCGGTCGGCGACCTCGAGGCCGAGCCGCTGGGCGCCGTGCACCATGCCCCAGGTGCTGAACCAGTCGGTGAGCGGAGCGATCAGCCCCCCGAGCCGGCCGAAGCTCCGGGTGCCCGCGGTGTGCATGAGTTCGGCACCGCCGGGGGCCGCCCGCACCTCGAAGCGGTCGTAGCGCAGCGGCTGGCCGGCGTGCGGTCCGTCCAGCATCTCGTGGGTCCAGGTGATCACCTCGCGTTCGGCTTCCCGGTGGCGCGTCTGCCCGATCTTCACGGTCAGCGTCTTGCGGCCCCGCGAATGCCGGACGGTCGCACCGTCGTCGGTGACCTCGGCGCGCGCCGGATCGTAGGCCCAGAGTGCGAGTGTGCTGTGGTCGGCGACGGTGTCGGCCACCAGGGCGGGTGCCGCCGAGAGGTAGTAGCCGATCCGGTGAGCCCGCGCGGGTGCGGGCAGCAGGCCGGAATCCAGGGGCACCCGCTCGGGGGCACCCGGCTCCGGTCCCTCGGCGGCCAGTTCGGCGAGCAGGGCGTCCGGATCGACGCCATCGGCGGCGAGCAGTCGTCGGGCGGCACCCGAGGGTTCGGCGATCAGGGCCGCAAGCACGGCGCAGGTGCCCTCCTTGACCTTGGCGTGACCGACCAGGTCGTGAGCCCTCGGGGTGGCCCGCCATTCCGGGCCCCCGATCTCGACGGCCCGCATGGGTGGGGGCAGGACGGCCTCGGGCGCGTGCACGCCGAGCGTGGCCAGATCGTCGCTCAGCGACTCCCGGACGCGTTGTCGCGCCGACGCCAGCGAGACCCCGTGGCGCCCGAGTAGGCGCGCGGCCTGACCGCCGACCGCCAGCAGGCCGAGGTAGAGATGATCGATGTCGATCTCGGGGGTGCGGACCCGAGCCGCCTCGAGATAGGCGGCACTGGTCCAGCGGCTGCTGAGCATCATGCTCATCGGGCCTTCCTTCCTTGCAGGTCTGCCGCGACGCGGCGGGCGTACTTCTTGTGGACCGCCTGACGGGTCACGCCGAGGGCGGTTGCGATCTCCGGCCAGCCGTGCCCGGCCCGCAGGGCCTCCTCGACCTGCTGCAGTTCGAGCATGTCGGCGAGCCGGCGCATCGAGGCGACGGCGCGCAGGCCGGCCAGCGGGTCGCTGGTGTCGGACGCGGTTCGGGCGACATCGACGGGGATCATGAGAGCAACTTAGGTTGACGAGATCGGATTGTCAACCCAGGTTGCTCAGCGGGCTCTCCGGCCGGTGTCGCGGCGAGTATTGTCCTGCCCATGCCGCTGACCTTTCCGCTGACCGCCACCGCAACGCCCGCCTCGTCCGAGCGGATCGCGGAGATCCACGCCGACCCGGGCTTCGGGGTGTACTTCACCGACCACATGGCGGTCGCGACCTGGCGGCAGGACTCCGGCTGGGGCGAGGACGCCGTGCTGCCGTACGGGCCCTTCCAGCTCGACCCGTCGTGCGCGGTGCTGCACTACGCGCAGGAGGCCTTCGAGGGGTTGAAGGCGTACCGGCACGCGGACGGCTCGATCTGGCTGTTCCGTCCCGAACGCAACGCGCTGCGGCTGCAGGCCTCGGCGCGGCGGCTGATGCTCCCCGAGCTGCCGGTGGCGGACTTCCTCACCTCGATCGAGCAACTGGTGCGGGTGGACGCAGCCTGGACGCCGGACGCCGAGGGCGGCGAGGCCAGCCTGTACCTGCGTCCGTTCATGTTCGCCAACGAGCCGTTCCTGGGAGTGCGGGCGGCGCAGCGGGTGACCTACTCGGTGATCGCCAGTCCGGTCGGCCCGTACTTCCCGGGCGGGGTGAAGCCGGTGAACATCTGGGTCACCGACGAGTACAGCCGGGCCGGCAAGGGGGGCACCGGCGCGGCCAAGTGCGGCGGCAACTACGCCTCGTCGCTGATCGCCCAGTACCAGGGCGCCGAGCACGGCTGCTCGCAGGTGCTGTTCGCCGACGCCAGCGGCGAGAACACCGAGGAACTCGGCGGCATGAACATCATGGTGGTGACCCGGGACGGCGAACTGATCACGCCCGCACTGACCGGCACCATCCTCGAGGGGGTCACCCGCGACTCGATCCTGACCATCGCCGCGGAGCTCGGCCTGCGACCCGTGGCGCGCACCCTGCCGCTGGCCGAGATCTTCGACCGGATCGACTCCGGCGACATCGTCGAGACCTTCGCCTGCGGAACCGCCGCCGTGCTCACCCCCGTGGCCGAGTTCCGCTCGAAGCGGGGCAACCACGTGATCGGCGCGGAGCCGGGGGAGCGGACGATGCAGATCCGGTCCGCGATCCTCGACATCCAGTACGGCCGGACGCCGGATGATCACGGCTGGATGCGGCGAGTGCTGTAACTGAGCCGGGTTCGGACCGGGCCTGTCTCCCAGGTGCGGCTGGCGGTCATGTTCCGTCCAGGAAGCGGTGTGCTTCCGTGAGGTTCGCGACGAGAGTCCGCGTCACCTCGTGACGCGGGCCAAACAGGCGCACCGCTGATTCAGCGGCGGCCTCCCACAGGATGAACGCCTCCCTCTGTTGCCCTCGCTGCCACAGCGCGCTGGCGAGGTTGTTGCGTGAGGTCAGGGTGTTGGGGTGGTCGGAGCCGAGGATGCGTTGCCGGTCGGTGAGGGTTTGTTCGTACAGGGGGATGGCGCGGCCCAGGTC
>JAGPGQ010000239.1 GCA_018055925.1 Micropruina sp.
AGTACACCAATGCCGACTCGGGCCTGGTGCTCTACGGGGACGGCTCCGGCTCCTATGTGGGCCCGGACGGCAGCTACACCCGCGGCCGGGACGGCTCCGAGACCTCGGTCAGCGACCGCGAGTCGGTCACCCGCAACGGCAGGGGCGGCGGCACCTACGTCGGGAACAAGATGTCCATCACCAACTCCGGAGACGGTTCCGGCACCTACGTCGACCCCGACATCTCGATGACCATCGATGGCAAGGGCGCGGGCACCTACCGCAGCAAGACCGAGTCGATCACCAACAGCGGCGACGGCTCCGGAACCTACGTGTCCGGAGGGGTGTCGATCACAAACTCCGGCGACGGCTCCGGCACGTACGTGGACGGCACCGTGTCGATCAGCAACGACGGGACGGGCACCGCCACCGTGGTCGGGCCGACCTTCTCGGGTTCGGTGCCGGCCGATCCGCTGCCGAAGGTGCCGCCGATGGGCAAGTTCCCGCCGGTGGTGCAACTGCTGCCCAAGACGAACGTCTGCGGCTTCGTGATCACCCTCGCCGACGGCGTGCTCTTCGACTTCGACAAGGACAACATCCGGACGGACGCGGCGCAGACCCTGGACAAGGTGGCCGCCGCGCTGAAGCAGGTCGGCCGGAACCGGATCCAGGTGTCCGGTCACACCGACGCGATCGGCGCCGACAGCTACAACCAAGGCCTCTCCGAGCGGCGCGCCGCCTCGGTCGTGGACGCGTTGCGCACCCGCGGCGTGTCGTCCCCGATGGACGCCACGGGCTACGGCGAGTCCAGGCCGGTGGCGCCGAACGCCATCAAGGGCGAGGACAATCCGGCCGGCCGGCAGCTCAACCGCCGGGTGGAGATCTTCGTCCGGGCCTGACCGGGGGGTGACGGGGCGGCCGCGGGTCAGCCGGCCTGGCCGGGGTGTCGCGCCGGTGGCCGTCCCAGCAGTTCGTCCAGGCCGCGCTCCACCGTCTGGTACACCCCGGCCCGGCGCAGGGCGGCCGCCAGGCGTTCGTTGAGCCCGCCCGGGGTGGCGTGCTGCCGGGCCAGCTCGGCGAAGTCCGCGCTGTGAGCGAACCCGGCGGTCGCCCCGGCGAACACCGAAGCCAGGAGTCTCCGGGACTCGTCGGCGTCGACGCCCTGACGCGCCAGCCAGGCGCTCACCGTCTCGAGGTAGGTCAGGTGGGCGGCGACGGTGGCGCTGGCCACCGAGGTGGCGTCCAGCAGCCGCTCCGAACTCAGCACCAGCGATCCGCCGAGCTCGTCGAACAGCCGCTGCGCCGCCGAGTCGGCCGGGTAGACCGGCGTGAAACCCTGCCGGGAGGCCACGGCGGTGGCCGGAATGCCGCGGGAGATCTCGGCGACCGGGCCGATCAGCTCTGCCAGTTCGGTCGAGGTGAGGGACGCCATCACGCTCACCACGCGCTGGCCGGCGTCCAACCGCACCGACGCGAGCCCCTCGACGGCGTCCTGGGGGCGCAGGCAGAGCAGCACCGTGCCCGCGGACGAGGCGGCGTCCTGATTGTCCGGAGCCACCCGGACGGTGGGGAAGCGGGCCGCCAACCGGGTCGCCCGGGCGTGACCGCGGGGCGACAGCACGATCCGCGGGGGTGCGTCCGCGTCCCGGCACAGTCCGGTCACGATCGCCTCCGCGATCGATCCGACACCGAGCACCGCATAGTCGGCGGTGAATCGCTGCTGGGTCACCTCGCCCTCACTTTCCTCGCCGCCGACCGACGTCCGTCCCCGACCGCACGCGTGATCCGACCGTACAAGCCGGTGGGTGGTCCGCCGCTCCGGCGCGACGCGGCACGACGTCGATGCGGCCCGTATCTAGGCGGTTCGCCCGTTCGTGCCTAAGCTGGGCGCATGCTGATGCAGCGTGACCTCCCTCTTCCAGAACCGGAGCCACCGGCCGGAGTCGTGCTGCGGCCCCAGGTGCCCGGGGACGCGGAGGCCCTGGGCGCGCTGTACTGGGACTCGTACCCCAAGGGTGCCGCCGCGGTCGACCTGGAGGACGCCACCGAAGAGATGGAGGGGGTCTTCGCCGGCGAGTACGGCACCCCGGTCGAGGCGGCCTCCCTGGTCGTGGCCGACCCGGACGGCACCCTGCTCGGCTGCATCCAGACCGTCACCAGCCCACCGTGGGAGGGGATCCCCGCGGTGCCGTTCGTGATCGAGTTGTTCGTCCACCCCGATCATCGGCGCCGCGGGCTCGGCACCCTGCTGCTGCTGAGCGCCGCCAAGGCGTGCCACGAGCAGGGCTGGCAGAGCCTGGCGCTCAACGTCCAGGAGGAGACGGCAGCGCAGGCGTCCCACCTGTACCGGGCGTTCGGATTCGTCGAGATCACCCCCGTCGGAGCCCTGGAGAACTGATCCTCGAGCCGATTTGAGACCTGCGCGATCACTGCTGTAGTGTTTCTCGAGGTCCGGCCCCTATAGCTCAGTCGGCAGAGCGTCTCCATGGTAAGGAGAAGGTCTGCGGTTCGATTCCGCATGGGGGCTCTGCGTTTGGGGTCGATGGAATAACCGCCCATCATTGCCCGGTTGGGCACCCCGAACGGGACGGCGGGATAGCTCAGGCGGTAGAGCAAGCGGCTCATAATCGCTGTGTCGCGGGTTCGAGTCCCGCTCCCGCTACCGGACCGGCAACAAGCACAGATCGAGAGAGAGCAACCGCGATGGCCAAGAAGCAGTCGGAGATCCGTCCGAAGATCACCTTGGCGTGCACCGAGTGCAAGGAGCGCAACTACATCACCAAGAAGAACCGGCGCAACGACCCGGATCGTCTTGAGCTGAAGAAGTTCTGCCCCAAGTGCCACCTGCACACCGCGCACCGCGAGACTCGCTGAGCGTAACCCGACGGCCGCCCGCAGCATGCGGGCGGCCGTTCGGCGTCCCCCGCCGTACCCCGTAAACCCCTGCCTAACTATCTCTGCCCTCCCGTCGACGGGAGGGCAGAGATAGTTAGGCAGGGCCTTTCGGGCGGACGCGAGGATGGGGACGGGGTGCCTCCGGAGGGGGTCGCGGCGCCGGAGGGCGGGAGTCGCCGGAACGCATTACCCTGTGGCCATGATCAGCGAGTCCCACGTCGGCCGCAGCTACCCGCCGACCGCGCCCTATGTGGTCAGCGCCGCCAAGGTGGCCGAGTTCGCCGCCGCCATCGGCGACGCGGAGAACCCCCACTACGCGGGTCAGGACGCGATCGCGCCGCCGACCTTCGCCGTGCTGCTGTCCTCGTCGGCGTGGGGGGCCATGTACGACGACGCCGAGCTGGAGCTGTCGCTCAGCCGCACCGTGCACACCGATCAGCGGTTCACCTGGCACCGTCCGCTGCGGGTGGGGGACGCCGTCACCGCCACGCTCAGCATCGAACGGGTCCGGGCCCGGGGGACCAGCGCGTTCATCAGCATCTCGGTCGCCCTGGACGCCGGCGGCGAGCGGGTCTGCGAGGCCGCCTCGACCCTGCTGCACACCTGGCCCGAGGAGGAACTGGCATGAGCCCGGTCGAGGTCGGCACCACGCTGCCGAGCATCAGCACCGTCTTCACCCGCACCACCCTGGTCCGGTACGCGGGCGCGTCCACGGACTTCAACCCGATCCACTACTCCGACGCCAAGGCGGCCGAACTCGGCCTGCCCGGTGTGATCGCCCACGGCATGCTCACCATGGGCGCCGCCCTGCGGGTGGTCACCGACTGGTGCGGGGATCCGTCCCGGGTGCTCAGCTACTTCGTCCGATTCACCAAGCCGGTGCCCGTCCCGGACACCGACGAGGGCGTCACGCTCACCTTCGGCGGCACCGTGACCAAGGTGGCCGACGGCGTCGCCACGGTCAGCGTGGACGCCCGGCTGGGCGACGTGAAGGTGCTCGGGGCCGCCACCGCCGAGGTGCGCTTTGACTGAGCCTCGATCCGCCGATGGGCGCCGTAGCGAGCGGCACCAGATGGGTGCACTGGGAAGCCGGGTGCGCGAAGGCGTACCGGGTCGTACGGCGAGCGTGCCCGGCGCAGCCAGTGCCCCCAGCTGGGGTCGCGCAGTAGGCGCAGATCGGTGGATCGAGGCTGAGCCTCGGCTCGCCGAAAAGCTCGCCGACCACACCACCCTGCGGGTCGGCGGTCCCGCGCGGCGCTGGGTCGAGGCGACCACCGAGGACGAGGTGGTCGAGACGGTGCGTGCCGCCGACGCCGCCGGTGAACCCGTCCTGGTGCTGGGCGGCGGCTCCAATCTGCTGATCGGCGACGACGGCTTCGACGGCACCGTCGTCCACGTCGCCACCAAGGGCGTCCGGCTCGCGGGCGGATCCTGCACCATCGACGAACCCGGCGCGGCGATGTGCGGCGGCGCCGTGCTCGAGGTCGCCGCCGGCGAGATCTGGGACGACTTCGTCGCCACCGCGATCGACAACGAGTGGCGCGGCATCGAGGCGCTGTCCGGCATCCCGGGCACGGTCGGGGCGACGCCGATCCAGAACGTGGGTGCCTACGGCCAGGAGGTCTCCGAATGGCTCTGGTCGGTGCGCACCTGGGACCGGGTCGCCAACGAGTTCCGCACCTTCGCGGTCGGTGACTGCGGCCTCGGCTACCGCACCTCGCGGTTCAAGACCGATCCGGGCCACTACGTCGTGCTCAGCGTGAGCTTCCAGTTCCGCCAGGGGTCGATGTCGATGCCGTTGCGGTTCGGCGAACTCACCCGCCGCCTCGAGTTGGACGGCCGGGGCCGGGCTCCGATGACCGATGTGCGGGCCGCCGTGCTGGAGTTGCGCGGCGGCAAGGGCATGGTGCTCGACCCGGCCGATCACGACACCTGGAGCGCCGGCTCGTTCTTCACCAACCCGGTGCTGGACGCCGACCGGGCCGCCACGCTGCCCGAGACCGCACCGCGCTACCCGCAGCCGGACGGCTCGGTGAAGACCAGCGCCGCCTGGCTGATCGAGGCCGCCGGCTTCCACAAGGGCTTCGGCACCCCACCCGCGACGCTGTCGACCAAGCACACACTGGCGATCACCAACCGCGGCGGAGCCGGCAGCGCCGACCTGGTGGCACTCGCCCGGCGGGTGCGCGACGGCGTCCGAGACCGGTTCGGCGTCACCCTGGTCCCCGAGCCCGTGCTGGTGGGCGTCACCCTAGACTGAGCCGCATGTCCCTCTTCAGCGCCGTTCCGCTTGCCCCGCGCGACCCGATCCTCGGCCTGACCGAGGCGTTCCGGGCCGACACCAACCCGAACAAGGTCAACCTCGGGGTCGGGGTCTACCAGGACGCCACCGGCACGCTGCCGCTGCTGGAATGCGTCCGGCGCGCCGAACAGCGGTTGGCGGCCGATCCGAAGCCACGCGGCTACCTGCCGATCGACGGACTGCCCGGCTACACCAAGGCGGTGCGCGAACTGGTCTTCGGCGCCGACTCACCCGCGGTCGCCGCCGGACGCGTGGTGACCGTCCAGGCGCTGGGCGGCACCGGCGCGCTCAAGATCGGCGCCGACTTCCTGCGTCGCTTTGCCCCGGACGCGAAGGTGCTGATCTCGGATCCGTCGTGGGAGAACCACGAGGCCCTGTTCACCCGGGCCGGCTTCGAGGTCGGGACCTACCGCTACTACGACGCCGAGGCGAAGGCGGTCGACGTCGAGGGCATGCTCGCCGACCTGGCCGCCGCGCCGGCCGGGACGATCGTGGTGCTGCACGCCTGCTGCCACAACCCGACCGGCTACGACCTCACCGACAAGCAGTGGGGCCGGGTGATCGAGACGGTCACCACGGCCGGGCTGATCCCGTTCCTCGACATGGCCTACCCGGGGTTCTCCGAGTCGCTGGAGGCCGACGGGGCGGTCGGCCTCCAGCGACTCGGAGAACCCCTGGTAGGCCATGTCGAGGAACGGGATCAGCC
>JAGPGQ010000240.1 GCA_018055925.1 Micropruina sp.
TTGGCCGGGTAGCCGGACCACTGCCGGGGATCCCGGCGTTCGCCGGGATGACGAGGGGTCGCGGGACGGAGCCGGGTCGCGGGACGGAGCCGGGTCGCGGGACGGAGCCGGGTCGCGGGACGGAGCCGGGTCGCGGGATAGAGAGGGGTCGCTGGATGACGCCGGGTCGCGGGATGACGGAGACCAACGACTCGGTCTGACCACCGACCACCCGATCGACCGGGCCCTTGCCCGAATCCCGAGGATCCACCGGTCGATCGTCCACACCCTTGTGTCGCAGGGGAATCCGGACGGGTTGGCAGATCGACCGGGTGGATTGCCGGGATCTCACCTACCCGCGAAGTGTCGTCCCGACCGTCCCAGCACTGTCGCTGTCACCCGGCAGGCGGCTCGGTTCTCGTTTGGTGGGCGTGTCGCCGCCCGGGTATGGTTCTGAGGTCAGGTCCCCATCGTCTAGCGGCCTAGGACACCGCCCTTTCAAGGCGGCAGCGCGGGTTCGAATCCCGTTGGGGATGCCACCGAACGGCCGATTTCCTCGCTGCGGCGAGGGGCTGTTATAGTTCCTGAGCCGGTCGGGAACGACCGGTGAGGCCTGTCAAGGCCCCGTGGCGCAGTTGGTTAGCGCGCCGCCCTGTCACGGCGGAGGTCGCGGGTTCGAGTCCCGTCGGGGTCGCTGAGCGTGCATCGCTCATCGAGGCCAGGTAGCTCAGCTGGTAGCAGCGTTCGCCTGAAAAGTGAAAGGTCACCGGTTCGATCCCGGTCCTGGCCACCACGTCAAACCCCCTGGTCGGTTCCTCTCTGACCAGGGGTTTCACGACTTTCTAGGGCTGACCGACAAGCAGGTGCCGTTCGTGATCGGGGTGGCCGCGCACCCTCGGACGATCTCGCGATCGATCACTACTGGCGGGATCGATCACCGATCTCATGAAATAACCCGACACCAGTGACCGGACCCGACACCAGTGATCGATCGCGCGATCGACACTTCCCAGACGAGGCCCCAACCCGCCGGGTCCACATCGCCCAGATTCATCCCGGCGGCCCGCCGGCACCCTCCGTCCGGACAAGGTCGATCGGGGCTCCATGCTGGGCCAAACCCGGACGGAACCGGCTTGAGGTGCCGCCGACGGGCGCGGCGATCCCACACGAGGTCGTATCCACCGCTCGAGGCCGCGCATCAACCGGCAGCGGCACCTCCGCACGTCCAACGAAACCCCAACCGAGAAGCACCCGCCTTTCAGAATGAGAGCACTCTCACGCTGGTATCAACCGCCTCCCGGGTACCGGTTGGCACAATGTGAGAATGGCCTCGGCGACGCAAACCTCGTCACGGCGTCGCCTCCGACTGCCGGGGCCGTTCACGGTCCGCGCTCGGGTGATCGCCGCGGTGCTCGCCCTGACCGCCCTGGCCCTGGCGATCGCCGGCCTCACGGCCTATTCGCTGGAACGGGCTTCGATCGAGCAGCGCGTCCTGGGCTATCTCGACCGGGCCTCCGACGAGTTCCGCGTGCTGGCGGATCAGGGGGACCCGAACAACGGGGGGAAGGAGTTCACGAACCCGCACGATCTGATCTGGACGGCCATGCGACGCCAGGTGCTGGCCGCCAACGAGGGCGAGCTCGGCGTGATCGGCGACCGGATCGCCTGGATGGCCCCCGACGGCGTCCCCTTCCGACCCGAGCTCGACGAGGCCTTCGTGAACACCGTGCTGCCGCTCTGCATGCTCGATCACGTCACCACCGGCCGGATGACCACCTCGATGGCCGACTACGTCTACGCGGTCACCCCGGTGTACTTTCCGAACCTGACCCCGGGCCAGGCCCACGGCGCGCTGGTGCACGTGTTCGACCTGCGTGCCGAGGAGGCCGTGCTGCAGGGCACCTACACCACCTACACGCTGGTCGCCCTGGGGTCGCTGGTGATGGTCGGATTCCTGATCTGGCTACTGGTCGGACGGCTGCTGCAACCCATCCGGCTGCTGCGCACCACGGCCGAGGACATCACCGAACACGACCTGACCAGGCGCATCCCGGTGTACGGCCGCGACGACTTGTCCGCGCTCACCCGCACGGTGAACGCGATGCTGGACCGGTTGAACGGGGCCCTGAGCAGCCAGCGCCAACTGCTGGACGACGTGGGCCACGAACTGCGCACCCCGGTCACCATCGTCCGCGGACACCTGGAACTGATGGACCCGTCCGACGCCGAGGACGTGCGCGCCACCCGCACCCTGGCGCTCGACGAACTCGACCGGATGGGACGGCTGGTGAACGACCTGCTCACCCTGGCCAAGGCCGAACGCACCGACTTCATCCAACCCGAGCCCTGCGACGTCGGACGCCTCACCGACGAGACCCTGGAGAAGGCGCGCGGACTGGCCCCGCGCCGCTGGCGGCTGGACGACCTGGCCGACACCGAGGCCGTCCTCGACCCGCAGCGGATCGCCCAGGCGTGGCTGCAGCTCGCGTCCAACGCGGTGCGCTACTCGCCCGACGACACGCCGATCGCGCTCGGCAGCGCCGTCCGCGGCCACCAGCTGTGGCTGTGGGTGCGCGACCAGGGCATCGGCATTGCCCCCGACCAGCACGAACGGGTGCTGCGTCGGTTCGGCCGCGGCCCCAACGCCGGGGTGCGCACCGACGGCACCGGGCTGGGGCTGGCCATCGTGAACACCATCGCCACCGGCCACGGCGGCCGGGTCGACATCGACTCGGTCCCGGGCGAGGGCAGCACCATCTCGCTCGTGCTGCCGCTGCGCCCCACCCCCACGAGACAGGAGAGCACCCCGTGACCCAGATCCTGATCATCGAGGACGAGCCGCGCATCGCGGCCTTCGTCGCCAAGGGCCTCAAGGCCGCCGGCTACAGCACGCACGTCGAGAACCAGGGCGCCAACGGTGCCGCGCTCGCGGTGACCGGTGACTTCGACCTGGTGATCCTCGATGTGGGCCTGCCCGACATCGACGGCTTCGAGGTGCTCAACCGGTTGCGTGGGCAGGGTTCGTCGATCCCGGTGATCATGCTGACCGCGCACACCTCGGTCACCGACACGGTGGCCGGCCTGGAGGGCGGCGCCGACGACTACATGGCTAAGCCGTTCAGCTTCGAGGAACTGCTCGCCCGGGTCCGGCTGCGGCTGCGCAGCGAGACCGCCTCGTCGGGTTCGGCCACCACGTTGAGCCACCGGGACCTGACCCTCGACCTGCGCACTCGGCGCGCCATCGTCGACGGACGCGAGGTGGACCTGTCGGCCCGCGAATTCACCCTGGCGGAGGCCTTCCTGACCAACCCCGGCCAGGTGCTCAGCCGCGAGCAGCTGCTGTCGAACGTGTGGGGTTACGACTTCGACCCGGGCTCGAACGTGGTCGACGTGTACGTCCGCTACCTGCGGCGCAAACTGGGCGCCGAGCGGTTCGAGACGGTCCGCGGAATGGGGTACCGCCTAGTGTGAGGGTTTGCGGCGTGCTAGCCGAGGCCCTGGGAACCCTTGAGTGCGAAGCTCTTGCCGAGCTGATCGTTACGGCGTGTCGGCCGAGGACGGCGACTTGGCCGACGCCGGGCTGGGCACCGAGGTCGGGGACGCCGGCGGCACCCGCTTGGCGCCGTCGGACTGGCTCTTCGACTTCGTCGTCGCCTTCTGCTTCGACTGCTTCGACTTCGAGCTGTCGGCCTGCTGCTTCGACTTCTCGGCCGTGACCGTGGTCGACGCGCCGTTCTTCGCTGCGGTGGAGGGCGGGGCCACTTCGGCCGGCGCCTCGACGACGATCGCGGGACGGACGGCCGCCTGCGGCCCGGACGGCCCCCCGGCACAGCCTGTGGTGCCCAGCACCGCCAAGCCCAGCACGCCGCTGACCATCCACCGTTGGTTTCGTGTCATTTCCACCCCTTAAGTACACCACCTGGCGATGAGCCGGTCGCGAACAGCAGATGAGAGAACTCTCATCTGCTGTGCCGTCCCACGCCGCGGGCCGCGTGCCTCGCCCGCAGTTGCCAGGACCGGGCCAGGTCGAGCCGGGCCAGCGCTGTCGGCGTGTCCGAACCGGAGACCAGGCTCAGGATCACCGCCGCGGTCCGGGCCCGCAGCGACGCCGGATGCACCCGGGTCTCGAAGTCCTCCCGCCACTCCTCGACCAGTTCGCCCACCCGTCCGTAGTGATCGGGAGCCAGCTGCGGCAGCACCGCCAGGTGCCCGAGCAGGCAGGCCAGGTCGTCGTCGCGGCGTCCGGGACCGATCGAGTCCAGGTCGATCACCGAGGTGGCCCGGCCGTCGACGGTGAAGATGTTGGCCTCGTAGTAGTCCCCGTGGGTCGGCACCACCGGGGGCGCCGGCAGGCCGGCCAGCAGCCGGGTGATGTCGCCGGCCAGCGCCCGGATCTCGGAGCGCTGACCCGGCAACGCCGTGATCGCCCCGGCCCCGTGGAAGTCGATCCGGTCGCTCCACGAGTCCCGCCGCGGGAACTGGACGGCCTCGGCCGGGATCGCGTCCAACAGGGCGACCAGCGAGGCCGGTGAGGGCAGGTGGGCCGGGTCGTCCGGCCAGGCCGCCAGCGCGTGCGCCAGTGAGATGCCGGCGGCGTCGGCGCTGACCACCACCCCGGGCGCTGGCTCCCCGATGATCTCGGGCGCGATGCCGGCGCCGGCCAGCAGCCGCTGGCGCTGCGCCAACCCGGTCGCCTTGTCGGGCCGCAGCACCTTGATGAACGCCGCCCGGTCGCCGTGGGCCGAGAGCACGGCCCGGCGCAGCGGACGGTAGGCCAGCATCTCGAGTTCGACGGGGGCACCGAGCCATTCGCTCACCTGGTCGGTGCTGCACGCCCACGGCAACCCGGGCAGTCGTGGATCGGACGGATGCCGCCAGGCCCGCACCACCAGGTCGTTGTGCACCAGGGTGGCCACACCCTCGTCCACCTCGACGGTGGTGAGCCCGAGCCATTCCTCGGTGGGCTCGGTGGGTGACGGCAGGTCGTAGCAGATCCGGTAGATCGCGCTCACGTCGGCGCCCGGACGGTGGTGCACCCGGTCGAGTTCGAACCGGAAACCCGGCACGACCGCGGACGGGTCGCCGGTGAGCGCCAGCCGCAGCACCTCCCCGGCCTCGGGTGAGGTCATCACCGACAATGCCCGGTCTATCGACACACGCTCCTCCTTGAACAACTCTCCCAAGCATGCCGCACGAGCGGCCCCTGCCCGGTCACCGGACCCTCCGTCACGCACGAGAGCCCCCGAGGTTCCTCGGAGGCTCTCGGCGGACCGGACCGAGTCCGGGCCGCGCTCAGTCGTTGCTGGCGGCCGAGCGCGGCGACGCGGGGCTCTTCGGCGACACCGGGGACTTCGGCGAACGCGGCGAGACCGGCGACTTCGGGGAACGCGGCGACGGGGCCGTCTTGGGCGACCTCGGCGAGCGCGGGGACGGAGCGGTCTTCGGGGACCGCGGCGAGATCGGCGACTTCGCGCTCTTCGGCGTGGGCGCCGACTTCGGGGTCACCGGCGACGTGGCGGTCGGCGCGGTGGGCGAGTTGACGGTGGGTGCGTCCGGGGCCGCCGGCAACGCCAGGTCACCGTTCACAGCGGTCTGCTGCCCGGCGACGGCCGAGGCGGCCAGGCCCTCCTGGCTGGATAGATTCTGCGCGCTGCTCTGATCGGCGTGCGCGAACGCGGCACCGGTCAGGGCCGACAGGCCCAGCGCACCGGTCACCATCCACGCGGCGGTCTTCCTCTTGATCTGCATGACATCGGTCCTTTCCGTATTTGACAGTCTCTACATCACCAGGCGCTTGTGAATCAGCTGAGAGATGAATGTGAGAGACCTCTCACCGCGGCGGACGGACGGGTACG
>JAGPGQ010000241.1 GCA_018055925.1 Micropruina sp.
GACCACCGACGGCGGTTCCGGACGCCGGCGCAGGGCGTGCAGCACCTGGGTGGCCTCGCTGATGCCGATCCGCTTGGCGACGAAGAAGAAGGCGAGCATGGCCACGATGGCGGCCAGCCCGAGGCCGACCAGCGTCAGCAGCGCCGACTCGAACCGGGTGAAGTACCAGGTGATCGCCCAGGCCAGCAGCGCCCCGGGGGCGGTGGCCCCGACCAGCTTGGCGAGGTGCCGCACCAGGTCGCCACCGCCCAGCGTGACCAGCCGCTTGCGCAGCGACAGGTGCGACAGCCAGACGCCGAGCAGGTAGGCGAGGCTGTAGGCCAGCGCCAGCCGTGGCGCGACCGTGTTGACGTCGTGCCAGGCCAGCACGAGGGCGATCGCCAGCGCCGTGTTCGCGCCCGAGATGACCACCTGCAGCAGGAACGGCGTCCGGGTGTCCTCCAGCGCGTAGAACCCGCGCAGGTACAGATACTGGATGGTGTACGGCACCAGGCCGATCGCAAACGCCATCAACGTCCAGGCGACGAAGTGGTAGTCGCCGGCGCCCTGACCCAGGCCGAAGCCGACCCGCGTGATCGGCTCGGCGAGCACGATCATGCCGATGGTGGCCGGCACCAGGAAGGTCACCGCCAGCCGGATCGCCCGCCGCACCTCGTCGGCGACGCCGATCAGGTCCTTCACCGCGGCCAGCCGGGACGCCTGCGGCAGCATCGCCGTCGCCAGCGACACCGTCAGCAACGAATGCGGCAGCACCCAGACCAGGTAGGCCTGGTTGTAGGCGGTGCTGCCGGCGCCCGATCCGCCGACCACCGCCGAGGTGGCCAGCCGGGTCACCACGACCTGCGCGATCAGGGTCAGCGCGACGTAGCCCATCATCCACTTGGCCAGGTGGAACGTGTGCCCCAACCCGGTGCCCTTGAGGTCCCAGCGGGGCCGGTAGTGGAAGCCGGTGCGGCGGTAGAACGGGATCAGGATCAGCGTCTGGACGACGATGCCGACGGTGGAGCCGCCGCCGAGCAGCAGCGCCTGGTCGGTGGTGAACGGCGCCGAGGTGTCCACACCCTGCCCCCAGATCACCACGTACAGGCCGAGCACGCCGATCTGCACCAGGTTGTTGGCGATCGGCGCCCACATCATCGGGCCGAACGAGTCCCTGGCGTTCAGCACCTGCCCGACCAGGAAGAACGCGCCGTAGAAGAACAGCTGCGGCATGGTCAGGTAGGTGATGAAGACCAGCGACTCCCAGTGCGGCAGCGTCTGCCAGCGCGGATCGGTCCACAGGGTGAGCAACCAGGGAACGGCCAGCGCCATCAGCGCGGTGATCACGGCGAGCGCGGCCAGGAAGGCGGTGATGATCCGGTTGATGTAGGTCTGGCCGCCGTCGGAGTCGTTCTTGATCGCCCGGACGATCTGCGGCACCAGCACGGTGTTCAGGGCGCCGCCGGCGAACAGCATGTAGAGGGTGTTCGGGATCAGCGTGGCCAGGCCGAACATCTCCGCCTGCCGCGCGCCGTTGCCGAGCGCGAAGGCGAGCAGCATCGCCCGGCCGAAGCCCAGGATGCGCGACACCATCGTGCCCGAGGCCATGATCGCGGTGGCGTTCAGCAGCCGCCGCCCGGACGTGGCGGGGGTTTCCCGGCCCTCGTCGCTCAAAGCTCCTCCTCGCGTTGCTTGCGGCGCACCTGGCGGATGCGGAGTGCGGTGGTCGCCAGCAGTACGACGCCGGAGATGATCACAATGATCCACCCGATCATGCCCAGGTCGGTGACCTCGACCGCGATCCGGGTGCTGCGCCCCACCGGTTCACCGGAGGCGGTACGCAGGCTCGCGGTCACGTTCACCAGCCCGTTCGAGCTGGCTTCGGGCCGGACGTTGATGGTCTGGCTCTGCCCCGGCCCGACGGTGATCGGGTCCGAGTCGGCGATGCTGATCCGCTGCGGGTTGTCCGAGGCGAAGACGACCCGGACGACGACCGGCTCGGCGAGCCGGTTGATCACCGTCACCGGGAACTCGTTGCTGCGCGACGACATCAGCACCCGCGGGCTGGCCGCCAGGCCGACCTTGCCGGCGATCGCCGAGGCGCTGACGGCGCCGGTCACCGCCGCCGTCCAGGCGCCGGCGGTGGAGTCGCCGATCCAGCCGGTGGAGACCAGCCGGCTCAGGGTGGCCGGCTCGTCCTGGGCGAGCACCGAGTCGGGCACCAGGTCGCGATAGCGGGCGAAGTCGTCGGTGAGTGTGCCGAGTTGCCGGAACTTGGACGCCGGCAGCGTGCTGGTCTTCGCCGGCAGCGTGAGGCTCGCGACGGCGCCGCCCGGGTCGTCGTCCAGCAGGTCGTCCAGTGAGGTCCGGGCGAGCCAGCGCGGGCTGGTGGCGGCGTCGGCCGCGGCGTCCTCGGGCGTGGTGATCAGCCGGGCCAGGCCGCCGCCGAGGATGGCCTCGGCGTACTGCCGCTGGGTGCGCTGCACCGGGCCGTCCTCGGTGCCGGGCCCGGCGGCGGTGGGGTTCGGCGCGAGCCGCAGCAGGGTGGAGCCGGCCGGCCCCCGGGCGACCATCGGTCCGCGTCCGGCGGTGGTGACGGCGATCGCGTCGGCCTTGGCGTCGCGCAGCCAGGCCGGTGTGGTCGGGCCGGCCACGCCGCCCTGCGGCAGCACCACCAGCGGCAGGTCGTCGAGTTCGCGGACGGTGGCGGCCGCGGCGATCGCGTGGTCGAGCACCTTCGCGGCGCCGTTCTTCTCGGCACCGAGCACGTCGGGGTTCGCGAACAGGGTGCGGGCTCCGTCGTCGTCGGGCAACGCCCGGAAACGCTCCAGCCAGGCCCGGGCGACCTGCTGCCCGGTTCCCGGCCGGGTGTTGCTCCCGTCGAGAACCGTGTAGCCGTCGGCCATGTCGACGACCTCGTCGATCAGGGCCGGGTCGACCAGCCAGGACATGCCCGACCGGTCGGCCAGCCCGACCAGGGTGTCCAGGCGTCCGCTCAGCTCGCCGGCGAGGCGCTCGTTGGCGAAGACGTCCGGCCGCACCTTGGTCGGCGTGGCCGAGAGCAGCACGATCGAGGTCAGCGGCAGCCGTTTCTCCGGCGGGGTGACGTAGAAGCTCCGGGCGCGGGTCAGCACCTGGTAGTTGCTGGACGCGTCCGCGGTGCCGAGCACCTGGACGCCGAACAGGTAGACGCCGCCGGTGCTGGTGAAGCCGAGGTCGGTGAGGGTGCCGCGCACCGTGAACTCGGCGCTGGCGCCCGGATCGAAGGCCTGATCGGAGGCGGTGATGGAGTGGTAGTGGTCGGTGGTGCGGTACAGCAACGCCCCCCACGGCTGGTTCTCCCCGGCCAGCACCGACCGGAAGGCGGCCGGGTCGGTGATCGGGTCGCGCGAGCGCCACAGCACGGCCCGGACGCCGAACGCGGGCTGGGCGCCGATGTTGGTCACGGTGCCGCGCAGCACGGCGGTGGTCTTCTTGCCCGATCCGGTGGTGCGGAGGCTGGTCAGTTCGACCTTCAGTTCGGGTGCGGCGGCGCGGGCCGGGGACGCCGGGACGACCAGCGTCGCGGCGACGGTGATCATCCAGGCCAGCACGAGGACGAGCTTGGCTGGCACGGCACGGATCACCGTCCCATCGTAGGGTGCGGTTCCCGCTGGGCCCGGCAGGAGGAGGCGCCCGCGGGTCAGTGGCCGGCCGGTAGAGTGTCGCGACGTGCCCGAGCTGACCTCCACCCAGCGCGCCGCCCTGGAGCGGGTGCGCACCTCGTCGCCTGCCGTGCGGCGGATGGCGGGGTGGTTCGAACGGGCCGGGCATGAGCTGTACCTGGTCGGCGGACCCGTCCGGGACGCGCTGCTGGGCCGGGTGGGCAATGACCTGGACTTCACCACCTCGGCCCGCCCGCCCGAGATCGAGCGGATCCTGCGGCAGCTGTCCGGCGCGATCTGGGACATGGGTCGCGACTTCGGCACCATCGGCTGTGCGGTCACCGAACCGGTCTCCGACGACCCGGTGCCGGGTGAGCCCGTGGCGACCCACAAGCTGGTGATCGAGGTGACCACCTTCCGCTCCGACGCCTACTCGTCCGATTCGCGCAAGCCGGCGGTGGTGTTCGGCGATCATCTGGCGGGCGACCTGGTGCGGCGGGACTTCACGGTGAACGCGATGGCGCTCGACATGGTCACCGGCGAGCTGCTCGACCCGTTCGGCGGGCTGTCGGACGTCGAGCACGGGGTGCTGGCGACGCCGTCCACGCCGGAGCTGTCGTTCAGCGACGATCCGCTGCGGATGATGCGGGCGGCACGGTTCGCCGCCCAGCTGGGGTTCCGTCCGGTGCCCGAGGTGGTGGCGGCGATGACCTCGATGGCCGACCGGATCCGGATCGTGTCCGCGGAACGCGTCCGCGACGAGCTGATCAAGACGATCATGGCGCCGAACCCGCGGGTGGGATTGAACCTGCTGGTGGTGACCGGGCTGGCCGAGCAGGTCATCCCCGAACTGCCGGCGCTGCGGATGGAACGCGACGAGCACAACCGGCACAAGGACGTCTACGAGCACACCCTGACCGTGCTCGACCAGACCATCGACCTGGAGCCCAGGCTGGGCGGACCGGATCTGACCGCGCGGCTGGCGGCCCTGCTGCACGACATCGGCAAGCCGCGGACGCGCCGGTTCGAGCCGGGCGGCAAGGTCTCCTTCCACCACCACGACGTGGTCGGCGCCAAGATGGCCACCAAGCGGATGCAGGCGCTGCGGTTCCCGGCCGACCAGATCAAGGCGGTGGCGAAGCTGGTCGAACTGCACCTGCGGTTCCACGGCTACGCGGACGCCGACTGGACCGACTCGGCGGTGCGCCGCTACGTCCGGGACGCCGGCGACCAGCTGGAGCGGCTGCACGTGCTGACCCGGTCGGACTGCACCACCCGCAACGCCCGCAAGGCGGCCCGGCTGCGGACGGCCTACGAGCAACTCGAATGGCGGATCGACGAACTCTCCAAGCAGGAGGAACTGGACGCCATGCGCCCCGACCTGGACGGCACCCAGATCATGGAGATCCTCGGCATCCCGCCCGGCCGGGACGTCGGCAGGGCATACAAATTCCTCCTGGAGAAGCGGATCGACGAGGGACCGCTGGGCGAGGAGAATGCTCGCGAGGCGCTGCTGGCCTGGTGGGCCGATCAGTCCGGCTGACGCCTGGGCCGGTACTCAGCGCTTCTTCGGACCGATGCGGGTGACCCAGTACTCGGTGTCCGGTGTGGGTGGCGTGCTGAACCGGGCGTTGGGCAGGTACAGGCCACCCTTGAACGCGGCGATCGTGGTCGGCACGTCGAACGCGGAGCTGGTCAGCACCTGGAGCGCCTTGCCCTTGGTGCCGTTCGCGTTGAGCCCGAACACGGCCACCTGGTTGAGGGAGTTCCGAACGACATAGAGCCGCCGGCCCTTGACCAACAGGCCGTCCCCGCTGGTCAGCGTCGCGCCACCCAGGTCGACCCGGGTCGCGCGACCGTTCGCCGGGTTCACCCGGAACAGCGTCCCCGTGGTGCTGTTGACGACCAGCAGCCCGCGGCGGTTCGGCGTCAGGGCGATCCCGTTGGCGTTGAACCCCTCGACCTGCTCCCACTGCCCGCCCAGCGGAACCGTCGTGACCACGCCGGTCCGGCGGGACAACCGGTACAGCTCGGCCCGGGATGAGTTGGTGAACCAGGCCGCGCTCTTGGTCAGCACCACGTCGTTGACGAAGCTCGGCTCGGTGCTGAGCGTGTGGGTCGTGGTCCTTCCCGACTTCAGGTCGATGACCCGCGCTTGGCCGGTCGGG
>JAGPGQ010000040.1:0-11042 GCA_018055925.1 Micropruina sp.
CGGATCCAGATCGAGGTCACCGAGGCCGGCAAGGACTGGCTGGCGCTCACCGGATTCGACCCGGTCTACGGCGCCCGTCCGCTGAAGCGGCTGGTGCAGACCACCATCGAGGACGCGTTGGCCCGGCGCCTGCTGGCCGGCGAGATCCTGGACGGCGACACCGTCCGGTTCGACGTGAACGCCGACACCAGCGGGCTGCGGATCGTCGAAGACTGACTCCTGAACGGGAAAGGAACCGTCCCCGATCGTTCAGGGGACGGTTCCTTTCCCGTTCAGGGGACGGTTCCTTTTCGGTTCAGGGTCCGCCCCGTCCTCCTCGGTTCCCGTCACGGGATCCCGGCGTTCGCCGGGATGACGTGGCAACGCATTCCACCGGCGACCTGTCCGTAACGCCTTCGCACGCCGTCGTCATCCCGGGCTCGACCCGGGATCCCGGCGTTCGCCGGGATGATGTGGCAGCGTCCAGGGCTGCTGTCGTCGTCCCGGCTTGATCTGGATCTTGTTGTGGTTGGGTCGTCCTTAGGCCGTGGGGGTCCCGGCGTTCGGCCGGGGTGACGGGACGGCGGAGCGCCCGGGAGGACGACCGCACGTCATCCCGGCGAACGCCGGGATCTCACAGTGGCGGAGTGGCCGATCGTGATCGCATTGCCTCGGGTGGGGCCGGGTGGTTGGATTGGCGACAACATGGCAGGAGGTCGGCGCGCGATGACCACGCCCGATGCCGGCTACGACGTCGCCTCCCTGGCCGCTCGGCTACGCCGCGAACAGCGCGGCACAGTGCGCGACGACACCCTGGCCCGTGCCCTGTACGGCACGGACGCCTCCAACTACCGCGTCGTCCCGGACGCGATCGTGCTGCCGCGCACCGAGGACGACCTGGTCACCACCCTGGCGCTGGCCCGAGAGGCCGGTGCGCCGGTCGCCATGCGGGGCGCCGGCACGTCCATGGCGGGCAACGCCCTGGGCGGTGTGGTGATCGACTGCTCCCGGCACCTGAACGCGATCCTGGACGTCGACCCGGCCGGACGGACCGCCACCGTGCAGCCCGGGGTGGTGCTCGCCGACCTGCTCGCGGCGGTCGAACCGCACGGGCTGGCCTTCGGCGCCGACCCGTCCTCGGCGAGCCGGTGCACGCTCGGCGGCATGATCGGCAACAACGCCTGCGGAGCCCACTCGGTCGCCTGGGGGACCACCGCCGCCAACCTGCGCGGGCTCCGCGTGGTGACCGGCGCCGGCGATCCGCTCGACCTGCGGGTCCCGGACGGCCCGCGCGGACGCCCCGACCTGACGCCCGGCCCGGGCGCGGCGCTCCATCTGGCCCATCACGATCTGGCGGTCGAACACGCGGACCTGATCCGCGCCCGGTTCGGCACCTTCGCCCGGCAGATCAGCGGCTACGACCTGGAGCACCTGCTGCCCGAACGCGGCGTGGACCTGGTCCGCCTGCTGTGCGGCAGCGAGGGCACCCTGGCCAGCACGCTGACCGCCGAGTTGAGCCTGGTCGAGCAGCCGTCGGCGGTGGTGCTGCTGGCCCTCGGCTTCCCGGACGCGGTCGCCGCCGCCGACAGCGTCCCGATCCTGTTGCCGCACCGTCCGCTCACCGTCGAGTCGATCAACGCGACCCTGGTCGACCGGCTACCGGCCGAGGTGCGGGCCGAGGCGGTGGCCGCGGGCCTCCCCGCGGGGTCCACCTGGCTGCTGGTCGAACTCGGGGCGGACGACGCCCGGGCGGCCGGTCAGGTGGCGGCCGAGGTCGCCGGGGCCGTCCGCGACGGCATCGCGGGCGCGACCGCGTCCGTCGTCGGCGACCCGGCCGCGCAGGCGGTGCTGTGGCGCTGCCGCCGCGACGGGACGGGGCTGGCGACCCGGCGCGCGGACGGCTCCGAGGCCTGGGCCGGCTGGGAGGACGCCGCCGTCCCGCCCGAACGGCTCGGCGAGTACCTGCGCGGACTGGACGAGCTGCTCGCCCGGTACGGCTACTCGGGGGCCTCGTACGGGCACTTCGGCGAGGGCTGCATGCACCTGCGGATCGACTTCGACCTGAACACCGACCGGGGGGTCGCGCGCTACCGGAGCTTCGTCGAACGGGCCGCCGACCTGGTGGCGTCCCTGGGCGGCTCGATCTCGGGCGAGCACGGCGACGGCCGAGCCCGCTCCGGCCTGCTGGCCCGGATGTACCCGCCGGAGGCGCTCGCCCTGTTCGCCGAGGTGAAACGGCTGTGGGACCCCGCCGGGCTGCTCAACCCGCGGGTGATCGTCGACCCGCCACCGGTCGATGCCGGGCTGCGCTTCCCGCGTGAGGGGCGCGACCTGAACACGCTGCTGGCGTTCCCCGGCGACGCCGGCTCGTTCGCCCAGGCGCAGCGGCGCTGCGTCGGGGTGGCGAAGTGCAGACAGTCCGGCGGTGGGGTGATGTGTCCCAGCTTCCAGGTGACCGGCGACGAGACGCACTCCACCCGCGGCCGGGCCCATCTGCTGGCCGAGATGATCCGCGGCGACCTGGTCACCGACGGCTGGCGCTCCACCGAGGTCCGGGACGCGCTCGACCTGTGCCTGTCCTGCAAAGGCTGCCTGAGCGACTGCCCGGTGAACGTCGACATGGCCACCTACAAGGCCGAATTCACCCACCAGCACTACCGCGGACGTCCCTGGGCGCGGCCGCGTTCCCACTGGTCGATGGGCTGGCTGCCGGTGCTCGCCCGGCTCGCCGGACGGCTGCCGCGCCTGGTGAACGCGGTCACCGGGTCGCGGCTCGCACCCGCGCTGAAGCGGCTGGGCGGCATCGCGCCGGAGCGTGAGCTGCCACGGTTCCCCGACCGGACGTTCAGCGACTGGTTCGCGAACCGGCCCCCGGCCGACCGGGACGCGCCGAACGGGCCGGTGCTGCTCTGGCCGGACACGTTCACCGACCGGCTGGCACCCGAGATCGGCCGCGCCGCGGTCGCCGTCCTGGAGGACGCGGGCTTCGAGGTCCGGCTGCCGGGACGAGGGGTGTGCTGCGGGCTGACCTGGGTCTCCACCGGCCAACTGCGGGTGGCCCAGCGGGTGCTGCGACGCTCGCTGGACGCGATCGGGGACGACCTGCGCGCGGGCGTCCCGGTGATCGGCCTGGAGCCCAGCTGCACCGCACTGTTCCGGCACGACGCCGTCCAACTCCTGCCGGACGATCCGCTGGCCGCAGCCGCGCGGACGCAGGTGCGCACGCTGGCCGAGGTGCTCACCGAACGGGCACTCGGCTGGCGGCCGCCGCGGGTGGCCGGCGACGCGCTGCTGCAGGTGCACTGCCACCAGCACGCGGTGATGGGTACGGCGGCCGACCGGGCCCTGCTGCGGGCCGCCGGGGTGCGGCTGACCGTGCCCGACTCGGGGTGCTGCGGGCTGGCCGGCAACTTCGGCTTCGAGCGCGGCCACTACGAGGTGAGCCGGGCCGTGGGGGAGCGGGTGCTGCTGCCCGCTGTCCGGGAGGCGCCCGAGGCAACCGCGATCCTGGCGGACGGCTTCTCCTGCCGCGCCCAGATCGCTCACGGCACCCCGCGCCGGGCGATGCACCTGGCGGAACTGCTGGCGTCCGGGCTGGGGTGACCGGGCAGGAATCCCGGCACATCGCCCAGTCGATCCGTGGACGACCGCCACGGCACACTCAGCCGTGCCGAGCTCGGCGATCGAGTGGTGGATTCTCGGGATTCGATGGTCAGCCGGGCTCGGCGGGGGATCCGTCCGCGCTCACCCGGGCCACCTCGGCCAGGTAGGCGGCGGTCAGCTCGGCCAGCACCGATCGGGCGGCCGGCCCACGGTCCAGGCCAAGGTGCAGCTCGCGGAGCTCGTCCATGAACGCCTCCCACAGCTCGGGGCCGCCGCGTTCGAGCAGCTCGGCGCGGATCGACAGCTCGGGGGAGACCGGCAGGTGGTGCCGGCCCCAGGTGCCCAGCGCCGCCATCACCGGCACCAGCTGGATCGCCGGCTCCGTGAGGCTGTAGATCACCTTCTGCCGGTGGCTCGGATCGGGAGCCCGGGCGATCAGTCCCCGGTCGACCAGGCGCTGCAGCCGGTCGGCCAGGATGTTGGACGCGATCCGCTCCTGCGAGCCGGTGAGCAGCTCCCGGAAATGCCGCCGGTTGCCGAACATCATGTCCCGGATCACCAGCAGGGACCACTTGTCGCCGATCACCTCCAGCGAGAGGTTGATCGGGCACCCGGAACGATGTGAATCAGCCATACCGCTTGCAGTCTACAACCGGTTGACCTACGCTCGTACCACTTGCAACTCGCAACTGGTCTTGACCGAGGAGGACTCATGGCGCTGGTCTACTCAGCCACCGGATCCCTGGACGGCTACGTGGCCGATCCCGTCGGCGACTTCCAGTTCGCCGCACCCGTCGAGGAACTGCACCTGTTCGTCAACCAGGTGTTCGGGGCCGCCGGCACCCTGCTGCTCGGCCGCCGCACCTACGACCTGATGGACTACTGGGACACGGTGGACCTCAGCGGCGACGTCGATCGCGCCGAGGCGGAGTTCGCCCGGCTCTGGCGGGAGCGGGAGAAGATCGTCTACTCCAGGACGCTCGCGGAGGTGACGCACCCCCGCACCCAGCTGAGGCGGAGCTTCGACGCCGACGCGGTCCGGGAGCTCAAGGCCACCACCGACCGGAACATCATGATCGGCGGTGCCGACCTGGCCGGCGAGGCGTTCCGGGCCGGCCTGGTGGACGAGGTCTGGACGTTCCTGGTCCCCGAGGTGATCGGTGGCGGGACGCCCATGTTCGCCGCCGGCACCCGCACCACGCTGGACCTGATCGAGCAGCGCCGGTTCGGCAGCGGCGCCGTCGGCCTGCACTACCGCGTTCTCTCCTGACCCACATCAACCCCGGAGGTTTCCCATGTCACCCGTCATCGCCACCATGTCGCTGTCGCTGGACAATGTCGGCGCCGGCATCCGGCAGACCGAGGAGCGCCCCTTCGGCGAGGTGCCGGAGGGCGCGCTGCACGGTTGGATGTTCGACGCGCCCGACGAGAGCCGGGCCGAGATCGACGTCATCGTCGCCGCCGGCGCGTTCATCATGGGGCGCAATATGTTCGGCCCCGTCCGGGGCGAGTGGGACCGCGACTGGCGGGGCTGGTGGGGTCCGAACCCGCCGTACCACCGCCCGGTGTTCGTGCTGACCCACCATCCGCGGGCCTCGATCGAGATGCAGGGCGGCACCACGTTCCACTTCGTCACCGACGGCATCCACGCCGCGCTGGAGCGGGCCCGCGAGGCCGCCGGTGACCTGCCGGTGCACGTCGCCGGCGGGCCCAGCACCACCAACGCCTACCTGGCGGCCGGCCTGATCGACGAACTCCGCCTGCAGATCTCTCCGGTCGTGCTGGGTGGCGGGTTGCGCCTGTTCGACGGTGTCGGACGGGTCGAGCTCGAGACGGTCTCGATCCGTCCGGTCTCGTTGACCACCCACGTGCACTACCGGGTCCGGCGCGACCCCGCGCCGGGCTGAGCCTCGAGCCGCTACTCGTGCGCGTTGCGCGCCTTGATCCACATCAGCTTCAGGTTGCGCAGCTGGTGCCAGAGCCAGCCGCCGCCGCGCTCCCGTCCGGTGCGCAGGTAATAGAGCACGTTCGGGTTGTTCATCGCCAACTCCATCCGGTCTGCGGCGTCGGCCGAACTGGCGATCAGCAGCTGGTCGCCGGCCTCAAGTTGGTAGCCGGTGGTCGGCAGGATCGCCCCGCCGTCGCCCCGGACGACCATCAGCACCAGCGCGTTCGCCGGCTTCTCCCGGTTGTACGGGTCGCTGACCAGGTGCCCGATGTTGACCCAGTGCTCGTGTTCGATCGCCTCCACCACCGCGGGGGCGTGCCCGGTGTCGATGGTCACGCCCCACAGCTCGGGTACCCGTCCCTTGTTGAGAAAGGCGAGCGCATCGATCAGCTCGGTGCACCAGATCTCGGACGCGGCCCGGATCTCGTACCGGAACCGTTCCAGCAGGGGCGTGGTGATCAGCGCCAGGAACTCGCGGGCCACGATCCGGCTGGGCTCCATCGACAGGTCGTCCTCGAACGCCTCGAACAGGGACGCGTTGGCGATCTGGTTCTGCCGCGTGACCACGAAGATGTCCGGTTTCAGGTCGCGGGCCACCAGGGCGATGGCCAGGTTCTTCAGGTCGTTGGCGTTGCCGGCGACGATGCCGACCGAGTCCTCGATGCCCGCCTTGATCAGGCTGGCCGAGTCCGTCCCGGTGCCCTTGACGTCGACGCCCTCCTCGCCGTAGTGCAGCCGGTCGATGACGGTGACCTCGTTGCCGGCCTTGGTGAGCGCCTCCCGGATGCCGTGCCCGAAGCGGCCGTAGCCGCACATGATCCAGTGCCCGCGGGGCGGATGATGGCGTTCCGGCATCTCGTCGCCGGGGAACCCGGTGAGCACCTCGCCGAGCCGGAACCGTTCGGGACGGCCGACCGCCAGCGCCAGGTAGGTGGAGAACCGTTCGAACGGGTTGGTCACCACGTCGCCGCCGAAGGCGCCCATGTTCAGGTCGGTGTCGGCGTCCCCGATCCGGGCCATCACCGGTAGCCCGGGCCGCAACAGCCGGACCGTGACGGCGATCGCCCGGTTGGTGACGTCGTCCACGGCGAGGGCCATCACGCCCTTGCAGTGGGGCAGCAGCAGGCCGGCGCCGGTCAGCGTCGCCGGCTGTGAGGCGTCCGCGATGACGGACGGCGGGTCGCTGTGGAATCCCTCCAGCTTGATGTGGTCGACGCGATCCGAGTCCGAGTCGATGATCACGAACCGCAGCCCCAGCCGGTCGAGGCCGTGGCAGACCAGCAGACCGGTCTCGCCGACTCCACAGACGATGTAGAAGGGCTCCCGCAGGTGCTGGATCTTGCGCGCGTACCGGCCCTGCCGCAGGGCGTTCTGGAACGCGGGCTCCTGCAGTAGCCCGACCACGGTGGCGACTGCGTAGGCCCATCCGGTGACGGTCATGAAGATGGTGGCGATCATCCACATCCGCTGGGCGCCCGAGAACGGGTGCGGCAGTTCGCCGAACCCGATGGTGGTGGCGGTGTAGCTGACCACGTAGAAGGCGTTGAACAGGCCCATGCCCTCGGTGGGCCGGCCGGCGTCGTCCACTCCCGGGACGATCGCCATCCCGCACACCGACACCGAGTAGACGGCGATCACGATCACCAGCGGCAGGCGCATCCGCCGCAGGAACAGATAGGTGACGTTGTTCATGGCCGTGGCCGTCGAGTCCTAGCGGCGAGCGGTGATGATCTCGGAGATCATGAGCACCACCGAGACCAGGTTGGCCAGCAGCGCGCCGCCGGACATGGAGACCACGAGAGCCATCTCGGCGGGCTGGAGCCCGCCCGGCTGCTGCGCGGCCCACGACCAGACGATGGCGCCGGCGATGAGTTGGACGTCCGCGACCAGCGAGGTGGCCAGGTGGACGGCTCCCAGTTGCGTCCGGTCGCCGAACTTGAGCACCGTCGCGATCAGGCTGACCACGATGGCCGCGGCGAGTTCCCAGACGTTGTGCAGGTCGACGCGATCCATGTCGCCCAACCAGAATCCGAAGTTCAGCGATGCGGCCAGGGTGATGAAAAAGCCGAAGATCACTTTTTCCGAGTTCATACCGGGTCCTCCTGACGGTCCGTGCACACTCTAGTGCCGCGGCCATCGACGTTGGCCCTGGCGAGCGGTGTCCGGTCGGATGCCTCGCAAGGCCGACGAGGGAGGCATACCGGGTCGTATGGTGACCGAGGAGAACGCGGCGAGGCGCCGTCCGGGCGTCGCGCAGCGGGCGAAGGTTGGTGGCCGCGGCACTAGGCCCCACACTGGGGGAGTGGACCTGCTGGCGAGCCTGCTCTTGGGCGTTCTGGTGCAGGTGGGGGTCTATGCGCTGATTCCGTTCGCCTATTGGATGCAGAGCAATCGGTCGGACACCGACGCGGTGGATCCCGGCCGGAAGGTGCCGAGGGAACCGTTCCTGCGCTGGCTGGGCTTCCGGCCGATCGAGGCCAAGGCGCTGTGGCCGACCGGGCTGACCGTCGCGCTGCTGGCCGGCCTGTTCTTCTTCTGCGCCGCCCTGATCAGCGAACGACCGGCCGGCACCTGGTCCGCGGCACCGTTGTGGCTGGTGTTCCTGACCGCCTCGCTGGCGGCCGTGTTCCAGTTCGCGCTGGCCGACGAGGTGTTCTTCCGCGGGTTCCTGCTGCGCTGGCTGCGGCAGCGGATGATCCGGGATACTCGGCAACGCACGCCGCACGGCTATCCGCCGGGCACGCCCCGCCCACCGGACGAGGCCCTGCTCGCCGAGCGGGCCAACTGGGTGCAGGCCGCGGCCTACGGGCTGGTCCGGGTGACCGGCTTCTGGCTGTTCGGCGGGCGACCGCTCGCGCCGGACTGGATCGCGCTCGCCGTGCTGTTCCTGCTGGCCGCCGGATCGGCCTATCTGGCCGGCCGGCTGGTGCTGCGCAACGGGTCGTTGCTGCCCGCCTGGTACGCCCACGGGGGCGGCAACCTGCTGGCCACCTGGTTCTGGGTGTTCTTCCGGTGAGCGGCCGGGTGGAACCCGACCGGGAGGTGCCGGGCGCGTTCCTGGTCCGGTCGGGTTCGACGCAACAGTCGTGGGTCGACCCGGACGACCCGCTGCGACTCGAGTTCGAGTACGTGCAACGGATCGCCGACGCGCTCCGGGCGACCGTGCTGCGCCGGGACCGGCGGCAACGGCTCCGGGCGGTGCACATCGGCGGTGGCGGACTGACCCTGCCACGATGGCTGGCCGCCGTCCGTCCGGGAACCTCGCAACTGGTCTTCGAACCGGACGCGGACCTGCTCGCGCAGGTCCGGCGGATGCTGCCGATCGCCCGGGACTTGGGAATCGCCGTCCGGAACGTCGATGGACGGACCGGGCTGGCGGACCTGCCGGACGCCGCCGCCGACCTGGTCGTGGTGGACGCCTTCGACGGCCTGCGGGTGCCCGGCTCCCTGGCCACCGCCGAGGCGTTCGCCGACATCGCACGGGTGCTGGAGCGGGACGGGCTGCTGGTGATGAACCTCGCCGACGAGCGTCCGTTCGACTGGGCGCGGCGCTGCGTCGCGGGTCTGGCCGGGTGCTTCCGGCACGTGAGTCCCAGCGCCGAACCCGCGGTCTGGAAGGGACGACGCTACGGGAACCTGGTGGTCCTGGCCTCCGGCGCCGCCCTGCCGGTCGCCGACCTCGACCGGGCCGACCGGCTCGCGGTGTTCGGGTACCGCCGACTCGACCCGGGTGCGCTGCGGCGCTGGCTGGGCGGCGCCCGTCCGTTCGACGACGCCGACGCTCAGGACTCACCCGGTCCCCGGACCGGGCGGACCTGGTTCGAGTAGCCGGCCGGTCCGGACGCCCATTCCGGCTGCCGTAGGGTGTGGGCCATGTCGGATCGTTCGGAACTCATCGAGCACATCAAGCACCTCGCCGTCGTCCATGGCAGGGTCACGCTCACCTCGGGCAAGGAGGCGGACTACTACGTCGACATGCGCCGGGTCACGCTGGACGGTGTGGCCGCCCCGCTGGTGGGCCGGGTGATGAACGATCTGGTCGCCGACTGGGAGTTCGACGTGGTCGGCGGCATGACCATGGGGGCCGACCCGGTCGCCACCGCCATGCTGCACGCGAAGGCCGCCGCCGGTGGACGGCTGGACGCGATCGTGGTGCGCAAGCAGGCCAAGGCGCACGGCATGCAGCGCCGGATCGAGGGTGCGGGCGTGACCGGACGCCGGGTCCTGGTGGTGGAGGACACCTCGACCACCGGCGGTTCGCCCCTGCAGGCGATCGAGGCGGTGCGCGCCGAGGGCGGTGAGGTGGTCGGGGTTGCGGTGATCGTCGACCGGGCCACCGGGGCCGCCGAGGTCATCGAGAAGTCCGGCGTCCCCTACCGGTACGCGGTCGGCCTGGCCGACCTCGGCCTCACCTGATCCCCCGGGGCGTACCCGGACCGGCGGACGGCATCCGTCCCAGGGCGCCCGCATGCGGTTAGGCTGAACGTGGACCCCATCCACGACAAGGAGTTGGCCCATGGACGGCATTTTGTGGTTCCTGGTGATCCTCGTGATCATCGCTGTGGCGCTCGGCCTGTACGCGGTGTCGCTGTACAACGGCTTTCAGCGCGATCGCAATCTCATCCAGGAATCCTGGCGGCAGATCGACGTCGAGCTGAATCGTCGCTACGACCTGATTCCCCGCTTGGTCGAGACGGTGCGCGCCTACGCGGCGCACGAGCGCAACACGCTCGAGGGGGTCACCCGGATGCGCAACCAGGCGGCCTCGCTGGCGCAGCACGGAGGGACGGCCGCGCAGCGCGCCCAGGCTGAGGAGCAACTCTCCGAGGCGGTGCGCAACCTGATCGTCAGCGTTGAGGCGTATCCGCAGTTGCAGAGCAACCAGAACTTCCTCGAACTGCAGCGGGAACTCACCGACACCGAGGACCGGATCGCCGCCGGCCGGCGGTTCTACAACGCGAACGTGCGCAACTACAACACCAAGATCGACTCGTTCCCGTCGAACATCCTCGCCGGCATGTACAAGTTCGAGAAGGCCACCTACTTCGAGGTGAACGACGCCGAGGTGCGCCGGGCCCCCGACGTGAACTTCGGCGAGATCAGCTATCGGGGCGAGTCCCCGCAGGTCGGCTCCGAACCGACGAATGCGCAGCTGGACGCGGCCCCGCGCTCGGCCGACGACCTGCCCAACCCGCAGGCCTACCAGGGGCAGAGCTACACCGCGCCCTCGCCGGGACAGTTCCAGGAGCAGCCGCAGTACCAGCAGCAGCCGCAGCAGTACGGCCAGCAGCCTCCGCAGTACCAGCACCCGCCCCAGCAGTACCCCCCGCAGCAGGGGCAGCAGTACCCCCAGCAGAACCCGCAACAGCCGGGCCAGCAGAACCCGCAGCAGGGACAGGGCGGTTACAACCCGCCGCAGTGACCCCGTCCGATCCCCGGACGCCGATACGACGAAACGCCCGCCCGTTCCTTGGGCGGGCGTTTCGCTTGCGTCTTCGCGGTGTCGGAGTGT
>JAGPGQ010000040.1:11142-19401 GCA_018055925.1 Micropruina sp.
GCAGCAGGGACAGGGCGGTTACAACCCGCCGCAGTGACCCCGTCCGATCCCCGGACGCCGATACGACGAAACGCCCGCCCGTTCCTTGGGCGGGCGTTTCGCTTGCGTCTTCGCGGTGTCGGAGTGTACGGGATGAGATCCCGGGTCGAGCCCGGGATGACGGTGGGCGCTTTCGCGGTGTCGGAGTGTGCGGGATGAGATCCCGGGTCGAGCCCGGGATGACGGTGGGCGCTTTCGCGGTGTCGGAGTGTGCGGGATGAGATCCCGGGTCGAGCCCGGGATGACGGTGCGCGTCTTCGCGGTGTCGGAGTGCGCCTTCTCGACGTCGGGGTGCGCCTCCTCGTCATCCCGGCGGACGCCGGGATCTCTGCGACGGTTACTCGGACGCGGCCCGGGCCTTGAGCTTGCGACGCTCCCGCAGGTATTCGAAGACCATCGGCAGCACCGACAGCAGCACGATCAGGATCAGCACCATCTCGAGGTTGGTGCGGATGAACGGCAGGTTGCCGAGGAAGTAGCCCACCACGGTGAGGCCGCCGGCCCAGACCACGGCGCCGACACCCGTCCAGGTGATGAACTTGCGGAAGTCCATCCGTCCGATGCCGGCGATCAGGGTGATGAACGTCCGCGCGAACGGGACGAACCGGGCCAGCACCAGGGCGCGGGGGCCGTAGCGCTCCATGAGTTCGTGGGTCTGGTCGACCCGCTTCGGGTCGAACACCTTGCCCCAGAAGCCCTCGCGCGGCTTGAACAGCGCGGGGCCGATCCACTTGCCGACGTAGTAGCCGAGGATGTTGCCCAGCACCGCCGCGATCATCAGCACGATGCACGACACGAGCAGCACCATCGGCTGGCTCATCCCGGCGAAGGTGATCGACGGCGGGTCCATGGCGATGAACATGCCGACGGTGAACAACAGGGAGTCGCCGGGCAGGATCGGGAAGATCGAGCACTCGACGATCAGGATCACCACCACCCCCCACAACGCCCAGTTGCCCAAGGCATGAATGAGGAATTCGGGGTCCAGCCAATCAGGCAACAGCAGTGGCACGAGCATCGGAAGCAGGGTCACGATCAACCAGGATACCGTGGCCCTCAATGAAGCCGGAAAGCGAGCCATCCGCGGCGGCCGACGAATCGCCCCCCGCGTCCACGAATCCGGGGGACGACGACCCCGCACGGCCCGGAACCGCACACCGTGCCACGTCTCAGCCTCGATCCGCCGATGGCCGCGCAGTAGGCGCAGATCGGTGGATCGAGGCTCAGGTCGTGGCGTCCGAGGCTCCGGAACCGGACGATCCGACCCGGCCCGAGGTCGGCGTGGGACCGCATCCGTTGCCCTGGCCGGACGATCCCCGCCTCGATCCCGACCTGCTCGCCGGGGGAGATCGCCGCAATGTGATCGACCGGTACCGGTACTGGCGGATGGCGGACATCGTGGCCGACCTCGACGGCCGGCGGCATCCGCTGCAGGTGGCCATCCAGAACTGGGAGCACGACTTCAACATCGGCTCGATCGTGCGCACCGCGAACGCGTTCAACGTGTCGGCGGTGCACATCCTGGGCCGGCGCCGCTGGAACCGGCGCGGCGCGATGGTGACCGACCGCTACCTCACGGTGCGACACCATGCCGACGCCGGATCGTTCCTCGCCGAGCTCGCGGACGCGGGCGTCGTCCCGATCGGCGTGGACAATCTGCCGGGCGCGCTGCCGTTGGAGCGGACGGAACTGCCGCGGCGCTGCTGCCTGGTGTTCGGCTCCGAGGGGCCGGGGCTCACCGAGGACGTGGTCGCCGGGTGCAGCCGGCTGGTGTCGATCAGCCAGTACGGCTCGACCCGGTCGCTCAACGCCGGTGCCGCCGCCGCGATCGCCATGTACCACTGGGCGTTGCGCTGGGCCGACGTTCCCGCACCCGGATAGGCGCGCGGAGCCGGCGAGACCGCGCCGATTAGGATGGCGCCGTGAACGGTGCCGGCGAGTACGTGGTGAGCTATGCGCCCGAGGCCGTCCGGGCCAAGGTCGCTCGTTGGCGCAGCCTGCTGATCCAGCGGATCATCACCATGGTGATCTCGATCGGCATCGCGGCCGCCATCTGGTACTTCTTCGCCGAGCAGATCGGCTGGTTCGGGCCGTGGCTGGTGGGTTCGGCCGTGGTCGGCGGGCTGGTCTGGGTGATCGTGTCGGTGACCGGCTTCCTGCTCACCCGGCGCGACGGACGCGAGGTCATCGGCGGGCCGGCATTCGCGGTCACCCCGGCCGGCGTGTGGAGCGCGGGCCTGTGGCTCACCTGGCCGGAGGTCGGCTCCTTCCAGGCCACCCCGGGCCGGTTCGGCCGTTCCCCGCGGCTGCTCGTCCAGGGCCGGGACGGACGCGCGTCCGCCGTCCCGATGGAGTACCTGAGTGCGCTGCCGGCGAGCCTGGACTCCGCCGTGCGGGCGCTGTCCGGCGGACGCTGCTGGATCGACCTGTCGCGACTGGACGACTGATGTCCTGAGGTTGGGAAACGGGTCGCGCGGGCCGTCAGCTTTTGAAAGACTGGATCGACGGCGCCGTCACGACCCCCGGCGCCACGTAACCCGTGAGGAGCGCAGGAATGCCCATCGCAACACCCGAGAAGTACGCCGAGATGCTGGATGCCGCCAAGGCGGGGTCCTACGCCTTCCCGGCGATCAATATCACGTCCTCGCAGTCGCTCAACGCCGCGTTGCAGGGGTTCGCCGAGGCCGGTTCGGACGGCATCGTCCAGGTGTCCACCGGTGGTGCGGAGTACGCCTCCGGCCCGACCATCAAGAACATGGTGACCGGTGCCGTCGCCTTGGCCGAGTACGCGCACATCGTCGCCAAGAACTACCCGGTGAACATCGTGGTGCACACCGACCACTGCCAGAAGGAGAAGCTGGACACCTACGTCAAGCCGCTCATCGCCATCTCGCAGGAGCGTGTCGACCGTGGTCTCGAGCCGCTGTTCCAGTCGCACATGTGGGACGGTTCGGCCGTCCCGATGGAGGAGAACCTGCAGCTGGCCGACGAACTGCTCGCCCTGACGTCCAAGGCGCGCCAGATCCTCGAGATCGAGGTCGGCGTGGTCGGTGGCGAGGAGGACGGCGTCGCCGCCGAGATCAACGACAAGCTCTACACCACCGTCGAGGACGGGCTGCGCACCATCGAGGTGCTCGGCCTGGGTGAGAAGGGCCGCTACATCACCGCCCTGACCTTCGGCAACGTGCACGGCGTGTACAAGCCGGGCGCGGTCAAGCTGCGTCCGTCGGTGCTGAAGGAGATCCAGGACGCCGTCGGCGCCAAGTACGGCAAGGACAAGCCGTTCGACCTGGTCTTCCACGGCGGCTCGGGCTCGACCGCCCAGGAGATCTCGGACGCGGTGGACTTCGGTGTGATCAAGATGAACATCGACACCGACACCCAGTACGCCTTCACCCGCCCGGTGGTGGACCACATGTTCCGCAACTACGACGGCGTGCTGAAGATCGACGGCGAGGTCGGCAACAAGAAGATGTACGATCCGCGCGCCTGGGGCAAGTCGGCGGAGGCCGGCATGGCCGCCCGGATCGTGGAGGCCTGCGAGCAGCTGCGCTCGGCCGGCAAGTCCATCGGCTGACCGATCCACAGTTCCAGTGCCCGGGCTCCGGCCCGGGCACTGGTGCGTCCGGGCCTTTCGCGTCGCTCGTCATCCCGGCGCACGCCGGGATCTCCGGCTCAGCCTGAGGTCGGTGGTGTCGAGGATCCCGGGGCAAGCCCGGGATGACGGGCCGGTCGGTCAGCGGGCGGGTCTCGCCACCAACTGCCGTGGCGAAATCCGCCCGCTTTCAGCCTCGATCCTCCGTCGGCCTGCAGGTCCCGCGGGGGTGCAGATCGGTGGATCGAGGTTCAGGCGGAGGCGGTCAACCACAGCGGCTGGTAGGGCCGCACCAGCAGGGTCTCGGGCACCAGCGAATAGTCGTACCCGCTGATCCGTTCCACGGCGGTCTCGCCCAGCCGGGAACGCAGTGTGTACACGGGTAGTTCGACGGCGTCCTCGCTGAAGTTGTAGATCTCGACCAGGACGCCCTCGGGATGGTCGCGGGTGAGCACCAGCACCCGCGAATCCGGGCTGGGCAGCACCCGGGTCTCGATGGACGCGTGCAGCTGCGGCAGCCGCTTGCGCACCCCGACCGTGTGCTTGAGTCCCGCCAGGATCCGACCGGCGGGGCTGGCGAGGTCGTTCTCCGCCGCCTCGACGGCGGCCCAGTCCATCCGGGGCCGATGCACCCAGCGGTTGTCGGCGGCGTGCTCGGGGTCGTCCACGTAGCCGTAGTCGTTCAGCTGGCCGATCTCGTCGCCCATGTAGAGCAGCGGGACGCCACCGAAGCCGAGAATCACGGTGTGCAGCAGGTTGATCCGGGCGATCGCGTCCGAGAGCTGGCCCCGGTCGCCGGCCTCCAGGGCCGCCTCCAGCCCGGCGAGGCTGGCCATCGACCCGCTGATCCGCCGGTCGTTCGTGACCGGGTTGTGCTGGAACACCAGCCCGCGGGCGAACGAACCCGGGTACAGGCCGGCGAAGAACTCGGAGAGGAAGGCGCGATGGGTGTGGCCCTCCAGGTAGGCGCCGCGGGCGTCCGCGTCCGAGATCGCCCAGCCGATGTCGTCGTGGCAGCGGGCGTAGGTCGCCCAGGTGGTGCTCGCCGGCTTGTCCGGGAAGTTCGACAGGGCGACCTCGAACAGCCGGGTGTGCCGTGAGGCGAGCGCACCCCACAGCTGCACCATCAGCGAGTTGTGATAGGCGAGGTCGGACACCTTGCCGAAGTGCCTGCCCTGACCCAGGTAGGCGATCAGGTCCTGCGGGCCGACGATGGCCTCGGCCTTCACGGCGCACGCCGGGGCCACGATCCGCAGCAGTGCCCGCAGCGCCTGGGTGAGGTCGTGCACCTGGGGTTCGTTCTGGCAATCCGTGCCGAGCACCTTCCAGGTGAAGGCGATGGCGTCCAGGCGGAACACCTCGACGCCGTTGTTGGCGAGGTGGAGGACGAGGTCGGCGAACTCGGCGAAGACGTCCGGGTTCGCCCAGTTCAGGTCCCACTGGTAGGAGTTGAAGGTCGTCCAGACCCAGCCCTGCACCTCGTCGTCCCAGGTGAAGTTGCCGGGGGCGAAGTCCGGGAAGACCTCCGGCAGGGTCTGCTCGTAGGCGTCCGGCATGGTGCGGTCACCGAAGATGTGGAAGTAGTCGCGGTACTTCTGCTCACCGGCCCGCGCCCGGACCGCCCACTCGTGCTCGCGGGCGACGTGATTCAGCACCAGATCGACCACCAGCGAGATGCCCTCCCCGCGCAGGGTGGTGGCCAGCGCCGTCAGGTCGTCCATCGTGCCCAGGCGCGGGTCGATCGATCGGTAGTCGGCGACCGCGTAGCCGCCGTCGTTCTCGCCGTCGCGCGGCCGCAGCAGCGGCATCAGGTGCAGGTAGCTGACCCCGAGCGCCTTCAGGTGATCGATCCGGTCGGCGACCCCGGCCAGCGAACCCGCGAACCGGTCGGCGTAACAGACGTAGCCGACGGTGTCGGGACGCTGCACCCAGTCCGGACTCAGCAGGCGGGCCTCGTCCAGGACCTTCAGGTCGTTGGCTCGCGCGTCGAAGGCGGTGCGCATCAGGGGGGTCAGACGCTCGAAGAGCTGAGCCGCCGCCTCCTCGCCATAGGCCCCGGTCAACCCGCTGAGGAGTTCGGGTCCGTATCGGTCCATGCGGAGTTGAAACGTGGTGTCCTCGTCGACCATGGCGGCAGCATAAGGCTTGGCACGAGACAAACTCACATCGGTGGTGGGGCGCCGACCGCTTCGGGACGGCACCGCTCACCAGGCTGGACGGCGCCGCTCACCGGGCCCGGTGGCGCGCTCAACGGGGCTGGACGGTACCGGCCGGAGCGGTGCCGGGATGCGTCTCCGGCGACGGGACGACCGGCGTCCGGGTTGCTCGGGGGTCGCTCCGGTCGGGGCGTCGCTCCTGGTGCTCGTCCGGCTCGGCGCGTCCCGGTTAGGGTGGCGATCGGGAGGCGCGATGCGAGGTGGCAGTGCGATCGTGGTCGGCGGCGGTCCGGCGGGCATGGTGTGCGGCCTGCTGCTGGCGCGGGCCGGTGTCACTGTCACGGTGCTCGAGAAGCACGCCGACTTCTTCCGGGACTTCCGTGGCGACACCGTCCACCCCAGCACCCTGACCCTGCTGGACGAGCTGGGGCTGGGCCCCGCATTCGACCGGGTGCCCTACAGCCGATTGGAACGCGTCCGGCTGCCGGTGCGCGGCGGCGGTGACGTCGTGGTGGGCGACCTCACGCGGCTGCGGACGACCCGCCCCTACATCGCGATGACCCCGCAGTGGGACTTCCTGTCGGTGCTCGCCGAGGCGGGTCGCGAAGAACCGGCGTTCACCCTGCGGATGGGGACCGAGTTCGTCGAGTTGATCCGCTCCGGCGGCCGGGCCGTCGGCGTCCGGTGCAACGGTCCCGGCGGCGAGGAGGAACTCCGGGCCGACCTGGTGATCGGCTGCGACGGCCGCCGGTCCGCGGTCCAGGAGGACGCGCTGCTGCCGCTGATCGAACTGCCGGTGAGTTTCGACGCCTGGTGGTTCCGGCTGCCCACCCCCGCGCAGGTCGGCTCCAGCCTGCTGCCGCGCAGCGGCCCCGGCACGGTCTTCGTGATGATCCCGCGGCGGGGCTACGTCCAGGCGGCGCGGCTGATCCCCAAGGGCAGCGACGCCGAACTGCGCGCGGCCGGCATCGGTGCGCTGCGGGACGCGGTTGCGGTGGCCGCGCCGGAGCTGGCCGATGCGGCGGCCGGGCTGGAGTGGGAGCAGGTGAAGCTGTTGGACGTCCGGGTCGACCGGCTGCGGCGCTGGTGGGCGCCCGGCGTGCTGTGCATCGGGGACGCCGCGCACGCCATGTCGCCGGCCGGCGGCGTCGGCGTGAACCTCGCGGTGCAGGACGGGGTGGCGGCCGCGCGGCTGCTGGCCGGACCGCTGCTGCGGGGACGGCTCGGCGACGCGGACCTGCAGGCCGTCCAGCGTCGCCGGGAGACCGCCGCCCGGATCACCCAGGCGGGCCAGCAGGTGGTGCAGCGCGGCATCGAATCGCTGCTCACCGGTGGCTCCGGGCTGGAGCTGCCACGCTGGGCGGCACGCGTGTTGCGGCTGGTGCCGGCCCTGACGGCGATACCGGCCCGCATCATCGGCATCGGCGTCCGTCCCGAACGGGCACCGGCCTTCGCCCGGCGCTGAGCGCCGGGCATCCCGGCGTGAGGCGTGCCCGGGAGGCTGCGTTGCCGGGCGGGCTAGTCCTAGGGCGGTTCGTCATCCCGGGCTCCCCCCGGGATCTCGGAGGAGATCCCGGCGTTCGCCGGGATGACGTGGGTGGCGGGATGACGTGGGGGGTGGCGGTCGGGATGATGGCTCGTTGCCGGGCGGGCTCGTCGTGGGGCGGTTCGTCATCCCGGGCTTGCCCCGGGATCCGGGATGAGATCCCGGCGTTCGCCGGGATGACGTGGGTGGCGGGATGACGTGGGTGGCGGTCGGGATGACGGGGGAGCCGGTCGGGATGACGGGGCGTTGAGGTGACGGGGGGTTGCCGGGAGGCGTTCGCCGGGGTGACGAGGAACGTCTGCCGACGAGGGCGTTCGGCAGGACGAAGAGGGCGGGGTGCCCGTCGTCCCTAAGATGAGCTCATGGCCCAGCTTCCGTTCACCAACCCCGACGCGGCGCGCACCCTGTTGCCGGACGATCCGGCCGCGACCGCGTCCGGCGATCCGCTGGAGGTGGCCGCCGCGCACCCCGCGTCCACCCTGGCCTGGGCGGTGCTGGCCGAGCAGGCACTCGAGCGCGGCCAGCGCGGCGACGTGATCGCCGCCTATGCGTTCGCCCGCACCGGTTACCACCGCGGACTCGACGCGCTGCGCCGCAACGGCTGGCGCGGCTCGGGCGCGGTGCCGTGGGAACACGAGCCGAACCGCGGCTTCCTGCGGGCCGTGTGGGCACTCGCTCGGGCGGCCCGCGAGATCGGCGAGCAGGCCGAATACGAGCGCTGCCTGCAACTGCTGGTCGACTCCTCGCCGACCGCCCACGACGTCCTGACCGGCCCGCCGAAGGCCTGACCGCCGAGCCCTCTCGGACGACACCACCGGCGAGGGTTGGCACGGACGCCGGGTGTCCGGCCAGGCGGATGGGATCGGGTACCCGCGGGCGGCTCGGTTAGGCTGTCCCGGTCCGGGCCCGGTGCGGGCCACTTT
>JAGPGQ010000242.1 GCA_018055925.1 Micropruina sp.
CCCCGATCCGACGGACGGACGCGCGCGGCTGGTGCGATTCACCCCCAGGACCGTGGCCGCCCTCCCCCTCGCGCGCGCAGAGGAGGAACGCATCGAGGCCGACTGGACGGCACACCTGGGCGAGCGCCGGATGCGGCAACTGCGCGAAACCCTGACCATGCTCCGCAGCCTCACCGACCCCGCGGCATCCGCTCCCGACACCGGCCCTTGACCTGCGGCCCCATCGACACCGGCCCACCCATGGAGACGTTGTCGGCCGCACGGGACCCATGAGCACGTCGCGCACGCGACAGAGGTCCTCCGCTTCGCCCTGGGCACTTCCCATCCGCCGCCCGGGAACCTCGGTCGCACCGGTCAACGCCGGCGTCCGGTATCACGACCGCTCGGCCGGCCTCCTTGGAGGCAACGCCCGGGCCATGCCCGGCGGGTTACGGGGGGCATCATGAACGAACGAGGTCGACGTCTGCTACTGACCGCTGCGGCGGGGCTGCTGGCCCTGCCTCCGCTCGGCGTCGCAACCGAGGCCCGGGCCAGCGCGGACAGCTGCGCCGCCGGAATGCGGTCGGACTTCAACGGGGACGGCCGCTCGGACGCCCTGGTGGGCGACCCGGGCGCAACCGTCAACGGACAGGCCGGGGCGGGCCGGATCGTCGTCCTCTACGGTGACGCCGACGGATTGGTCGGCGAGGGAGCCCGCAGCGTGCTGTGGCAGGGCGCGGCGAGCGTGGCCGGAACCGCCGAGGCCGGCGACCAGTTCGGCTACGCGATCGCGACGGCCGACGTGAACTGTGACGGCTTCACCGACGCGGTGGCCGGCACCCCGTTCGAGGACATCGGCGGGCAGGCCGACTCCGGCTACGTCCAGGTGATCTGGGGGGCGGCGTCCGGCCTCGGCACCGGTGCGGTCTCCACGCAATACACCCAGGCGAGCTTCGGGCAGCCGGTCACCGCCGGCGATCAGTTCGGCTACGCGGTCGACCTGGTCGAGGACCTCGGCCAGGGTGGCACGCCGGCGCCGGACGCCTACGCGCTGGCGATCGGGGTGCCCGGCGCGAACGTCAACGGGCACAACGATGCCGGCGCATTCGCCGTGCGAGCCGCCTATGACGGCGGGACCGAGACCTTCTGGATCACCCAGGACACCCCCGGGGTGGTGGGCGCCGCCGAGCCCGGAGACCGGTTCGGCGCCGCGCTCGCCTGCGGCTACCTGTCCAGCCCCGACAACGTCACCGACATCGTCGACTGCGCCGTCGGCGCCCCGCGGGAGGACATCGGCAGCAAGGCCGATGCCGGATCGGTGATCGTGGTGGAGGAGATCTACTACTCCGACGAGTTGAGCAGCTACTCCCTCGACCAGGACGCCCCCGGCGTCCCCGGGACGGCCGAGAAGGGCGACCGCTACGGTTCGACCGTGGACGCGATCCGCGTCGGCTCCGCCTCGCGGCTCGCCGTCGGCGCGCCCGGCGAGGACATCGGCAGCGACGCCGACGCGGGGTTGGTGCAACTGTTCAGCTCCGATCGGCGCGACATCTCCATCGGCACCTCGCTGACCCAGGACACCGCCGGAGTCGGCGATTCCGCCGAACCCGGCGACGAGTTCGGCGGCAGCCTCGCCTGGATCGCTCCCGGGCTCGGCGACACCCACACCCGGCTGGCGGTCGGCGTGCCGGGCGAGAAGGTCAACGGCTACGAGGACGCCGGCCAGGTGCAGGTCTTCCCGATCGACAGCCTCGGCTCGGAGGTCACCTACACCCAGGACAGCGCCGGATTCCTCAGCGCCGCACGGTCGAACGACCGGTTCGGCGAACGGGTCTCGACCGTGTTCGGCGCCACCGAGCGGGTGCTGCTGATCGGCTCGCCCACCGACACCACCTACGCCACCGGCCTGGTGCACGTGGTGCCGTTCGGCGGCGGTGCCGTGCGCAGTTGGCGACCGGGTGCGGGCGGCATCCCCGCGGCCGGGGCCGATCGGTTCGGGGGCAGTCTCGCCGGCGTGCCCGGCGGCACCACCTGATCGGACGCCGCACGCGCGGATGCGGGCGGGCCAGCGTCCGAACCCCGGACGGCCGTCCCACGCCGGGACACTAGACTCCCGAGCGACAAGCCGCCCGTCACGTCGGGTGGAGCCCGAGCGCCCGACCAGGAGCCCAGCGTGATCGTCCTCATCGGATTCATGGGTGCGGGCAAGACCACCATCGGGCGGCTGCTGGCCGAACGGCTCGGGCTGCCCTTCGTCGACAGCGACCTGGTCATCGAGCACCAGCAGCGGCGCAGCATCTCGGCCCTCTTCGACGACCTGGGCGAACCGGGATTCCGGGCGCTCGAGGAGCGCACCATCGCCGAACTGCTGGACGGGCAGGCCTGTGTGCTGTCCCTGGGTGGCGGCGCCTGCGGCTCGGCGGCCACCCGCGAGGCGCTGCGCCGGCACACCGTGGTCTACCTGCACGTCGAGCTGCCCGAGGCGCTGGCCCGGGTCGGCGGCGACACCTACCGCCCGCTGCTGGGCAAGCCGGGGCTGGACGCCCTCTACGCCTCCCGCCTCGACATCTACGCCACCACGGCGTCCGTCACCTCGTTCACCACCGGACGCCGGGTCGAGGACGTCGCCTTCGAGATCCTGGCCCGGCTGACCGCGACCGCCGAACTCGACGGCAGCCCCGGCATCCTGGTCGCACCGCCCGGCGGCAGCTACCGCGTCCACGTCGGCCACGGCGTCCTCGACGAACTGGGCCGGCTGCTGCCGGAGCTGCCCGAGGTGCGCCACGTGGTGGTGATCTCCGGGCCGGGCGACGATGAAGCCGGCGCCCGGGTCGCCCACGCCGTCGCCGGAGGGGTCACGGAGGTCCACCAGCTGCGGCTGCCCGCCGACACCACCCCGGCACAGGTGAAGAGCCTGGAGCAGGTCGGACGCCTCGCCGGCCAGCTGGCCGACCTGGCCATCCACCGCGGGGACCTGCTGATCGGCGTGGGCGGCGAGCCCACCGTCGACCTGGTCGGTTTCCTGAGCGCTATCTACCACCGCGGCATGCGGTTCGTCCTGGTGCCGACGACGCTCGAGGCCCAGGCCGATTCGGCGATCGGCGGCAAGAACTCCATCCACCTGGCCCAGGGCCCGAACCTGCTCGGCCTGGTGCACCAGCCGGTGCTGGTGATGTGCGACGCCGACCTGGCCTCCGGGAGTCCGGACTACCCCGCCGGCCTGGCCGAGATCGCCAAGCACGCGCTGCTGGCCGATCGCGACCTGCTCGGCTTCCTCGGCGACCGCGCCCCCAGCCTCACCGCCGCCGAACCGGCGGCCCTGCTGCACGCCGTCCGGCGCAGCGTCGAGATCAAGGCCGACATCGTCACCTCCGACGAACGGGAAGAGGGCGCCCGCGCCCACCTCAACTACGGCCACACCTTCAGCCGGGCCTTCGAGGCCGCCGCTCCCGGCCAGGTGGCCGGCTCCCTCAGCCTGGGGATGATGGCCGCCGCCCACCTCTCCCACCGGCTCGGCTGGCTGCCGGCCGAGGGCGTGGACGCCCACCGCACCGTGCTGACCGCTCTCGGCCTGCCGACCAGCGCCAGCTACTCGCTGGAGCAGCTCGAATGGTCGCTCGACCGGGACAAGAAGTATCGCGACGGGTGGCGCTTCATCGTGCTGCGCGACCTCGGCAGCCCGGCCGAGGTCAACCCGCCGCGCGAACTGGTCGAGTTGGCGCTGGCCGACCTGGCACGATGACCCCACCGCAACGACGCACCACGAAGGAAGCACGCATGTCCATCCTGTTGATCAACGGCCCGAACCTGAACCTCCTCGGCACCCGCGAGCCCGAGATCTACGGCGCCACCACCCTGGCCGACGTCGAGGCCGCCGCCATCGCCCAGGGCGAGGCCGCGGGCCACCAGGTCGACTGCTTCCAGAGCAACCACGAGGGTGCGATCGTCGACCGGCTGCACGCCGCCCGCACCGACGGCACCCGCTTCGTGATCATCAACCCCGGCGCCTACACCCACACCAGCGTCGCGATCCGGGACGCCTTCTCGGGCGTCCAGCTCCCGTTCTGCGAGGTGCACATCTCGAACGTGCACAAGCGCGAAGCGTTCCGGCACCACTCCTACCTCTCCGACATCGCGGTCGGCGTGATGGCCGGGTTCGGCGTGATGGGTTACACCCTCGCGCTGGAGTTCGTGATCGCCCAGCTGGACGCCTGACCCGGCGGCCCGCCCAGGCAGAGGCGACCATGGAAGCCGTCCACATCGCCGTCGTCGTCGGCGGCGGCCTGATCGGCAAGCGGCATCTCGAGGAGATCGACCGCAGCGCGGACGCCCGGATCCACTCCATCGTCGAGCCCGGCCCCGACCGCGAGGTGCTGGCCGCACGGTACGGCGTCCGCCTGTACCCGACGCTCGACGAGCTGCTCGCGGGCGAAAAGCCCGACGGCATCATCCTGGCGACGCCGAACCGGCTGCACGCCGAGGGCGGCCTGGCCTGCGTCGCCGCCGGCGTCCCGGTGATCGTCGAGAAGCCGATCGCCGACACGGTCGAGAACGCGACCAGGCTGGTCGAGGCGAGTGAGGCGGCCGGGGTGCCCGTCCTCACCGGCCATCACCGCAACTACGGCCCGGTGATGGCGAAGGCCCGCGCGATCGTCCAGAGCGGACGCCTCGGGCCCCTGGTCGCCGTCGTCGGCACGGCCATGTTCTACAAGCCCGACGACTACTTCGACGTAGGCGACGGCTGGCGGCGGAACCTTGGCGGGGGCCCGATCCTGCTCAACCTGATCCATGAGGTGAACAACCTGCTGTCCTTGGTCGGCGACATCGTCCGGGTGCAGGCCGTCACCTCCAACGCCACCCGGGGCTTCCCGGTCGAGACACCGCGGCGATGGTCTTCACCTTCGCCAACGGTGCGCTGGGCACCTTCCTGCTCTCGGACGCCGCGGCGTCCGCTCGCTCGTGGGAACAGACGGCGAAGGAGAACCTCAGCTACTCATCCTTCGACGACGAGGACTGCTACCACATCGCCGGCACCGATGGATCGCTGTCGGTGCCGGCCATGCGGGTGAGGACGTTCGCCGGCACGCGCTCGTGGTGGGAGCCGATGAACACCACCGTCGAGAGCATCGACCGCAGCGATCCGCTCGCCAACCAGGTCAGCCACTTCGCCGCGGTGATCCGGGGCGAGGCCGAGCCGATCTGCAGCGCCCGCGACGGGCTGAAGGCGCTGCAGGTGGTCGAGGCGGTCACCGAGGCCGCGCGGACGGGCGGCGTCGTGGAGATCGCCGGGGCGTGAGCCTCGGACGTCGTCCGTACGGCCCGCCAGCCGTCCAGCGGCTCGCAGCCATGGCCGGCGTGTCAGATTACGTCAGATCGTGGGGTGCCCTCCGGCGGCTGAGGCGGAGGCCGGTGCGAATCTGACGTAATCCCACACGCCGGCCCGAGCCGGCGCCGCGAAGAGCTCGGCGACCGACGCGCTCAGCCGGCGGTTGCCGGGCTCCTCGTCGTAGTGCGGGTGCCGGCGTCGCCGCACCGTGAAGCCCTCGACCGGGCTCGGCAGCGGAGCCCGGAACGCAGATTCCGGAAAATTGAACTAACTAGATGGTTCACAAACAGGGAATTTGTCTGCATACTTCGTCCGCGACGTCGCCGCCGTCGACCTGCACCTGCAGATGAGCGCCGTCGCGCTGTTCCGGATCACCAACGCCCCGACGATCGAGGCCACCTTCGGCGTCCGGATCGACACCCC
>JAGPGQ010000041.1 GCA_018055925.1 Micropruina sp.
AAGAACGGCAGCAGGTGCCCCGACCAGGCGGCCCAGCCATCGGCGTCCGAGGCCTGCCCGGCCGCGCCCGCGGTGTAGGTCGTCCAACCGAACTGGATCAGCCAGTGCAACGCCAGCAGGGTCGTCCCGGTCCAGGCCAGGGCGAGCCCGCGTGCCAGCCGGCGGCCCACGTACACCGTGGCGATCACGGTGGCCACGACGAAGACCAGGGTGCGCACCAGCGCCAGGAAGATGTCCATGCCGCCTCCCTTCGGGGGTTTCCCCAACCCTAGTGCCGCGGCCACCAACCTTCACCCGCTGCGCGACGCCGGGCAGGCGCCTCGCCGCGTTCTCCTCAGCCTCCCTCGTCGGCCTTGCGAGGCATCCGACCGAACGCCGCATCCCCTGGCGACAAGACCCGTCATCCCGGCGAACGCCGGGATCGCGCCGCCAGGATCAGGACCGCGAGCCGGGTTGCTCGGTGACCGCCGACCGCGGAACGGACAGTTCGCCGGACTCTATGCGACACCCCTGCACCGGGTGTTAGGTAGGGACATGAGTTCAAGGGTGAACGCGACGACCATGCAGGTGACCAGCCCCGACGACGTCCGCAATGTCGTGCTGATCGGAAACGCGGGGTCGGGCAAAACCTCACTCTTCGAGCAGCTGCTGAAGGCCAGGGTGCCCGGTTACCGGGGCGAGAAGGAGGACGCCGAGCGGGCGGCGCAGCTGTTCCTGGCGTCGTTCGTCACCGGCGACACCCTGGTGAATCTGCTGGACGCCCCGGGCCATCCGGATTTCGTCGCCGAGTTGCGGGCCGGAATCCGGGCGGCCGACGCGGCGATCTTCGTGCTGTCCGCGGCCGACGGCATCGACGGTGCCGCGGAGTCGCTGTGGGACGAATGCCGCCGGGCGAACCTGCCGCGGGTGATCGTGCTGACCAAACTGGACGCCGGGCACGCCGACTTCGACACCTCGGTGGAGCAGTGCCAGGAACGCTTCGGCGACGGCGTCCACCCCACCCACGTCCCCACCTTCTCGGGTCCCGGCCAGGTGGCCGGCAACATCGGCCTGCTCACCCTGGAGGAGCACGACTACTCCGCCGGCGAACCGGTGAACCGGACGCTGAACGCGCACGACGACCAGGTCGAGACCTACCGCGGCCCACTGCTGGAGTCGATCATCACCGAGGCCGAGGACGACTCCCTGATGGACGAGTACCTCACCGACGACGAACACCTCGACCTGGACACGGTGCTGGACGACCTGATGAAGGCGGTGGCCACCGCCAACCTGTTCCCGGTGGTGCCCGTGCAGACCGGCACCGGCGTCGGCATCGAGGAGCTGATCGCCCTGATCGAGCACGGCTTCCCCACCCCGGGCCTGCACCCCAATCCGCCGCTGACCACCACCGAGGGCGAGGTGCTGCCGCAGACCGAGTCCGATCCGGAGGCGCCGCTGGTGGCGCAGGTGATCCGGACCACCACCGACCCGTTCGCCGGCCGGCTCTCGATGGTCCGGGTGTTCTCGGGCACGCTGCGGACCGACGACGTGGTGCATGTCTCGGGTCATCGTTCCTGGACCTCCGGACGCGAGGACGACGCGCATCCCGACCACGACAACGAGGAGCGGATCGGGCTGATCCAGGGTGCGGTCGGATCGGAGCTGAAGCCACGGCAGCAGGCGATCGCGGGCGAGATCGTGCTGCTGCCCAAGCTGGGCACCGCCGAGACCGGAGACACCCTGTCGGCGAAGGACCGTCCCGGCGTGGTCGAGGCCTGGCCGTTGCCCGACCCGCTGCTGCCGCTCGCGATCCGGGCCGCGACCCGCAACGACGAGGACAAGCTGGCCGGCGCCCTGCAGCGGCTCGCCGTGGAGGACTCCAGCGTCCGGCTCGACCGCGGCGCCGGCGACCAGCTGGTGCTGTGGACCACCGGACAGGCGCACGCCGACCTGCTGCTCGGCCGGCTGGTGGAGCGCTATCAGGTGCGGGTCGAGCAGGAGGAGCTGAGGATCCCGATGCGGGAGACCTTCACCGGTGCGGCGAAGGCGTTGGGCCGGCACGTGAAGCAGTCCGGTGGGCACGGGCAGTACGCGGTGTGCAACATCGAGGTCGAGCCGCTGGAGCGCGGCGGCGGGTTCGAGTTCGTCGACAAGGTGGTCGGCGGCGCGGTGCCGCGGCAGTTCATCCCCTCGGTCGAGAAGGGCATCCGCAACCAGCTCGACAAGGGCGTCTTCGCCGGCTACCCGATGGTGGACGTCCGGGTCACGCTGTACGACGGCAAGGCGCACTCGGTCGACTCCTCCGACATGGCGTTCCAGATGGCCGGCGCGCTGGCGATCAAGGAGGCGGCGGCGAACGGCTCGGTCGCGCTGCTGGAGCCGCTGGACCTGGTGACGGTTACCGTCGGCGACGAATACCTCGGCGCGGTGATGACCGACCTCTCGGGACGCCGGGGCCAGGTGCTCGGCTCTGACGCGCTCGACCGCAAGGCCGTCGTCCGGGCCCTGGTGCCGCAGGCCGAACTCTCCCGCTACGCGATCGACCTGCGCAGCATCGGCCACGGCTCCGGCACGTTCACTCGGGAGTTCCACGGCTACGAACTCCTGCCGTCCCACCTGTTGCCGAACTACAAGAAATAGCCGCGGGCCCGTCGGTTGCGTTGGGATGCCGCCGTGAAGGTCATCCCGGTCTCGCCCCGGGATCCCCGAGGTTGACCGGGGAGAATCGTTGGGGACGGTTCCTATTCCCGTTCAGGGGACGGTTCTCTGAACGGTTCAAGGAACCGTCCCCAATCCCGTTCAGGGGACGGTTCCTATTCCCGTTCACGCGGCGGCCCCGCACCCTGGTGGACGAGATCCGGCGCGCACCGGACGGGCTACGTAGGCTGGGGAAATGGCACGGATCCTGATCTTCGGCGGCCACGGCAAGGTCGCCCTCCGCACCGCACCGCTGCTCGCCGCCCGCGGCGACCAGGTCACCGCGGTGATCCGCAATCCCGAACACGAGGCCGACGTCCGCGCGGCCGGCGCGGAACCGGTCGTGTTCGACATGGAGCGGGAGGACGGCGCCGCCTTCGAGCGGCTGATCGCCGGGCACGATGCCGTGGTCTGGTCGGCCGGTGCCGGCGGCGGGAACCCGGCGCGCACCCGCGCCGTGGATTTCGAGGCCGCCGTGCGCGCTATGGACGCCGCGACAGCCGCCGGCGTGACTCGCTTCGTGATGGTGTCGTACTTCGGGTCGTCGCTGCAGCACGGCCTCGACCCGGCGGACTCGTTCTACGCCTACGCCCAGGCGAAGGCAGAAGCCGACGAGCAGTTGCGCTCGTCGGGCCTGGACTGGACGGTGCTCGGGCCGAGCCGGCTCACGTTGGCCGAGCCGACCGGACGGATCGACGCCCGCGCGACGGCCGCGGGCGAGGTGTCCCGCGCCAACGTCGCCCTGGTCGTCGCCCACGCGCTCATCGAGCCGGCGACGATCGGTCGGACGATCCGGTTCAACGACGGCGAGCAGCCGATCGCGGACGCGCTCGCCACCGCCTGACCACAGGCAAGCGCGCGGCCCGCCAACACGTAGCGCGAGTCCCGGCAAGCGAAGAACCCGGGCGATCCGCCCGGGTCTCCCGCATCCGGCGGAGCGCCGGAAAGGTACGCGTCCTCAGAAGCTGTAAACCGGCTGCGCGCCGTAGGGGATGTGCCGGGTGTCGACGATGTCCTTGCCGAGCGGCACACAGGTGACCGGGATCATCTTGATGTTGGCGATCGCCAGTGGAATACCGACGATCGTGATCGCCTGCGCGGCCGCCGTGGTCAGGTGACCGATGGCCAGCCACAGGCCCGCCACCAGGAACCAGATGATGTTGCCCAGCGCCGAACCGACCCCGGCGGTGGGCTTGGCGACGATCGTCTTGCCGAACGGCCAGAGCGCATAGGCGGCCATCCGCATCGAGGCGACGCCGAAGGGAATGGTGATGATGAAGATGCAGGCCAGCAGGCCGAGGAAGAAGTAGCCGATGGCCAGCCACAAGCCGCCGAAGATCAGCCAGATCAGGTTCAAGAGGGTTCGCACTCCTCCAGTGTGCCGGGACGCGTCCGCGTCGAGGGCGCGGTAGGGCACCGTTCAGGGACGATTCCGGGGACCTACGCCCAGGGTCGCAGACCGGCGCTCGGCGACGAGATCCCGGGTCCGGCCCGGGATGACCGGCCGCGACGACACTCCCGTCCCGCGACGACGAGATCCCCGGTCAGGCCCGGTGCAGCCGCGACGGCATCCCGTCCCACCACGAGATCCGGCTCCGGCCCGGGACGACCGGCCGCAACGAAGCCACCGGTACGGACCTCCGCGATCCGCCGATAACCTGGCCGCATGGGAACGGCACCACCACGGGCACGGCGGGAGGTCGTCTCGTTCGTCCGGCGCAGCGCGCGGATGAACCCCAGCCAGGAGAAGGCGTGGCGCGAGCACGCCGACTGGGTGATCCGGGTGCCGACCCGGCACGCCACCACGTCCGTCGCTCCCGATGCCCGGGTCGACTGGACGGCGGCCTTCGGCCGCGCGGCTCCCCTGGTGGTCGAGATCGGCGGCGGCACCGGCGACGTGATCGCGGCGGTCGCCGCGTCCCGTCCGGAGCGCAACCACCTGGCGTTCGAGGTGTTCGAGCCGGCGGTGGCCAGCACGCTGTCGAAGTGCGCCCGGGCCGGGGTGGGCAACGTCCGGGTGGTCGTCGCCAACGGCGTGGACGCCCTCGGCACCCTGATCGCGGACGGCTCACTGGCCGAGCTGTGGACCTTCTTCCCCGACCCCTGGCACAAGACCCGGCACCACAAGCGACGCCTGGTGTCCCGCCCGTTCGCCGATCTGGTGGCCGCGAAGCTGTCCACCGACGGGCTGTGGCGGCTGGCCACCGACTGGGAGGACTACGCCCTGCACATGCGCGAGGTGCTGGACGGGCATCCGCGGCTGGTGAACCGCCATGCGGGCTGGGCGCCGCGGTGGGAGGATCGTCCACGGAGCAGGTACGAGGCCAAGGGAATCGCGGCCGGCCGCACCATCTACGACCTGTGTTACGGCATCCGAGAAGGGGGACGGCGGTGAGGCTGCGCCTCGACATCGCCTACGACGGCAGCGAATTCCACGGCTGGGCCCGGCAGCGCGGGCTGCGCACCGTGCAGGAGGAGCTGGAGGCCTGGATCCCACGGGTGCTGCGGCTGCACGAACCGGTGAACCTGACCTGCGCCGGACGCACCGACGCCGGCGTCCACGCCCGCGGTCAGGTGGCGCACGTCGACCTGCCCGACGTCAACGACGTGCCGAAGACGGTCAGCGAGTTGACCTACCGGCTGCGCAACGTGCTGCCGTCCGATGTCGTGGTGCGCCGGGTGAGCCTGGCGCCGCCCGGCTTCGACGCCCGGTTCTCGGCGATCTGGCGGCGCTACGTCTACCGGCTGGCCGACTCGACCCCGGATCCCCTGCTGCGCGGGCACGTCACCGCGGTGCGCACCGAACTCGACCTGCAGCGGATCAACGCGGTCGCCCCGCGGCTGGTCGGGCTGCACGATTTCGCCGCGTTCTGCAAGCAGCGCGACGGGGCCACCACGATCCGCAACCTGCAGCAGCTCAGCGCGCGCCGGACCTGGGACGACATCGCCGAGATCACCGTCCGGGCCGACGCGTTCTGCCACTCGATGGTCCGTTCGCTGGTCGGCGCCCTGGTGGCGGTGGCCACCAAACGGCAGGACGCGGACTGGCTGGTCGGGTTGCTGGACGCCGGCCGGCGGGCCGGTGAGGTGCGCGTGATGCCGGCCACCGGGCTGACCCTGGAAGAGGTCGGCTACCCGCCCGATCGCGAGCTGGCCGCCCGGGCCACGGCGGCGCGTGCCCGCCGCAGCCTGGAGCCGGACGCATGAGCCACTACTTCGCCGAGCCCACCGGGCCCGAGCGACGCCGCACGGTCGACGTCCGGTTCTGGGACACCGACTGGCGGTTCAGCACCGCCAACGAGGTGTTCTCGGCCGACGGACTCGACCTGGGCACCGCCGTCCTGCTGCGTTCCAGCGCGGCGCCGGACGGCGCCGGCCGGCTGCTCGACCTGGGCTGCGGCTGGGGTGTGCTCGCGGTCGCCCTGGCCAGCGCCTGCCCGGGCGCGGTGGTGGACGCGGTGGACGTGAACCCGCGGGCCCTGGCCCTGTGCGCCGACAACGCCCGCGCGCACGGCGTCGGTGACCGGGTCCGGCCGCTGCTGCCGGCGGACGCCGATCCGTCCGCCACCTACGACGAGATCTGGTCGAACCCGCCGATCCGGATCGGCAAGCAGGCGCTGCACGACCTGCTGCTCACCTGGCTGCCCCGGCTGAAACCGGACGGCGTGGCGCGCCTGGTCGTCGGCCGCAACCTGGGGGCCGACTCGCTGCAGCGCTGGCTGACCGGCCAGGGCTGGCGCTGCGAACGGACCGCCAGCGCGAAGGGATTCCGGGTGTTCACGGTGTCGCGACTATCCGATGACGCCCCGGTGTCCCTAAGGTGACGAGTGCATGGACGTTCTGACCCAACGGCTAGAGGAGCCCAGCGTGGCCGATGACGACGTCGCCGGGGGCAGCGGCTTCCTGGACGGGCTCCTGGCCAAGGCCAAGCAGGTGAGCGGCCAGGTCCGCGAGTTCGCCGCCGACACCTTCGACAACGTGAAGGAGGCCGGCGTGGCCGCCGGCGGCAACCTGAAGGACTTCGCGGCCGACGCGGGCGGGAACCTGAAGGATTTCGCGACCGACGCGGGCGGCAACCTGAAGGGCTTCGCCAGCGACGCGGTCGGTCGCGGACAGCACGCCTTCGAGACCATCAAGCAACGCCTGGAGGGCCGTCCGGGCGATCCCCCGTCCGCCGACGCCGAGGAATAAGCCTGAGCCGTCGGTCTGCGCCCACGGCGCCCACGGGCGGATCGAGGCTGGGCCTCGGGCGGATCGGCAGCGGCCCGCCGTCCGGGTGGAGTAGCGTGAGCCTCACCTGAGCGTTCCGCAGGGGAACCCGGTGCAAGTCCGGGACTGACCCGCAGCCGTGACGACGTGACCGTCGACAGTCGGAATGCCTGCCTCGCTCCGGCTCGTACGGAACCCGTCGTGGTGCACGGGGGAGCCTGACGCGTCTGGTCCGGATCCATCGTGGGCCACCCGCGAAAGGACTCAGATGTTCTCCCCGCTCAAGCGGATCCTCACCGCCGGGGCTGCGGCCACCCGCACCGGTCCGGCCCGAGCCCGGCAGGCTGTGATCGCGGTCCTGTTCACGCTGCTCACCGCGGGCCTGGTCGCGCCCGCGGCGGTCGCCGGCGCCGTCCGTCCGGTCGCGGCACCGGAGGCTACCGCGTCGCCGCAGGCAACCAGCTGCACCGGAGTCTGGGTGGTGGTCGACTACGGGACGGCCGGCGGAGGCACCACCACGGCGTGCGCCACCGAGCACGGCACCGGCCTGGAGGCGCTGCGCAGCGCCGGGTTCACCGCCACCCTCGAGAAGAACCTGGTGACCAAGATCGCGGGCAAGCCCGCCAAGCCCGACATGGCGAAGGCCTACTGGTCCTATTGGACGGCCAGCCGGCAGGCGGACGGCAGCTACTCGGCCTGGGGCTACGCCCAGACGGGTCCGGACACGTCCCAGCCCAAGCCCGGCGACGCCGAGGGCTGGCGCTACGTGTCGCTGGCGGACGATCCGGCGCCGCCGCCGGGCGCCACCCCGCCGGCCGCATCCACGACCGCACCCGCCGAGAACGGCACCGCGGCACCGTCCCCGTCCGTCCAGTCGAGTCCCGGGGACGCCGGGACGGGCAGCCCCGCCGGCACGATCGTCGTAGTCTCGATCGTGGTCGCCGGTGCGGCCGCCGTCGGCGGCTGGTGGCTCTGGAAGCGACGCCGGCCCTGACCTCGCTGCACCCGTGGGCCTGGTGGTGCTGGGCGATCGGCATCGGGATCGCCGTCAGCGGCACCACCAATCCCCTGCTGCTCAGCCTGATCGCCGTCGCGGTGGTGACGGTGGTGATGCTGCGCCGCAGCGCCTCGCCCTGGGCCCGCTCGGTGCGCTTCTACCTGCTGCTCGCGCTGTTCGTGATCGGCGTCCGGGTGTTCTTCCGGATCCTGCTCGGCGGGGGCAGCGGCGAGACCGTGCTGTTCAGCCTGCCGTCGGTGCCGCTGCCCGCCTGGGCGGCCGGGATCACGCTCGGCGGCCCGGTGACCGCCGAGGCGCTGGCCGGCACCCTCTATGAGGGCCTGCGGCTCGCGGTGATGTTGCTCTGCATCGGCGCCGCGAATGCGCTGGCCAATCCCCGCCAGGCGCTGCGTTCGGTACCGGCCGCCCTCTATGACGCGTCCGTCGCGGTGGTGATCGCGCTGAGCGTGGCGCCGCAGCTGATCGAGAGCATCCAGCGGGTGCATCGCGCACGCCGGCTGCGCGGCGACTCGGCCCGCAATCTGCGTGCCCTGCGCACGGTGGCGATGCCGGTGCTCGCCGATGCCATCGACCGCTCGCTCGCGCTCGCGGCCGGCATGGAGTCGCGCGGTTTCGGCAGGACCCGGGGGCTGCCCGCCGCCGGTGCCCTGACCGCCATGCTGTTGGCCTCGGCGTCCGCGACGCTCGGGGTGTTCCTGCTGCTCAGCACCGACTACTGGCAGCTCGCCTGCGCTCTGGTGGCGGCCGGGATGGCCGGCGCGGGCCTGGCGTTGCGGGCGGCCGGACGGCGGCTGCGGGTCAGCGTGTACCGGCCGCATCCGTGGGGTGCCCGCGAGACCCTGGTGGCCGCCGCCGGGGTGCTGGCCGTGGCCCTCGTGCTGAGCCTCGGCCGGCTGGACCCGGACGCCCTGTCCCCCGCGCTCAGCGCGCTGCTCGGCGCGGGCACCCTGACGCCGAGCACCCATCCGCTGGTGTGGCCCGAACTCAGCGCACCCATGCTGGCCGTCCTGGGGCTGGTGCTGGCGCCGTTGCCGCTGAGCCGCCCGCGCCGCCACGTCCCGGTCGCCTCGGCGCGCAACGACACCCGGGTGCGGTCCTTGCGGCCGCGGGCGACGCCCGAGACCAAGCCGGTGCCGGCATGACGATCAGCTTCGACCGGGTCGGCGTCCGCTACGCCGGTGCCGGCCGTCCCACGTTGGAGGAGGTCTCGTTCGAACTGCCGGAGGGTGACCTGTGCCTGGTGATCGGCGCGACCGGTTCGGGCAAGTCCACCCTGCTGGGCGCGATCAACGGCCTGGTGCCGCATTTCACCGGTGGCACCCTGTCCGGGCGGGTGCTGGTCGACGGGCGGGACACCGCCGTCCACCGGCCGCGCGATCTCGCCGACGTGGTGGGCCATGTCGGCCAGGACCCGCTGCGGGGCTTCGTCACCGACACCGTCGAGGACGAGATCGCCTACGGCCTGGAACAGCTGGGCATCGCGCCCCCCGCGATGCGCAAGCGGGTCGAGGAGACCCTCGACCTGATGGGCATCGCCGAGCTGCGGCGGCGTCCCCTGACCGAACTCTCGGGCGGCCAGCAGCAACGGGTAGCGATCGCCGCGGTACTGGCCGCCCAGCCCCGGATCCTGGTGCTGGACGAACCGACCTCGGCGCTCGACCCGACCGCCGCGCAGGACGTGCTGGGCGCGATCGCCACCCTGGTGCACGACGTCGGGTTGACCGTGGTGCTGGCCGAGCACCGGCTGGAACGGGTGATGCACGCCGCCGATTCGATGATCTGGCTGCCGGGTGACGGCAGCCTCGTCCACGGTGACCCGGCCGAGGTGCTCGCGCGCTCCGGCGCCGCTCCCCCGCTGGCCGAGCTCGCCAGGGTCGCCGGTTGGCGGCGGATGCCGCTCAGCGTGCGGGAGGCCCGCCGGCGCGCCCAGGCCGAGGGGCTGCTGCCGACCGTCCCGCAGCCGGCGCCGCCGGCCACCGAGCCGGTGGTGCTGACGGCCCGCGGCGTCGAGGTGCGCTTCGGCGACCTGGTCGCGGTGGACCGGGTCGACCTCGACCTGGCCGGCGGCACCGTCAGCACGCTGCTGGGCCGCAACGGCGCCGGCAAGTCGTCGCTGCTGTGGGCGCTGCAGGGTGCGCTCAGCTCGGCCGGCGAGATCGCGGTGGCCGGCCGCGACCCCCGTCCGCTCCCGGCCGCCGAGGCGCGGCGGCTGGTCACCCTGGTGCCGCAGACCGCCGCCGACCTGCTGTACCTGTCGAGCGTGGCCGCCGAATGCGCCCAGGCCGACGCCGAAAGCACCGCCGAGCCCGGCACCACCGCCGCCCTGCTGCGCACCCTGGGGGTGGACCTGCCCGCCGACCGCGACCCGCGCGACCTGTCGGAGGGCCAGCGGCTGGCGTTGGTGCTGGCCATCCAGTTGGCGGCTCGTCCGCCGGTGGTGCTGTTGGACGAGCCGACCCGTGGCCTCGACTACCGCGCCAAGGCGGAGTTGCGGGGCATCGTCCGCGCCTTGGCGGCGACGGGCGCGGCCGTGCTGATCAGCACCCACGATGTCGAGTTCGCCGCAACCGTCTCCGACCGGACGCTGCTGCTGGCCGACGGGGAGCTGATCGCCGACGGTCCGACGGCGGCCGTGGTCACCTCGTCCCCGGCCTATGCGCCGCAGCTGGCCAAGGTGTTCACCCCGCTCCCGGTGCTCACACCGGACGACCTCGTCCGGGGGCTGCGATGAACCGGCACCCCCACCCGGAGACCGGGCCGGCGTCACGCCGGATCTCGCCGGCCGTCGCGGTCGCGATGATCCTCGGCGCGGTGGCGTTCGCCTGGCCGCTGTTCCTGCGCCCGGACTCGGGGATGAGTCCCGAGCAGGCACCGATCGTGTTCGCGCTGGTGCTGCCGATCGTGCTGGCGGTCGTCCTGGCCGAGATCACCGGCGGACGGATGGACGCCCGCACCCTGGCGATGCTGGGGGTGCTGGCCGCGGTCGGGACGATCCTGCGTCCGCTGAGCGCCGGGACGGCCGGGTTCGAGCTGATCTTCTTCGTGCTGATCCTGGGCGGACGGGTGTTCGGCGCCGGGTTCGGCTTCGCGCTGGGCGCGATCACCATGGTCAGCTCGGCGCTGATCACCTCGGGGGTCGGCCCCTGGCTGCCCTACCAGATGCTGGCGGCCGGCTTCGTCGGCCTGTTCGCCGGGTTGCTGCCGCCCGCCCGGGGGCGCGCCGAGATCTGGCTGCTGGTCGGCTACGGCATGCTGTCGGCCTTCGTCTACGGCTGGGTGATGGACTTCTCGTTCTGGCCGTTCGCGATCGGCGGCGACACCCAGCTGTCGTTCGACCCGGCCCTGGGGCCGCTGCAGAACCTGCACCGCTTCGCGTTGTTCAACCTGGCCACCTCGATGGGCTGGAACCTGGGCCGGGCCCTGACCAACGCGCTGCTGATCGCCCTGGTCGGCCCCGCCCTGCTGCGGCTGCTGCGCCGCTCGGCCCGGCCGGCGGCGTTCCTGCCCTCACCGGTCCTGGATGACGTTCGGGACGGACGGCATCCGGTGGAGCGCGCCGGCCTGGCGGAATAGGGTGTTGGAAGGGCAGGTTGGGGGTACTGAACGACCTCCAGCAACGACCGCCACAACAAAGGAGTACCGATGACGTACACGCTGCCGGACCTCGACTACGACTACGGCGCACTCGAGCCGCACATCTCGGGGCAGATCATGCAGCTGCACCACGACAAGCACCATGCCGCGTACGTGGCCGGGGCCAACACGGCGCTGGAGAAGCTGGCCGCCGCGCGCGAGAGCGGCGACTTCGCGGCGATCAACAAGCTGGAGAAGGACCTCGCCTTCCACCTCGGCGGCCACATCAACCACTCGGTGTTCTGGAAGAACATGTCCCCCGAGGGCGGCGGCCGTCCCGAGGGTGAGATCGCGGCCGCGATCGACGAGTTCTTCGGTTCCTTCGAGGGCTTCCAGAACCAGTTCAACGAGGTGGCCAACGGGATCCAGGGTTCCGGCTGGTCGATGCTCGTGTGGGACACCCTGGGCAACCGGCTCAACATCAACCAGCTGTTCGACCAGCAGGGCAACCTGCCGGTGGGCCAGCTGCCCGTGCTGCAGCTGGACATGTGGGAGCACGCCTTCTACCTGCAGTACCTGAACGTGAAGGGCGACTACGTCAAGGCGTGGTGGAACGTGGTCAACTGGGCCGACGTCACCGAGCGCTTCACCAAGGCCCGCGAGGCCGGCTCCGGTCTCTTCTGACCTTCCCCGAAACGCTCGCCCAACTCTTTCGCGCTCGCCTGACTCAGGCGAGCGGGAGAGGGCAGGGCGAGCGTTTCGGCGTTGTCGGGGCGTGCCGGGTGTCGATGCCCAGGAGGGACGGTGCGGCTGCCCGATCCCATCCGCTCGTCCTGCTGCCCAAGGCCCGCGGGAGCTCGGCGGGCCGGGAGTAGTCGAGGGAGCGCCCGAGTCGGGGACGACCGTCCGACTACGGGTATCTCTGAGAGATTTGCATGTTTTCTCAGTTTCCGTCAGAATCTTCTCAGGTTGTTCTCAAGAACCCCCATCTCGCACTACCCTCTGGAGTCTCACTCGTGATCTGGTCCCGGAAACTGACCGCGCTCGTCGGAGCGGTCGTCGTTGCTGGCGGTGCCCTCACCTTCACCTCGCTGGACAAGTCCGTCGCCCTGACCGTCGACGGCCAGACCACCACGACGAACACCTTCGCCGGCACCGTCGGCGACCTGCTGGCGCAGAACAACGTCGAGGTGGGCCCCCGCGACCTGGTCTTCCCCTCCGCCGACAGCCCCCTGACTGACGGCAGCACCGTCCAGGTGCAGTACGCCCGCAAGGTCGTCCTGACCATCGACGGCAAGCCGAGCGAGTTCTACACCACCGCCACCACGCTGGACGCCGCGCTGGCCACCGCCGAAATGCGCGGCCTGGACGGTGCGGCCTTCTCGGTGTCCCGGTCGGCCGGCATCGGACGCGAGGGCGTGACGGTCGACGTGCGGACCCCGAAGCAGGTCGCCCTGACCGTGGGTGGCAAGAAGCAGAAGGTGACCACCACCGCACCGACGGTGGCCGACCTGCTCGCCGAGCACAAGCTGAGCCTGACCACCCACGACCGGATCAAGCCGGCGCTCACCGCCGCGATCACGGACGGGCAGAAGGTCACCCTCACCCGAGTCGCCAAGACCACCAGGACCGTCAACGAGAAGGTCGCCTACAAGACCATCTCGACCAAGACCGCCAAGCTGGCCGCCGGCACCACCAAGACCACCACCAAGGGCCGCAACGGCAAGGCGACGGTCACCTACGAGTACACCACGGTGAACGGTGACAAGACCACCAAGAAGGTGCTCAAGCGGGTGGTGATCACCGCCCCGGTCGCCAAGCGCCAGCTGGTCGGCACCAAGGTGACCCGCAGCAGCTACTCCGGCGGTAGCAGCTCCGGCAAGGGCATCAACCTGGCCCGCGCCGCGATGTGGGACCGGATCGCCAAGTGTGAGTCCGGCAACCGCTGGAACATCAACACCGGCAACGGCTACTACGGCGGCCTCCAGTTCGCCACCGCCTCGTGGCGGGCCAACGGCGGCGGCGACTTCGCCCCGCGCGCCGACCTGGCCACCCGCGCCGAGCAGATCACCGTCGCCAACCGCTACTACGCCAAGGCCGGCCTGCAGCCGTGGGGCTGCCGGCACGCCGCCTGAGCCCGACCCGAGTACCGCACCAGAACCACGAAGGATCATCGAATGCCGCTGACGACCACCAAGCGCACGAGCGCCCGGCTGACCGCCGTCACCGCCAGCCTGACCCTGCTGGCCGGGGGAGCAACCGTTCTGCCGGCGCACGCCGACACGTCCACCAGCAGCAGCACCACCACCGTGACGACCAAGGTCGTGACGTTGAAGAAGAAGACCGTCAAGGTGAAGACGTCGAAGCTGCGCAAGGGCATCACCAAGGTGGCCACCAAGGGCAGCCACGGCAAGGCGACCCGCACCTACCGGACCACCACGGTCAACGGCAAGCGCACCACCGTGCTGGTCAGCCAGGTGATCACCAAGCCGGTCGTCAACAAGGTGGTCCGGGTCGGCACCAAGGGCAAGTACCGGCTCAATCTGGCCCGGCTGAAGAAGTGGAACAAGATCGCCAAGTGCGAGTCCACCAACCGCTGGCACATCAACACCGGCAACGGCTACTACGGCGGCCTGCAGTTCAACCTGGCCACCTGGCGCTCGGTCAAGGGCCAGAACTTCGCCAAGTACCCGCACAAGGCGACCAAGGCCGAGCAGATCACGGTCGCCAACCGCCTGCACAAGAAGCGCGGCTTCCAGCCCTGGGGCTGCCGCCACGTGCTCTGAGACTCGGCGGGCCGTCTCCCTCCCCCGGATCGACGGCCCGTCGCCCACTTTTGCTGCCGCCCCCGAGACACCAGAAGTGGAACGGCCCCGCACCGACGCGGGGCCGTTCTGCTGTGTACCCGATCGTGGCAATGGGACGAGTGTGGGCCGTGGGGGACGGTCGTGGGGAGCACTCCCCATCCGGTGGGCGGCCGCACCCCCGCTGGATAGTCTCGGAGACCCGACCCAGAAAGCCGCCGCATGAACGTGTCCGACACCCGCCCGCCGGGCATGCTCCGTGGCCTCGCGGGCGTCGCGGACGCCGGGAGCCGTGCCCGGCTCGCCGCCGGCGCGGACGCGCTGATCGCCCTGCTGCCCCTGACCGCGGCCCCGCTGCTTCCGCTGGCCGGGATGTCCGCCGGCGGTGCCTGGACGCTGGCCGCGCTCGGCGTGCTGGCCGTGACCGCGGCCGGCCTGGTCGACCTGACCCGCACCGGCCAGACCCTGGCCCGCCGGCTCCTGCGCGTCCGGACGATCGGCTCCGAGACGCTGCGCCCGCCCACCCCCCGGGAACTGATCCGGGGACGCCTGCTGCACGCCGATCTGCGCCGGGGCACCGATCCGCTGCAGCCACCCGTCCAGTCGGTGGCGCCGATCTCCGCGCCGGAGGGCAACGCCACCCGGCAGACCTGGACGGCACCCGAGCGGGTTCCGACCGGCACCTGGCGACTCAGCCTGGACGGTGGCGGCGAGTTCACCGTCGAGGGCCCGACGCTGCTCGGCCGCTCCCCCACCGGGGACGATGGCCACGACCGGGCTGCGATCGCCCTGCCGGATCCGACCCGCAGCATCTCGCGGGTGCACGCCCTGGTCGAGCCCGACACGGAGTGCCTGTGGCTGACCGACGTGGGCACCACCAACGGAACCCGGGCGGCCTGCCCGTCCGACTCCGGCGCCACCGTGATCGAGCGCTGGCTGCGGCCGGGTGAGCGCGTCGCCGTCCGGGTCGGGGGCACGATCCGGCTCGGCGACCATCACGTGCTGCGGGTCACCCGCTCACCGGGCCGGGAGTCCTGAACCCGGACGGGCACCGATCGCGGCGTTGGTGGCTCCTGCTAGCCGCGGCCCGGCGTCGTCCGGGTGTCGATCGGCACGGTCAGCGCGACCGTATAGCCCTGGCTGACGTCGCCGGTAACGGTCGCCAGCTGGTGTACCCCGCCGTCGTTGCCGAACACGTTGTCGCTGGTCAGGCTCAGCTGGGAGAGGTTCGTCACCGACTGCTCGTACCCGGTGGTGGCGTAGACGGCGTCGCAGGCGTTCTGCGGCAGGGCCACCTGCGAGGTGGCGATCGCCTTGGTGGAGTCGGTGATGCTGGCCTGGTCCGGGTACACCTCGAAGTGGATGTGCGGCCATCGTCCCGCGTAACAGGCCGGGAAGATGCTGGTGTAGCTGACCACCCCCGCGTCGTCGGCGATCTGCACGCCGCGCAGGTAGTTCTCGTTGACGATCGAGTCCGAGTACATCGAGTATTCGCCGGCGCGGTCACAGTGCCACACGTAGACCGCGGCATCGGTCATCGGGGTGCCGCCCGCGGCGATGTCGAGAATCGTCAGGGTCAGCGTCATCGCAATGCCCTCCGCGGTGCCGGACGCGCCGCCGAAGCTGCTGCGGAGGTCCGACCGGACGACCCCGCTCTGTTCCAGCACATCGGGCCCGTTGGAGCCGTCCCCCGGGTACGGGCCGGCGGTCTCGTCCGGTATCTCGGTCAGCCCGGTGGTGCTGTCGGCGGTCGCGGTCGAGGCGGCCGTCGAGCCGGTGGTCGGGGAGGTGCCGGACGTCGTCACGCCGCACGCCGCCAGCGTCCCACCGGCCACTCCGATGCCGAAGAGCTGGAGCACCCGGCGGCGGTTGAACAACGTGCCGATGTCGAAGGCCAGTCCCTGGTCCACCACCTCCTCGTCCGGACGCGGGAGGGCTCGCCCCTCGTAGGTGGGGATCGGGATGACTGTCTGCTGTCGGCTCATGCCGAGAACCCTACGGAGACGACCGAGCCGCCGGCTGTGGGTCGGCTGTGCGATGTCTGTGACCGCAACCCCCGTCCGCTCGCCTGAGTGTTCAGGGCTCGCGAGCCTCGCGAGCGCGGAATAGTTCGGCGAGCGGTTGGGACGATCGCCTGCCGGAAACGCGCAACTGCCCGGCCCCTGACGGGACCGGGCAGTTGCGACGAGGTTCAGCTCTTCGGGGCCTCGTCGGGCGACGGAGCCGACGGGGGCGAGTCGGGCGACGGGGCCGAGTCCGGCGAGGGAGCCGAGTCCGGCGAGGGAGCCGACTCGGGCGAGGGAGCCGACTCGGGCGAGGGAGCCGACTCGGGCGACGGAGCGGACGGGGCCGACTCCTCGACAGCCCGCTTCGGAGCCGCCTTCTTCCCGGACTTGTCGGCCTTCTTCGCAGGCGCCGCGGCGGCACCCTTGACCTTGGCCTTCGCCTTGCGGGACTCCTCGACCGTCTCGGTGACGATCTCGATCACGGCCATCGGCGCGTTGTCACCCTTGCGGGGACCGATCTTGGTGATCCGGGTGTAGCCACCGTCGCGATCGGCCAGCTTGGGCGCGATCTCGGTGAACAGGACGTGCACCACGCCCTTGTCGGTGATGGTGCTCAGCACCTGGCGGCGGTTGTGCAGGTCGCCCCGCTTGGCCTTGGCGATCAGCCGCTCGGCCAGCGGCTGGACGCGCTTCGCCTTGGCCTCGGTGGTGGTGATCCGGCCGTGCTCGAAGAGCTGGCTGGCCAGGTTGGCCAGGATGATCCGCTGGTGGGCCGGGGAGCCCCCGAACCGGGGGCCCTTGGTTGGCTTGGGCATGACTGGGTTCTCCTATTCGCGGATCAGTAGTCGTCGCCGAAGTCGGCGTCGTCGTTGTAGCGGTTCAGTGCGGCCAGCGGGTCGAAGCCCGGCGCGCTGTCCTTCAGCGACAGACCCATCTCGTGCAGCCGCAGCTTGACCTCTTCGATCGACTTGGAGCCGAAGTTCCGGATGTCGAGCAGGTCCTGCTCCGAGCGGGACACCAGCTCCGAGACGGTGTGGATGCCCTCGCGCTTGAGGCAGTTGTAGCTGCGCATGGTGAGCTTCAGCTCCTCCACCGGCAGGGCCAGATCGGCGGCCAGCTGCTCGTCCACCGGCGACGGGCCGATCTCGACGCCCTCCGCGTCCACGTTCAGCTCACGGGCCAGCCCGAACAGCTCGACCAGGGTCTTGCCGGCCGACGCGACCGCGTCCCGCGGGGTCATCGACGGCTTGGTCTCGACGTCCAGGGTGAGCCGGTTGAAGTCGGTGCGCTGCTCGACTCGGGTGGCCTCCACCTTGTAGGTGACCTTCAGCACCGGGCTGTACAGCGAGTCGACCGGGATCCGGCCGATCTCGGCATCGATGTTCTTGTTCTGCGCCGCCGACACGTAGCCGCGGCCCCGCTCGACGACCAGTTCCATCTCGATCCGGCCGGTGTCGTTCAGGGTAGCGATGCGCAGGTCGGGATTGTGGATCTCGACCCCGGCCGGCGGCGCGATGTCGGCGGCGGTGACCTCACCGGGGCCGGCCTTGCGCAGGTACATCACGACCGGCTCGTCCTCCTCGGACGACAGCACCAGCGACTTGAGGTTCAGGATGATCTCGGTGACGTCCTCGACGACCCCTTCGATGGTGGAGAACTCGTGCTGGACGCCCTCGATCTTGATCGAGGTGACCGCCGCCCCGGGAATGGACGACAGCAGGGTGCGGCGCAGCGAGTTGCCCAGGGTGTAGCCGACACCGGGCTCCAGCGGCTCCACGGTGAACCGGGAGCGGAAGTCGTCGATGACCTCTTCGGTCAGACTCGGACGCTGTGCGATGAGCATGTAGTTGTGTTTCCTTTCCTGCCGACCGCTATATGACGGCAGTCCTGGTGACCGCTCGGGTCTGTCCCGGGCGGGCTTCGGGGACGCCGGCGAACCGGCGTCCCCGAATGGGCCTACTTGGAGTAGAGCTCGACGATCAGCTGTTCCTGAACGTCGATGGTGATCTGGTCGCGGACGGGCAACTGGTGCACCAGGATCCGGCCGCGGTTCGGGCGAACGGTCAGCCAGGCCGGCACCGTGCGCTCGTGGTGGGTCTCCCGCGCGATCACGAACGGCAGCGTGTTCATCGACTTCGGGGCGATGTCGATGATGTCGTAGGGGCTCACCCGGTAGGACGGGATGTTGACCTTCTTGCCGTTGACCAGCAGGTGGCCGTGGACCACGAGCTGGCGGGCCTGCCGCCGGGTGTTGGCGAAGCCGGCCCGGTAGATCACGTTGTCGAGCCGCGACTCGAGGATGATCAGCAGGTTGTCACCGGTCTTGCCGGCGAGGCGGTTGGCCTCTTCGTAGTAGCGGCGGAACTGCTTCTCGAGGACGCCGTAGGCGTAGCGGGCCTTCTGCTTCTCGCGGAGCTGCAGCAGGTACTCGCTCTCCTTGGTGCGGCCGCGGCCGTGCACGCCCGGCGGGTAGGCGCGGCGCTCGAACGCCTTGTCGTTGCCGACCAGGTCGGTGCCGAGCCGGCGCGACTTCTTGGTGATGGGTCCGGTGTAACGGGCCATGGTTCAGTCCTTCTCTCTCGGCTCGGGCTCAGACGCGCCGGCGCTTCGGCGGACGGCAGCCGTTGTGCGGCACGGGGGTCACGTCCGAGATCGGGCCGATCTCGAGACCCACGGCGCCCAGCGAACGGATGGCGGTCTCACGGCCGGAGCCGGGGCCCTTGACGAACACGTCCACGCGCTTCATGCCGTGCTCCATGGCACGGCGCCCGGCGGCCTCGGCGGCCATCTGGGCGGCGAACGGGGTCGACTTGCGGGAGCCCTTGAAGCCGACGGTGCCGGCGGACGCCCACGCGATCACCGCACCGGTCGGGTCGGTGATGGTGATGATGGTGTTGTTGAACGTCGACTTGATGTGCGCCTGACCGGCGGTGACGTTCTTCTTCTCCTTGCGGCGCAGCTTCGTCTTGGAAGCTGCCTGAGCCTTGGTGCGGCCTGCAGTAGCCATGTGTT
>JAGPGQ010000243.1 GCA_018055925.1 Micropruina sp.
CCAAAGTCCACCCAACCGGCGTAGGGCCCTCCCTAACTATCGCTGCCCTCCCGTCGACGGGAGGCTAGAGATAGTTAGGGAGGGCCCTACGGGCGTGGAACGGGACGGCGCGGGGGGCCGGGCGGGCCGGGCGGCGCGGTACGGGTCAGCGGGTCACGTTGGCGTTGGTCACGGCGACGGCCACGTTGGCCCCGCCGAAGCCGAACGAGTTGTTGATCGCGGCCAGGTCGCCCTCGCCGAGCGGACGGGCCACGTTCGCGGCGATGTCGATGCCGAGATCGGGTTCGGGCTCGTGCAGGTTGATCGTCGGCGGCACCGTCCGGTCGTGCAACGCCATCACGGTGGCGATGGTCTCCAGGGCACCGGCGCCGCCGAGCAGGTGCCCGGTCATCGACTTGGTCGAGGTGACCACGCACTCGTCGACGGCCGCGCCCAGTCCGTGCCGGATCGAACCGGCCTCGGTCACGTCACCCTGGGGGGTGGAGGTGCCGTGGGCGTTGACGTGCTTGATGTCGGACGGGCTCAGGCCCGCATCGGCGATCGCCTTGTTCATCGCACCGAACTGGCCCTCGCCGGTCGGGTCGGGCTGGACGATGTCGTGGCTGTCGGCGGTGATCCCGGCACCGGCCAGGGTGCCGTAGATGGTGGCGCCGCGGGCCCGGGCGTGCTCCAGGGTCTCGATCACCATCATCGCGGCGCCCTCGCCCATCACGAACCCGTCCCGGCCCTTGTCCCAGGGACGCGACGCGCCCTCCGGGTCGTCGTTGCGCCGGCTGAGCGCCTGCATCTGGCCGAAGGCCGCGATCGGCAGCGGGTGGATCGTCGCCTCGGTGCCGCCCACCACGGCGATGTCGGCCCGGCCCAGCCGCAGCTGGTCGAGCGCCAGCGCGATCGCCTCGTTGGACGACGCGCACGCCGACACTGGGGTGTGCACGCCCGCCTTGGCATGCACCTGCATGCCGATGTTGGCCGCCGGCGCGTTCGCCATCAGCATCGGGATAGTGAACGGGCTCACCCGGCGATAGCCCTTGTCGCGGTGCGCGTCCCAGTTGTTCAGCAGGGAGTGCAGGCCGCCGATGCCGCTGGCCACCGACACGATCAGCCGGCGCGGATCGACCTGCGGCTCCGCCCCGGACTCCCAGTCGAGGCCGGCGTCCGTCCAGGCCTCCTCGGCCGCGATCAGCGCCAGCTGGGTGGACCGGTCGAGCCGCCGGGCCTTCACCCGGGCGATCCTCTCGGACGGGTCGACGGCCACGTAGGCGGCGATCTTGACCGGCAGTTCATCGGCCCAGGGCTCGGTGATCCGCCGTACGCCGGACCTGCCTGCCAGCAGTCCGGACCAGGTGGACTCCAGGTCGCCGCCCAAAGGGGTGGTGGCGCCCAGGCCCGTGATGACGATCTCGGTCATGCTTCCTCCGGGTCGATGGGTTGGTGCGGGGCCCGTGGGGCCCCGCACGAGTGAGTGCTGAGCACGCTCAGTCGTGCCGGGACCGGACGAGGGTCAGCTGTGTGCCTCCACGTAGGCGACGGCGTCGCCGACGGTCTTGAGGTTCTTGGAGTCCTCGTCGGGAATGGTGACCCCGAACTTCTCCTCGCAGCCGACGATGATCTCGACCATCGCGAGCGAGTCGACGTCGAGGTCGTCGACGAAGGACTTGTCCAGCTGAACGTCCTCGACCGGGACCCCGGCGACGTCGTTCACGAGCTCGGCGAGCTGTGCGCGGATCTCTTCGGTGGTGGCCATAGGGTTTCTCCTTGTCGTAGGGGACTGTCCGGGCGTTCCCGGCAGAACTGTGGGTCAGGGCAGGGTGACGACCTGTCCGGCGTAAACCAGACCGGCGCCGAAACCTATCAGCAGTGCGGTCTGTCCGCTGGTGGCCTGGCCCGAACTGAGCAGGTGATCCATCGCCATCGGCACCGAGGCGGCGGAGTTGTTGCCGTAGTGGGTGATCGTGCGGGCCACCACCACGTGGTCGGGCAGCTTCAGGTGCCGCAGCATGGCGTCGGTGATCCGGTTGTTGGCCTGGTGGGGGACGAACACGTCCAGCTGCTCGGGGGTCAGCCCCGAGGCGTCCAGCACCCGCTTGGTGGCCTCGGTGATGAAGCCGGTCGCCCACTTGAACACGGCGCGGCCGTCCATGGCGATGTAGGGGGTCTCGCCGGCCGGGACGGCGGCGCTCCACTCGACGGTCTGGTTGATCGCCTCGGCCTGGGAACCGTCGGAACCCCACACCACCGGGCCGATGCCGTTCTCCTGGCTCGGGCCGACCACGGCTGCGCCGGCGCCGTCGGCGAACAGGAAGGCGGTGCTGCGGTCGTGTCGGTCGGTGAACCTGCTCAGTTCCTCGACGCCGATCACCAGCACGTAGGGGGCCGCCCCGGAACGCACCAGCGACTCGGCCTGGGCCAGCCCGTAACAGAAGCCGGCACACGCGGCCGAGATGTCGTAGGCGGCGGCGCGGGTGCCCAGTTGGAACGCCAGCCGGGCGGCCAGGCTGGGGGTCTGGTGGAAGTAGGTGACGGTCGAGACGATCACGGCGCCGATCTGGGACGGATCCACGCCGGCCCGTTCGATCGCGGTGCGGCCGGCGTCCCGGGCGAGGGTCTCGATGCTCTCGTCCTCGTTCACCCAGCGGCGCTCCTCGATGCCGGTGCGCTGCCGGATCCACTCGTCGGAGGAGTCGATCCAGGTGCACATCTCCTCGTTGTCGACCACCCGGGACGGGATCGCCGAGGCCACCGAGAGCACCCGGGCGTACGGCGAGCCGCTGCTGGCGGCGATCCGGGCGCTCACGCCCCGGCTCCGGAATGCTCGGCCACGAACGCCCGGGCCTCGGGCAGCTGGTCGGGGTTGTTGAGGTTGAACAACGCGACTCCCTTGAGGTTGCGCTTGGCGATGCCGGTCAGGGTGCCGGCGGGCGGCAGTTCGAGGATGCCGGTGACGCCCAGCTCGGCCAGGGCGGCCAGGCAGAGGTCCCAGCGGACCGGGTTGGCCACCTGGCTGACCAGCCGGCGGAGCGCCTCGGTGCCGTCGGCGACGAGCGCGCCGTCGGCGTTGCTCAGCAGCCGGGTGGTGGGGTCGGCGGCGGTCAGGCCGGCCGCCAATTGCTCGAGTTGGGCCACCGCCGGCTGCATGTGCACGGTGTGGAACGCGCCGGCGACGCTGAGTTGGATGACGCGCGCCCGGGCCGGCGGCTGGGCGCTCAGCTCGGCCAGCTGCTCGACAGTGCCGGCGGCGACGATCTGGCCGGGGCCGTTGTTGTTGGCCGCGGTGAGCCCGGCCGCCTCGATCGCGGCCAGCACCTCGTCGGCCTTGCCGCCGACCACGGCCATCATCGACGTCGCCCGGGCCTTGGACGCCTCGGCCATGCCGCGTCCGCGGGTGGCGACGAAGGCCATCGCGTCGGCCGGCGACAGCACGCCGGTGAGGGCGGCCGCGGTGATCTCGCCCACGCTGTGGCCGGCCACCACGCCGGGCACCGGTCCGTCGGCCAGCAGGGCGCGGCCGGCGACGAGTCCCGCCGCGACCAGCAGCGGCTGGGCGATGTCGGTGGCCCGGATGGTCTCCGCGTCCGCCTCGGTGCCGTAGTGCGCCAGGTCGACGCCGGCCACCCCGGAGAGCTCCGCCAGCTGGGCGCGGGCTCCCTCGTCGGCCAGCCAGGCGGAGAGGAACCCCGGAGTCTGGGCACCCTGACCGGGTGCGAGGATTGCAAGCACGGGAATACTCTTGCGTGAAACCGGCGACGAGTGACAGCCGGACATGACGAAAATGTAACAGAGCTTCTTGTGGGAATCCCACAAGCACCCACCCAGTCGCAGGCGCCCCGAGCCGGTCCGATTTGTCGGCCTACGACGCCATCAGGCGTCCCAGCGTGACCGACAGCCGCAGCACGTAGGCGCTCCGCGCGTCACCCGGGTGATAGCCGGAGACCTCGGCGATCCGCCGCAGCCGGTACCGGACGGTGTTGGGGTGGACGAACAGCGACCGCGCCGTCGCCTCGACCGAACCGCTGTTGTCCAGGTAGGCGACCAGCGTCTCCAGCAGGTCGGCGCCCGCGTCGCGCAGCGGGCCGTAGATCTCCCGGGCCAGCATGCGCCGGGCGTGCCCGTCGCCGGCCAGCGCGCGCTCCGGCAGCAGGTCCTCGGCCGCGACCGGACGGGGGGCGCTGGGCCAGGCGTCGGCCGCCCGGATGCCCGACAGCGCCCCGCGCGCCGAGGTGGCCGCGTCGACCAGGTCGCTGACCTCGGGACCGACCACGATCTGTCCCGGACCGAAACTGTCGGCGATCTCGGTGATCACGCCCAGGGCGGTGCCGGCGGTGCCGGAATGCCCGCCGAGCAGCACCACCAGGCGATCGCCCTGGGTCGAGGCGAGCAGGTCGAACCCCTTGTCGGCGACGGCTCGGCGCATCGTCTCGATGGTGTGGTCGTCGGAGTCGGGCGCCTGCCCGATGGTCACGGTGATCACCGCGGGGGAGCGCCAGCCGAGCGTGGAGGCCCGAGAGAGCACAGTCTCGTCCGCCTCGCCGCGGATCACCGCGTCCACCACCAGGGCCTCCAGGCGGGCGTCCCAGCCGCCGCGGGCCTCGGCCGCCCGGGCGTACACCTCGGCCACCCCGAAGGCGATCTCGCGGGAGTACTGCACGATCGCCAGGTACACCTGCGACCGGTCGCCGCGCGGGATCAGTCGTTCGAGCTCGCCCTCGACGGTGTCGATGGTGGTGCGGATCAGGTCGACGCTCTGATGCAGGCTGATCCGCCGCATCAGCGCCCGGGGCGCGGCGTCGAAGACCAGGGCGGGGTTGACGTCCTTGCCCTCCTCGGCGAACCAGCGGATGAAGCCGTCGATCCCGGCCCGGGCGACCAGGGTCACCCAGGAGCGGTGCTCGGCGTCGAGTTCGGAGAACCAGCGGTGCCGGGCCTCGATCTCGCTGAGCGCCGTCGTGGTCAGTTCGCCGGCACTCTGGGCGAGCCGCTTGGCGATCGTCGAGCGTTGCCGGCCGGACGGCTGCCAGCCCCGTCCGATGCCTGGAATGGCGGCCACCGGTCTCCCTTCGTCGACTGTTCACCCTAGGCTGTCTGGCCTCAGGAAGGGGAGTGTCGATGGATCCCGTGGTCGCCCTTCGCGAGATCGCGTACCTGATGGAGCGCGAGCGGGCCGACAGCTACCGGGTCCGGGCCTTCCGGCGAGCGGCCGACGCGGTGGCGTCCATGAGCCCCGAGCAGCGGGCCGAGCACGAGGCGGCGGGCAGCTGGCGGCGGGTTGCCGGCCTGGGCGCCAAGTCGGCGGCCGTGATCGAGCAGGCGCTGGCCGGACGGGTGCCCGACTACCTGGCTGCCAAACGAGCCGCCGCGCGTCCGCTGGTGAGTCCGGAGCCGACGCTGCGCGGCCTGCTGAAGGGCGACCTGCACACCCATTCCACCTGGTCGGACGGCGGCAGTTCGATCGAGGAGATGATGCTCGCCGCCCGGGAGCTGGGCCATTCCTACGCGGCGGTCACCGACCACTCGCCGCGGCTGCGGGTGGCCCGCGGGCTGACCGCGGAGCGGCTGGCCGAGCAGCTCGACCTGATCGACGACCTCAACGAGGTGCTGGCGCCGTTCCGGATCTTGAAGGGCATCGAGGTCGACATCCTCGACGACGGCGGCCTGGACCAGTCGGCGTTCATGCTGAAGCGACTCGACGTGGTGGTGGCCAGCGTCCATTCCAA
>JAGPGQ010000244.1 GCA_018055925.1 Micropruina sp.
CCCTGGAGCGCGCCGGGCGGGTGGCCGACTTCCTCGAACTGGGCGAGTTGATGTGCATCGACGCGCTGCACCGGCGGGAGTCCTGCGGGGGCCACTTCCGGGCCGAGTCGCAGACCCTGGACGGCGAGGCGCTCCGGCACGACGACCAGTTCCTGTACGTGGCCGCCTGGGAGTACACCGGCCACGAGCCCGTGCTGCACAAGGAACCCCTGGAATACGAGTTCATCGAGCTGAAGCAACGGAGTTACAAGTGAACATCACCTTGCGGGTGTGGCGGCAGGCGAATGCCGAGGCCAAGGGCGCCATGCAGACCTACCGGCTGGAAGACGTCAGCCCGGACATGTCGTTCCTGGAGATGCTCGATCTGCTCAACGAGCGGCTGACCCTCGAGGGCATCGAACCGATCGCCTTCGACCACGACTGCCGCGAGGGCATCTGCGGCATGTGCGGCGTGGTGATCAACGGCTCGGCGCACGGACGGGCGTCCTCGCCGGTGCCGACCACCACCTGCCAGCTGCACATGCGGTCGTTCGCCGACGGCGCCACCATCGACGTGGAGCCGTGGCGGGCCGGCGGCTTCCCGATCATCAAGGACCTGGTGGTCGACCGGACGGCGTTCGACCGGATCATCCAGGCCGGCGGCTACATCTCGGTGAACACCGGTGCCGCCCCGGATGCCAACGCGGCCCCCGTCCCGAAGGTGAACGCCGAACGCGCCTTCGACGCGGCCACCTGCATCGGCTGCGGCGCCTGCGTGGCGGCCTGCCCGAACGGTTCGGCCATGCTGTTCACCTCGGCCAAGATCACCCACCTCGCGATGCTGCCGCAGGGCCAGCCGGAACGCTGGTCGCGGGTCAAGGGCATGGTGGCCCAGCACGACGCCGAGGGCTTCGGCGGCTGCACCAACATCGGCGAATGCGCGGCGGTGTGCCCCAAGGAGATCCCGCTGGACACCATCAGCCAGCTCAACCGCGACCTGGTGCACGCCCTGTTCAAGCCGGACGGCAAGTAGCCCCACCCGATCGCTCGCCCGAATGGTTTGGGCGAGCGTTCGTTGGGGAGCGGGACCGGTCCGCCGATTTCGGGCCGGGGGACGCCGTGTGGCAGACTTGATCCTCGGTGCCGTACGCCCCTGCCACAGGGGGAAGGCGTCGGTACCCGCTCTCTCTCCACCAACCACGAGGTGTCCTGTGGCACCGGCGAGGAATCACCATGAACAAGCTTGTTGCCGAGGTCACCGAGTCCGCTCTGCGCTCCGACATTCCCGAGTTCCGTCCCGGCGACTCCGTCCGGGTGCACGTGAAGGTCGTCGAGGGCAACCGGTCCCGGATCCAGGTCTTCGCCGGCGCGGTGATCTCTCGCACCGGCAGCGGCATCGGTGAGTCCTTCACCGTGCGCAAGGTGAGCTTCGGAACCGGCGTCGAGCGGACGTTCCCGCTGCACTCCCCGATCATCGACAAGATCGAGGTCGAGCGCTACGGCGACGTGCGCCGCGCCAAGCTGTACTATCTGCGTGGCCTGCGCGGCAAGGCCGCCAAGATCAAGGAAAAGCGCGATCGCTGAGCACGCTCCCGAGTCGGGAAGCGAGTCAGGAGGCCCGGTGAGCGAGTCCGCCGCGAAGCCCTCCGCGGGCCGCGTGGCGGCCGTGTGGGCCAAGGAGATCACCATCGTCGTGGTCGGCGCGCTGATCGCGTCCACCCTGCTGCGGCTGTTCATCGCGCAGATGTTCGTGATCCCGTCCGGTTCGATGGAGAACACCCTGCTGATCCGCGACCGGGTCATGGTGCAGAAGGTGACCGGCTGGGGCCGGGGCGACATCGTCGTCTTCCGCGACACCCAGGGCTGGCTCGCCGAACCCGAGGTCGAGACCGATCCCGTCCGCAGGGCACTGATCTTCATCGGGCTCAGCCCCGACGAGAGCCAGAACCACCTGATCAAACGGGTCATCGGGCTCCCCGGCGACCACGTGAAGTGCTGCGACGCCGGCGGCCGGATCACGGTCAACGGCCAGCCGCTGGACGAGGCCGGCTACCTGTACTCCGAGAACGGCGAGGTGGTGGCCCCGTCCGCGTTCCGGTTCGACGTGATCGTCCCCAAGGACCGGATCTGGGTGATGGGCGACCACCGGGACAACTCCCAGGACTCCCGCTGCCATCTCGACCGGGGCACCAACGGCGGAGCCGCGTTCATCCCGACCGAGAACGTGGTGGGTGCGGCCGTGGCCATCGTGTATCCGTTCGACCGATGGCGGACGCTGCCACGTCCCGACACGTTCGAGAGGGTTCCCGGCCCGACCGCCGCCGCGCCCGACCGTCCGGTCATCACCGGCGAGCTGCCGGCCTGCTGAGAAGGAGCCTGCCGTGGCCATCGTGGTGCGCCGGGACGCCGGCCTCTACGGCTACGAGAGGGCGCTGCGCCGAGCCGGCTTCGACCTGATCGCCGGGGCGGACGAGGCGGGCCGCGGTGCCTGCGCCGGACCCCTGGTGGCGGCGTCCGTGATCCTGGGGCGCACCCCCGGTGCGCAGATCGCCGGCCTGCGGGACTCCAAGCTGCTGACTCCGGCGCAGCGCGAGCGCTGCTACGCTGAGATCCTGGCCAAGGCCGTCGCCTGGTCGGTCGTGCTGATCGAACCCGGCGAATGCGATCGCCTCGGCATGCACGTGGCCAACATCCAGGCGCTGCGCCGGGCGGTGTGCCGGCTCGACGTCGGGCCCGACTTCGTGCTCACCGACGGGTTCGGCGTGGACGGCCTCGGCGTGCCGTCGCTGGCGGTGTGGAAGGGGGACGCCGTCGCGGGCTGCGTGGCCGCGGCGTCCGTGATCGCCAAGGTGACCCGCGACCGGCTGATGCTCGCCGCCCACGAACGGTGGCCGGAGTACCGTTTCGACGTCCACAAGGGCTATTGCACCCCGCTGCATCAACGGCATCTGGACGCCTCCGGGCCGAGCGAGATCCACCGGTTCAGGTTCGAGAACGTCCGCCGGGCCGCCGCGCTGGCGCGGGCTTCCAAGGCCGGCCGCCGGATGGGGACCGGTGATCCTGTGGCCGGCTCCGTTCGCCGGGCCGCCTCCGGATAGAGGTATAGAGTGGGCGAGCTATGAGCGCCGAGGATCTTGAACAGTACGAAAGCGAGCTTGAACTCCAGCTGTACCGGGAGTACAAGGACGTGGTCGGGATCTTCACCTACGCGGTGGAGACCGAACGGCGCTTCTACTTGTGCAACGCGGTCGACCTGAAGGTGCGCACCGAGGGCGGCGACGTGTACTACGAGGTGTCCATGGGGGACGCCTGGGTGTGGGACATGTACCGTCCGGCCCGGTTCGTGAAGTCGGCCAAGGTGCTCACTTTCCGGGACGTGTCCATCGAGGAGATCGCGCACAGCGAGTTGAAGGTGCCCGAGAACCTCTGACGCCGGCGGCCCCGTGGGCCGGGCGCGCTCCGGCAGGACGTAGATTCGTCATATCGCCGCAACCGTGAGGAGCGCCATGTCCGTCGTCGCCGTTGAGCCCACCCTGATCGGTTGCGCGACCTGCGGGGTCGAATACGGGACGGAGCGGTCCGCCCTTCCCGACGTCTGCCCGATCTGCGCCGACGAGCGGCAGTACGTCCCGGCGACCGGCCAGGCGTGGACGACGCAGGCCGAACTCGCCGCGCGGACCGAGGTGCGGATCGCCGAACTCGGCCCGGACCAGTGGGGGATCACCGCCGTGGGTGTGGGCATCGGGCAGACCATGCAGGTGCTCCGGACCCCGGACGGCGTCCTGCTGTGGGACCCGACCGGGCTGGTCGACCGCGCGACGGCAGCGTTCGTCCGGTCGCTCGGCCCCGTCCGGGCGATCGTCGCCAGCCACCCCCACATGTACGGGGCCCAGGTCGCCTGGTCGCGCGCCCTGGGCGACCCGCCGGTGCTGGTGAACGTCGCCGACCGGGAATGGCTGCAACGCGACGATGCCGTCGTCCGGCCCTGGTCCGGGAGCCTGCCGCTCGGCGAGGGACTCGGGCTGCACACGCTCGGGGGCCACTTCCCCGGCAGCGCGATCGCGCACTGGACGGGCGCGGACGATTCCGGGACGGTGCTGGCCAGCGACACCATCATGGTCAACGGCGACCGGCGCACGGTGAGCTTCCTGCGCAGCTACCCGAATCGGATCCCGCTGTCGGGCGCCGTGGTCGGCCGGATCGCCGAGGCCGTCGCCGGCCTGCGGTTCGAGCGGCTCTGGTCGAACTTCGGCAACGCGCTGACCGACGGCGCCGACGCCAGGGTCCAGGCCTCGGCCCGCCGGCACATCGGCTGGGTCCGCGGCGATTTCGACGACCTCACCGGGTAGCCGCGTTCCAGCCACCGGGTCGCGGGTCGCACCACGGGTTCGGGCCGATCTGAACACTTCCGGGCGCAGGTGAACACAGTGAGGGTGTGGAACGAACGGCAGTGTGGCGAGCGGGTGAGGTGGCGGCGGTCCATCACCTGGTGAAGCGGGGCTGGGTGATCGTCGAGCGCAACTGGCGATGTTCCCTGGGCGAGGTCGACATCATCGCGCACACCGGCGGGGACGATCCAGTGCTGGTGTTCTGCGAGGTCAAGTGCCGCACCGGTCGCGGCTACGGCGACCCGCTGGAGGCGATCACCGAGGCCAAGATCGCCCGGCTGCGCCGGCTCGCACTCACCTGGCTGGGCGAACAGCCGCACTGGGTGCCGAACTACCGCATCGATGCCATCGGGGTCCTGCTCGCCCGCGGCCGACCCGAGATCACCCACGTCGAAGGGCTGGGCGGATGACCCCGGCGCGGGCGTTCTCGGTGGCGCTGGTCGGTGTCGAGGGCACGATCGTCGAGGTCGAGTCGGCGATCGGCGGCGGGCTGCCCCGGATGGTCATCGTCGGCCTGGCCGATGCGGCGCTCGCCGAGGCCAGGGAACGATGCCGGGCGGCGGTGCATTCGCAGGGCCTGGGCTGGCCCTCGCAGCTGGTCACGGTCAACCTGTCGCCGGCCACCCTGCCGAAGAGCGGTGCCCACTTCGATCTGGCCATCGTCGCCAGCGTGTCCGCTGCGGCCGCCAAGTTCGACCCGGCGGTGCTGGAACGCATGGTGCTGTTCGGGGAGCTCGGGCTGGACGGACGCGTCCGTCCCGTGCGCGGGCTCCTGCCCGCGCTGCTGGCCGCGGTCGGCGCCGGCTTCGCCACGGCGGTGGTGCCGGCCGCCCAGCTGCGGGAGGCGTCCCTGGTCGAGGGGCTCACCCTGTGGGGGGTGAACGACCTGCTCGACCTGGCCGCGGTGCTGGTCGGGGAACCACCCCGACCACCCGAGCCGCAGGCCGAGCCGGCACCCGCCGATCCGCCCCAGGCCAGGGATCTCGCCGATGTGGCCGGTCAACTGGAGGCCAAGTGGGCGCTCGAGGTGGCGGCCGCCGGCCGGCACCACCTGTACCTGCACGGCCCGCCCGGGGTCGGCAAGACCCTGCTGGCGGAACGCCTGCCCGGCATCCTGCCCGACCTCGACCAGAGCGAGGCGCTCGAGGTGTCGGCGATCCACTCGCTGGCCGGCCTGCCGCTGGAGGGCGGCCTGATCCGGCGGCCGCCGTACGCGGACCCGCACCACACCGCGTCGCTGGCCAGCGTGGTGGGCGGCGGCCCCCGGTTGGCCGTGCCGGGCAGCATCAGCCGGGCCCATCGGGGCGTGCTTTTCATGGACGA
>JAGPGQ010000042.1 GCA_018055925.1 Micropruina sp.
CTGGCCGCCGCTCCCGAGGCCCGGGTGCTGGTGGTGACCACCTTCGGCCGTCCCGGGTACCTGCGCCGGGCCCTCGAGGCGGGCGCGGTCGGCTTCATGGTGAAGGACGCCCCGGTGGAACGCCTGCTGGAGGGCATCCGGCGGGCCCATCGCGGCCTGCGGCACGTCGATCCCGAACTCGCCGCGGCCAGCCTGAGCCTGGGCGCCTCCCCGCTCACCGAGCGCGAGGCGCAGGTGCTGGCCGCGAGCGTGGGCGGGGCGGCCACCGCCGAGATCGCGGCGGCGGTGTTCCTGTCGGAGGGGACGGTGCGCAACTACCTGAGCGCTGCCATCGGCAAGCTGGGCGCCCGCAATCGCGCCGAGGCGATCCGGACGGCCGTCGACAACGGCTGGATCTGAACGAGTCTGGATCTCAACGAGTACCGTGTGGCCATGGGAGACGTCGTACCGCTGCGGCCGGAGCGCCGAACCGAGCCCGCCGAACCGCTGTGGCGGCACGCGCTCGGCGAGCAGTTGCGCGAGGAGCGGCGGGAGCGGGCCGACCGGCTGGTGGACGTCGCCGGCCGTGCCGGGCTGTCGCCGCAGTACCTCTCCGAACTCGAGCGCGGGCTGAAGGAGCCGTCCTCGGAGTTGCTGGCCGCCGTGGCCGGGGCCCTCGACCTCAGCGTGGCCGAGTTGACCCTGCGGATCAGTTCACGGCTGACTCGCGCCGTCCGCGGACCCGTCTGCCTGGCCGCCTGAACTCTCGGCCGGGGTGAGCACCCGGTCGACCACGCCGAACCGGACGGCCTCGGCCGGGGTGAGGATGAGGTCCCGTTCCAGGTCGGACCGGATCTGTTCCGGCGTGCGGCCCGTGTGCCGGGCCAGCAGTTCCTCCTGCAGCAGTCGCACCCGGGCCACCTCGTCGGCCTCCAGGATCAGGTCGGGGATCGTGCCGCGTCCCTCCGCCGCCGGGGCGTGGATCACCACCCGGCCGTGCGGCAGGATCTGCCGGCCTCCCGGTGCCCCGCCGGCCAGCAGCAGCGCCGCGCTCGCCGCCGCCTGCCCCACGCAGGTGGTCTCCACCCGGGGCCGGACGAACTGCATCGCGTCGTAGATCGCCAGCGTCGCCGGGAGCGAGCCGCCCGGCGAGTTCAGGTACAGCGCGATCGGGGTGTCCGAGTTCTCGTTGGCCAGATGCAGCAGCTGCGCGATCACCGCGTTGGCCACGCCGTCGTCGATCGCCGTGCCGAGATAGACGATCCGGTCGGCGAGCAGCCGGCTGTAGATGTCGACCGTCCGTTCGCCGCCCCGGTCGCTGCGGGTGGTGACGTAGGGAATGGTGTAGCCGCTCATCGCAGGTCCCCGAGACCGATCCGGTGCTGCCGGTTAGGCAGCAGTTCGGGTCCCTCGGCGATCGCGTCCACGAAACCGTAGGCGAGCGCCTCGGACGCCGAGAACCAGCGGTCCCGGCGAGAGTCCTCCTCGATCCGCTCCAGCGGCTGGCCGGTGTCGGCGGCGATGCAGGCCAGCACGGTGTCCCGGGTCTGCCGCAGGTCGTCGGCCTGGATCGCGATGTCCATCGCGGTGCCGCCGATGCCGGCCGAACCCTGGTGCAGCAGCACCCGGCCGTGCGGCATCGAGTAGCGCTTGCCCTTCGTGCCGGACGACAACAGGAACTGCCCGGCGCTGTAGGCCATGCCGAGGTTGATCGTCACCACGTCGTTCGGGATCGTCCGCATGCAGTCGCGGATCGCCAGCATGCCCGGCACGGAACCGCCCGGCGAGTTGATCAGCAGCCGGATGTCGGCGGTGGCGTCGTCGGCGGCCAGCACCAGCAGCGCGCTGCACAGCCGCAGCGTGTTCTCGTCGGCCAGTGGGCCGCTCAGCACGATCGTGCGTTGCTCGAACAGCCGGTCGTGCAGCACATGGTCGAGGTTCAGCAGGCGTTCGGTCTCGGTCATGCCCCGAGCCTGTCCGGACCGCGCCCGCCGGCGAAGGGCACGCTGCCCTGAGCAGATCTGCCCTCAGCAGCGCCGCGGCGCAACCCGGGCAGGACCGGTCAGGGTAATGGACCCGGTTCATCCCGGTGTACCTGCGCTAGACTGCGGCACGCATCGCCCCTGTCCAGCGACCGCGAAGGATGTCCCGATGACCCAGCCCGCCGCCACCCTCCGCGCCGTCGTCGCGGTGCCCCTGTCCGAGGAGCACTGCCGCCTGATCGAGAGCCTCGAGCCTCGCCTGCAGGTGATCCGCGATCACCGCCTGGTGCACCCGATGCGGGGGCCCGCGGACTGGTCGGGGGACCCCGCGCACGTGCGCACGCCGGACGAGCAGGCCGCCTTCGACGCGATGGTCGACTCCGCCGACGCCCTGTTCGGCATCCCCGACGTGGACCCGGCGGCCCTGGCCCGGACGGTCGCCGCCAATCCGCGGCTGCGCTGGGTGATGACCACCGCGGCGGGCGGCGGGGCCCAGGTCAAGGCGGCCGGCCTGGAGCCCGCCGACCTGCGCCGGATCACGTTCACCACCACCGCCGGGGTGCACGGCGGCACGCTCGCCGAGTTCGCCGTGTTCGGGGTGCTGGCCGGCGCGAAGGACCTGCCCCGGCTGCTGGCCGACCAGGGCGACCGGCACTGGCCGGACCGCTGGGAGATGCGGCAGCTGGACGAACTGACCGTGCTGGTCGTCGGGCTGGGCGGCATCGGCTCGGAGTGCACCCGGCGGTTCTCGGCGCTGGGCGCCCGCGTCTGGGGCACCAGCCGGTCGGGCCGGCCCGTGGACGGCGTCGACCGGCTGATCCGGCTGGACGAACTCGCCACGGCCGTCGCCGAGGTGGACGCGATCGTGGTCACGCTGCCCGGCACCGAGCAAACCCACCACCTGATCGGCGCCGAGGTGCTCGCCGCCGTCCGTCCCGGAACGATCCTGGCCAGCGTGGGCCGCGGCACCGTCATCGACGAGGCCGCCCTGCTGGCCGCGCTGGACGACGGCCGGATCGCGTTCGCGGCGCTGGACGTCTTCGAGGCCGAGCCGCTGCCGCAGGACTCGCCGCTGTGGAATCATCCGCGGGTGCTGGTCAGCCCGCACACCGCGGCCCTCAGCAGCAAGGAGGAGGAGCGCATCGCCCGGCGGTTCGCCTCGGACGCCACCCGCCTGCTCGACGGTTATGCCCCGGTCTCCGTGGTCGACACCGTCGAGTTCTACTGATCCGGCGAGGAGCCCGATGAGCGATCTGCCCGACGACCGGCTGGGCCGCGAACCGGCGCCCGCCGTCACCCGGGCCGTGCGCCTGCTGGACGCGCTCGCCCGGTCGACCGGACCGCTCACGCTCACCGAACTGGCCGGCGCCCTGGGCCTGGCCAAGTCGTCGACGGCGAATCTGTGCCTCGCCCTGGAGGCGAGCTCCATGATCGAGCGGATCCCGCAGGGCTACCGGCTGGGACGGCGCACCGCCGAGCTGGGTGGCGCCTTCGCGGCCCAGTTCCAGCAGGTGCGCGAGTTCTACGCGGTCTGCGACGCCTCGCCCGTGCTGCGGCACGAACTCGTCCAGGTGGCGATGCTGGACGGGGTGGACGCGCTCTATCTCGCCCGCCACGAGGGCAGTGCCCGGCTGCGGCTGGGGGCTCCGCTGGGCTCCCGCCTGCCGGCCGCGCTGTCGGCCACCGGACGGGCCCTGCTGATGGGCTTCGACGACGACCGGGTGGTCGCCATGCTGGAGGGCCACGTCCCGTTCCCCCGGCTCACGGAGCGCTCCGCCACCACGATGACCGGGCTGCTCACCCGGCTGGCGCTGGCCCGCGAGCGGGGCTGGGCACTCGACGCCGAGGAGTCGAATCCCGGCATCGTCGGCGTGGCCGTGCCGCTGGAGCCCTGGGCGCCGGGCGACCCGCAGCTCGCGCTCGGCGTCGGCATGGTGGCCGCCTCCGCGGACGCCGAACGCATCGACGAGGTCGCCGCGGCCCTGCTGGAGGCCGCCCGGCTGCTGACGAACCCGTTCAGTGCGGCCGCGCAGGCTCGACCGCCGCTGGGTCCAACTGAGCGTTCAACTGATTGAACACAATCCACTGGGCTGGTAGATTCTCCGGTGTTCTCACGAAGGAGATGGCATGAGTAATGGGGCTCTGGGCGTTTCCGCCTTCGACCTCACCGGCAGGACGGCGCTGGTGACGGGTTCCAGCCAGGGCATCGGGCGCACCCTCGCCGAGGGACTCGCCGCGGCCGGGGCGACCGTCATCGTGCACGGCCGGGACGCCGCCAAGGCTGCGCGCGCGGCCGACGAGATCTCGGCGGCCACCGGGCGTCGGGCGTACACCGCGCTGTTCGACGTGACGTCGTCCGAGGCCGTGGACGCCGGCATCGACGCCGTCGAGGCCGAGCTGGGCGTCGTGGACATCCTGGTCAACAACGCCGGCGTGCAGCGCCGCTCCCCCATCGCCGAGTTCACCGACGCCGACTGGGACACCATCGTCGGCACCAACCTCTCCAGCGTCTTCTACGTCTCCCGCCGGGTGGCCCGCGGGATGATCGCCCGCGGTTCGGGCAAGCTCATCCAGATCGGCAGCGTGCAGTCGCAGCTCGCGCGTCCCGCGATCACCCCCTACTCGGCCACCAAGGGCGCGGTCGTGATGTTCACCAAGGGCCTGTGCGCCGACCTCGCGCCGCACGGCATCCAGGCGAACGCGATCGCCCCGGGCTACTTCGCGACCGAGCTCACCCGGGCGCTGGTCGCCGACCCGGTGTTCTCCGAGTGGGTCGTCGGCCGGACGCCCGCCCGGCGCTGGGGCGACACCCGCGACCTGATCGGCGCGACCGTGTTCCTGGCCAGCTCGGCGTCCGACTTCGTGAACGGCCAGACGATCTACGTCGACGGCGGAATGACAGCGGTCGTCTGAGCGACGGCATGGCGGACGGAGAAGCACCCGTGAACAACCCAGGAATCGTCGTCCACGCGGCGGGCGACCTGCGCGTCCAGGAGATGGGCGAGCCGCGGCCGGCCGCGGACGAGGCCGTCGTCGAGATCGCCTACGGCGGCGTCTGCGGCTCCGACCTGCACTACTGGCAGCACGGGGCCGCCGGGGCCTCGATCCTGCGCGAGCCGATGGTGCTCGGCCACGAGGTCTCCGGCACCGTCGTCGCACCGGCCGCGGACGGCACCGGGCCGGGCGCCGGGGTGCGGGTGGCGGCCCATCCGCTGACCCCGCAGGGCGACGGTGGCACGCCGTGGCCGCGCCACCGGCCGAACCTGGCGCCCGCATCCACCTATCTGGGCTCGGCGATGCACCTGCCGCACACCCAGGGCGCGTTCGCCCGCCGGGTGGCACTCCCGTCCCGGATGCTGCACCCGCTGCCGGACGGCCTGGCGCTGGAACGCGCCGCGCTGGCCGAACCCGCCGCCGTCGCCTGGCACGCGCTGGAGCGCGCCGGCGACCTGCGGGGGGCGCGGGTCGCCGTCATCGGCTCCGGCCCGATCGGCCTGCTGGTGGTCGCCACCGCGCTGCACCACGGTGCGGCCGAGGTGATCGCCACCGACATGCACCCGCTTCCCCGCCGGATCGCGGAGGGTCTGGGCGCACGGTCGCTGGACGCCCGGGACGCCGAGGCGATCGCCGCGCTGCACGCCGACGTGGTGGTGGAGTGCAGCGGCACCGTGCCCGGGCTGACCGCCGCCGTCTCCGCGGCGGTCCGCGGCGGCGTCGTCGTCCTGCTGGGCCTGCAGCGCAACGGCCTGGTCGAGGCGCCGATGGCGATGGCGATCACCCGCGAGCTCGACCTGCGCGGCTCGTTCCGGTTCGCCGGCGAGTTCGGCGACGTGCTCGCGGCGCTGGCCGACGGCTCGCTGCGGGTGGACGGCATCGTCACCGCGGTGCTGCCCGCCGCCGACGCCACGGCAGCCTTCGCGCTCGCCGCCGACGCCGCGTCGTCGTCGAAGGTGTTGCTCGGTTTCGGCGACCCGGCTACGACCGAGGGCGGCCGCCGACCAGCTTGAGGCCGATCATGGCGGTGACCAGGCCGGCGAGCAGCAGCACCCGCACGGGGCCCATCGGGTCGCCGAAGGCGACCGCGCCGACGATCACCGTGCCGACGGCGCCGATGCCCGTCCAGATCGCGTAGGCCAGGCCGAGCGGAATCGTCCGGATCGCCCGCGAGAGGCACTCGAACCCCACGATGGCGCAGACCAGGAACACCCACAGGTAGCTCGGGTCGGTCTGCTCCAGCTTGAGCGCGGTGGTCATGCCGATCTCGAACACGCCGGCGACCAGGAGCCACAACCAGCCGTTCATGCGATCACCTTCAGCCCGATGATCATCAGCACCACGACGCCGAGCAGCGCGAGTGTGGCCGGCTTGAGCCGTTCGCCGAAGGCCAGCGCCCCGACCAGCACGGTGCCGACCGCTCCGATCCCCGTCCAGACCGCGTAGGCGGTGCCCAGCGGAATCGTCTCCATCGCCTGCGAGAGCAGCGTGAAGCTGATCCCCGCGCAGATCAGGAACGGCACGATGAACCACTTGCTGCGCTCCTCGAGTTTCAGGCAGGTGGTGAAGCCCACCTCGAACACACCGGCGGCCACCAGTGTCAGCCAGGCATCCATCGAACCCCTCCTATTTCGCACGTATGTGTTTCTATAGATTTAGCACAACCGTGCGACGATGGCAAGATCGCACGGTTGTGCTAGAACTGGATCATGCCCCGGGTGGTCGATCATCGACAGCGCCGCGACGAGTTGATCGCGGTGGTCTGGCAGCTGATCGTGGACGACGGCCTGCCGGGCATCACGATCCGGCGGGTGGCCGCGCGCAGCGGCTGGTCCAGCGGGGCGGTGCGGCACTACCTGCCGACCCGCGAGGCGATCCTGGAGGCCGCGGCACACCGGGTCGGCGAGGTCTTCGAGCAGCGCATCCGGCGGGCGATCGCCTCGGCCCAGGGACGCGACATCGTCGTCCAGGTGCTGCACGCCATGCTGCCGGCGGACGATTCCAGCCGGCGGGCATCCCTGGTCTGGCTGGCGTTCGTCGGCCAGGCGGCCAGCGACCGGAGCATCGCCGACGCCCAGGGCATCCTCTACCGCGACCTGCACGAACTGCTGGTCGGCGTGCTGGACCACCTGGGCACGGCGGGTGATCCGCCGCTGGGCGGGTCGGCCGCGGTGGCCACCGAATTGCAGGCGCTGCTCGACGGACTGACCGTGCACGTGCTGCTCGACCGGGTGAGCCTCGTCGATGCCCAGCAGGTGCTCCGGACGGCGGTCGACCGACTGCTCGGGTGACAGCCGGGAGCTCCGCTCGGGTCAGCCGTCCAGCCGCCGCTCCAACCCGTCGAGGATGATGCCCAGGCCGAGGTCGAACTCGGCCGCGAACGAATAGTCGCCCCGTGACGTCAGCACCGAGATGAGTTCGGCCAGGTGCGGATGGTCGGCGACCGGCAGGTCGACCCCGGCCGCGAAGTCGTTGGCGCCGGCCGCGGAGTCGAAGGGCAGATTCCGTTCGGTGAGCGCGAAGCCGTACACGTAGGCGTCGATCACGGAGAACGCCCGGGCCGCCATCGCGACGCTGAATCCGCCGGCGCGCAGGCAGCCGATCACCGCGTCGTGGTGGCGCATCAGCGCCGGGCCCGGGTTGGCGCGCGAGTCGACCAGGCCCAGGGCCCAGGGGTGGGCGGTCAACACCTCCCGGACGGACGCCGCCCGCACCGTCATCGCCGCGCGCCAGCCCAGGCCGGCGGGCGGCAGCTCGAACCGCTCGAACACCCAGTCCGCCAGGCCGTCCAGCAGGGCGGCCTTGTTCGCGACGTGATGGTAGAGCGACATCGCCTCGACGCCCAATTCGCGTCCGACGTTGCGCATGCTCACCGCGGAGAGCCCGCCCCGATCGGCGACGGACGCCGCCGCGGCGATCACCCGGTCACTGCTGAGCGGTTCCCGTCCCGCCATAGATGCTCCTCATTGCAGCCTTACAGATCTAAGGCTACCCTGGTCGGCACAGGCTTACATACGTAAGGGGAGGCGATCGTGAGGATGCGGGTTGCGCGGGTGGGGCGCTACGGAGCGCCGGAGAGTGTGGTGCTCGTGGACGCGCCGGTGCCCCGGCCGGGCGCGGACGAGGTCCTGGTCCGGGTGGCGGCGGCCGGGGTCAGTGCGGGCGATGCTCGGATGCGCGCGGGGCGGTTCCCCCGCGGCTTCGGCGTGCTCGCCAGGCTGGGGATCGGCCTGCGCGGGCCGCGCGCCGGTGTGCTCGGTTCGACCTTCGCGGGCGTGGTGGAGCAGGCCGGCGAGCGGGTGACGGGACTGGCCCCCGGCGATCGGGTGGCGGGCATGACCGGCGTCCGCGCCGGCTGCCACGCCGAGTTCGTGACCGTGCCCGCTCGGTCGGCCGTGCGGACGCCCACGGCGCTCGATCCCGTCGACGCCGCCGCAGCGCTGTTCGGCGGGACGACGGCCCTGCACTTCCTGCGCGATCGGGCGGCGGTGCATCCGGGTGCCACCGTGCTGGTGAACGGCGCGTCCGGCTCGGTGGGGTCGGCGGCCGTCCAGCTGGCGACGATCCTGGGCGGGACGGTGACCGCGGTCTGCAGCGAGGCCAACCGCGACCTGGTCGTCCGGCTGGGCGCCGTCCGCTGGGTCGACCGGACGACCACCCCGGTGCGGCAACTCTCGGAGCGGTTCGACGTGGTGTTCGACGCGGTGGGGAACCTGTCCCGGGCCGACGGCCTGCGGCTGCTGAGCCCCGACGGCGTCCTGGTGCTCGCGGCGGCGGACCTGCTCGACACCCTGCGGGGTGGCCGGCGGGTGTTCGCCGGCTCGGCTCCCGAACGCCCCGAGGACATGGCGTACCTGCTCGACCTGGTCGCCGCCGGGCGGCTCGATCCGGTCACCACGGTGGTCGGCGGGCTGGACGCGCTTCCCGAGGCCCACCGGATCGTCGACAGCGGCCGGAAGGTGGGCAACCTGGTGGTGACCCCGGCCGGCTAGGGCGCGTCCAGGGCGAGCAGGCGGCGGACGCCCAGGCGGCCCAGCAGCAGGGCCAGGATCAGGCCGGTCACGGAGAAGAATCCGCCGAGGCTGACCCGGTCGGCGAAGAAGAACGCGATGAGTTCCAGCACCACGAACTTGCTGCCGACCATCACCAGCCACAGCAGGAGCCCGGCGCCGACCTTGCCGATCGTCGTCCGAGCCGCCTTGAACCGGCGCTTGACCCGCTCCTTCGTCCAGATCACCGCCTCCAGCACGAGCTTGAGCAGCAGCGCGGTGAACAGCGACGCGGTGAACGTCTCGGCGATCACCATCGGCAGATACTCGGCGGCCAGGTTCAGCACGACCACGTAGACGAAGACGTCGACCACGTCCGCCGGACGGATCAAGCGGACGCGGTCGGTCGCCATCGGGGACTCCTGGTGGGGTTGGCCGGCACCACAGGCCGGGTGGGCACACCGTACTCCGCCGTGCCCGCCCCGGCGGCTCAGTCGTCCGCGCCCGCCAGCAGGGCGTCCAGCTTGGCGTAGCCGTCGTTGACCCCAACCTCCATGCCGGAAGCGAGCCAGGCGTCTCGGCCCTCGAAGCTGTCGGTCAGCGACGTGCTGTGCAGGCGCGTCCAGCCGTCGCCCAGGTCGGTCACCGTGAGGGTCTCCAGTGCGACGCCCTCGGGCATGCCCTCCCAGGTGAACGTCTGCACGATCCGGTCGTCGCCGACCTCGTGGAAGCAGCCGCGGAACGCCTGCTCGTCGTTCTCGCCGGCGTCCAGGAAGCGCCAGCTGCCGCCGGTGCGGGCGTCCCAGTGGTCGACGGTGACCGTCCGGTAGGCCGGCCCGACCCACTGGGCGAACAGGGCGGGGTCGAGGTGCGCCCGCAACACCTGCGCCGGCGTGGCGTGGAAGTCGCGGCGGATGTGGATCACCGGGACGACGGGGTCGGCCTCGATGGCGGCGGTGGTGATGTGCTCGGTCATGATGGTCCTCACTGTCGGTTGTCGGGTGCCGGCTCGTCGTCGAGAGCGGCCAGCACGTCGTCGAGGCGCTGGTAGCGCCGTTCGGCCAGGCGGGCGTAGTGCTCGATCCAGCCGGTCATCTCGCGCAGGACGTGCGCCTCGAGATGCACCAGGCGGCGTTGCGCCTGGGCGCGCTTGGTGACCAGTCCGGCGGCGGCCAGCACGTTGAGGTGCTTCGAGATCGCCTGGATGGTCATGTCGTACGGGGCGGCCAGCTCCGAGACCGACGCGTCCCCGATCGCCAGCCGCGCGACCAGGTCGCGCCGGGTGGGATCGGACAGCGCCGCGAAGGTCGCGCTCAGCTGATCCGTCATGGTGTTTCACTTCCTCAACCGGTTGGTTGAATACAACCGTAGGCCGCGCCCGATCCGTTGTCAACTATCTGGTTGAATAACGTCGCGAGGTCGTCGAGATCCCGGCGTTCGCCGGGATGACGGGTGGGGCCTGCCGGACGTGCGGCCGCTCAGCGAGTCAGGCGGCGACCGGCGCGTCCAGCTCCTGCAGCAGTTGCAGCACTCGGCGTCCGATGGCGTCCCGGATCGGCCGGACGGTCTCCAGCCGCCGGCTGGCGGGGTCGGGGAAGTCCCAGTCGGCGTAGGCGGAGCCGGGCGCGAACCGGGTCAGGTCGACGCCCAGGGTGATCACCAGGTCGGCCTGCCGCAGCAGTTCGGGCGTGAGTTGCTTGGGTTCCTGGTCGCGCAGGTCGATGCCCTCCTCGAGCATCGCCGTCACGACCGCGGGGTTCAGCGCCTCGGCCGGCTCCGTGCCGGCGGAGGTCACCTCGAAGCCGGGCCCGCCGTACCGGGCCAGCAGGCCGGCCGCCAGCTGTGAGCGTCCGGCGTTGTGGGTGCACACGAAGAGCACTGATCGGGCCATTCGAACCTCCTTGTCGTGGTGGACTCTGCCACCCGCGAGTTACATCGGCGTGAACCCCGGACGAACGGTCCGGGCACGCCGGCGCGCTAGGGACGCGCGTGACGCTCCGCCCACCAGCCCAGCAGGGCCTCGCGGGCGGCGTCGGCACCCAGGGGCCCCTCGTCGATCCGCCGCTCCAGCAGGAACCGGTACGCCTCGCCGACGTCGCGGCCGGGCGGGATGCCGAGGATCTCCATGATCTGCGTGCCGTCGAGGTCGGGACGCATGGCGTCCAGTTCCTCCTGCTTGGCGAGCTCGTCGATCCGCCATTCCAGCTGTTCGTAGGCGGTCCGCAGCCGGGCCGCCTTGCGGGCGTTGCGGGTGGTGCAGTCCGAGCGGGTCAGCACGTGCAGCCGTTCCAGCTGGTCCCCGGCGTCACGAACGTAGCGTCGCACGGCGGAGTCGGTCCAGTCGGCGTCGGCGTAGCCGTGGAACCGCAGGTGCAGTTCGACCAGCTTGGCGACCGCCTTGGTCTGCTCGACGGGGAACCGCAGCGCCTGCATCCGCTTGGTGGCCAGCTTCGCGCCGACCACGTCGTGGTGGTGGAAGGACACCTTGCCGCCCGGCTCGAACCGCCGGGTACGCGGCTTGCCGATGTCGTGCAGCAGCGCGGCCAGCCGGGCGATCAGGTCGGGTCCGCCGAGCCGCGGCTCCAGATCGATCGTCTGGTCGAGCACGGTGAGGGTGTGCTCGTAGACGTCCTTGTGCCGGTTGTGCTCGTCGCGTTCCATCCGCAGGGCGGGCAGCTCGGGCAGCACGTGGGCGGCCAGGCCGGTGGACACCAGCAGGTTCAGCCCGACCCGGGGGTTGGGCGCCATGATCGTCTTGACCAGTTCGTCGCGCACCCGTTCGGCCGACACGATCGCGATCCGGTCGGCCATCGCGGTCATGGCGGCCACCACCTCGGGTGCCGGCCGGAAGTCGAGTTGCGCGGCGAACCGGGCGGCCCGCATCATCCGCAGCGGGTCGTCGCTGAACGACAGCTCGGGCGCGGCCGGGGTGACCAGCACGTGGTGCGCCAGGTCGGCGGCGCCGCCGAACGGGTCGAGCAGTTCACCGCCGGCCATGTCGAGGGCCATGGCGTTCACGGTGAAGTCGCGCCTGATCAGGTCGCCGCCGATGTGGTCGCCGAACGCCACCGCGGGCTTGCGCGAGTCGGTGGCGTAGGCGTCGGAGCGGAACGTGGTGACCTCGATCACCAGCTTGCGGCCGTCCGGCTCGGTGACCGCGCAGCCGATCGTCCCGAACGCCCGGCCGATGTCCCACACCGCCTTCGACAGCTGCCGCAGGATCGGCTCGATCTCCCCGGGACGGGCCGGCGTGGTGAAGTCCAGGTCGTTGCCGGTACGGCCGAGCAGGGCGTCCCGGACGGGTCCGCCGACCAGGTACAGCTCGTGCCCGGCCTCGGCGAACAGTTCCGCCAGCCGGCGCACCGCCGGCGACCCGGTGCGCACCCCGTCGAGGGCGGCACGCTGGGCGGAGGTCAGTTCGGGCACGTCGAGTCACTTTACTGGGGGCTCCGCCCGCGCACCCTACGATGGGACGGTGACCCGCTCCGTCCCGGCCAGGCTCGTCCTTGTGCTGGCCTGGACGTTCGCCCTGGTGGCCGGGTTCCTCGGGGTGGCCACCCCGGCCCGGGCCGCGGCTCCGGTGCTCACGATCGAACTCACCGCCCTGCGCACCACCGGCTCCGGCGCGAAGGCCACCGCGGTGCTGCGCGGCAAGGTGACCAATACGGGCGCCCAGCCGGCGTTCGGCGTCCGGGTGGTGCTGTGGCGCTCCCGGGACCCGATCCGCGAGCCGGCCGCGTTCCGTTCGGTGGTGGACGGCACCAACGAGCCGTGGGGCGAACGGTTGAACCGCACCGCCGACCACTACTTCCGGGTGTCCGCCTCCGACCAGGCGTTCAACCCGGGCGCCAGCGCCGAGTTCACCGTGCGGGGCAGGCTCTCCGACCTCGGGTTCACCGCGCCGGGCGCCATCTACCTGTTCGGCGCGCAGGTGCTGGGCACCGCGGACGCCTCCAGCAACTACCGGGTGCTCACCCGCACCCGCACGTTCTACGTCACCCCACCCGAGGACCGGCTGCCACTCACTTCGATCGTGCTGCTGTCGGCGGTGCCGACGAAGGTGCGGCCCGGCGTGTTCGCGAACGAGCGGCTCGCCGAGGAGCTCACCGGCCGGCTGCAGACGCTGGTCGAGCTGGCGGGACGCTCCGGCTCCTCCTGGCTGGTCGATCCCGCGCTGGTCGACGAGGTCACCGACATGGCGGACGGCTACGCGGTGCTGGACGGCGACGAAACCGTCCCCGGCAAGGGGCAGCAGGCGGCGCAGACCTGGCTCGAACGCTTCCGTGCGCTGCCGCAGCGGCGCGGCGCCCGCACCCTGTTCGGCAACCCGGACGTGCTGGGCGCCGAGCGGAACGAGGCCCCGGACGTGCTGCGCCGCGCCGTGGACGCCGCCCGCGGGCAGGCCGAGCTGGCGTCGTTGCCGCTGGTGGTGCTGCCGCACGACGGGGTGGCCGGCCAGACCACCCCGGCCTGGCTGCGGGACGCCTCCCCGGACGCGATCCTGGTCAGCACCGCCGGACGCGGGCCGGTGGTGGCCCGCGGACCGGCGGCGTCCACCCTGGTGCGGCTGGCGCCGACCGCCGACGCGGCCGGTCCGGGTGCCGACACCGGCGCCGTCCAGCGGGTACAGCGGCAGTACGCCGAGGCGATCCTGGGCGGCGGGCTGGTGCGGCTGATCGGCACGGCGAGCGCCGCCGAGGCCGACGCGGCCGCGGCGCCGAGGTGGCTGACCCGCACCGCCCTGGCCGACCTGCTGCGGGCGGATCCGGACGGGCCGGCGGCCACGCTCACCCTGCCCGCCAAGCCGGCCACGCTGCCCGCGTCCAGGTTCCGGCAGCTGGGCACGCTGGCGGACGACTTCGACGAGTACCGCGACCTGGTGCCCGCCTCGGAACTGAGTGCGGCGGAATCGGCCACGCTCTCCCGGCTGGTCTCCGGCTGGTGGATCGGGGACCGCACCGCGACCGCCTGGCGCGCCGCGGTGAACCGGACGGTGAGCGCCTCGGCGGTCAACGAACGGGTGGGTCTGGCCGCCAGCCCACGGGTGCTGATGTCGTCGCGCACCAACGAGTTCCCGATCACCGTGAGCAACGGCCTGGCCGAGCCGATCCGGGTGCGGGTGGTGTTCACCTCGGACAACGCCCAGCGGATGAGCATCCCGCCGTCGGCGGTGATCACTGTGGGCGCCGGACAGAGTCAGACGGTCAACGTCCGTCCCGAGGCGAGTTCGAACGGGCTGGTCAACGTGACCGCCGAACTGCAGACCGAAACCGGCCGGACGGTGGGACGCAACACCCGGATAGCGGTCGAGGTCACCGATCTGGGCGTGATCGGGTGGATCATTGTCGTCGTGTCCGGCGTCGTTCTCGTGGCCGCGACCGTGCTGCGCATCAGGCAGGTGCGCCGCAAGCAACGCGAGGAGGAGTAGTGAGCGACCAGGGCCGTGAGGCGGCTGCGTCGGGTGGACGCCGGTTGCTGAACGCCACCGCCGTGATGGCCTCGGGCACCATGGTGTCGCGCATCCTCGGCTTCGGACGGGCGATCCTGCTGGCGTTCGCGCTCGGCAACAGCACCCGCCAGGTGGAGATGTTCGGCCTGGCGACGCTGATCCCCAACACCCTCTACATGCTGTTCGCCGGTGGCGCGCTGAACACGGTGCTGGTGCCGCAGATCGTCCGGGCGATCAAGAACGACTCCGACGGCGGGCAGACCTACGTCAACCGGATCATGACCGCGTTCCTGGCGGCCCTGGCGGCGATCACGGTGCTGATGGTGGCCGCGGTGCCGTGGCTGCTGATGTTGTGGACCGATCCGCAGTGGCAGGCGCTGCCGCACTGGGACTCGCTGGTCTTCATCACCTATCTGACCATGCCGCAGCTGTTCTTCTACGGCGCGTTCTTCCTGGTCAGTCAGGTGTTGAACGCAAAGGACCGGTTCGGCCCGATGATGTGGGCGCCGATCGCGAACAACGTCGTCCAGATCGGTGTGCTCGGGCTGTACGCGGTGATCTGGGGTCAGGGTGTGGACACCTCGGCGCCGTTCACCGCCGAGCAGGCCTGGCTGCTGGGCGGCGGGTCGACCGTCGGCATCGTCGCCCAGACGCTCATCCTGATCCCGTTCTACCGGCGCACCGGGTTCCACTACCGGCCCCGCTGGGACCTCAAGGGCACCGGCCTGGGGCACACGTTCCACCTGGCCAAGTGGATGATGGGCTACGTCGCGCTGACCCTGGTGGCGCAGGCGGTGGTCACCCGGCTGGCCACCTCGGCGGTGGTCGGCGGCTCCGGCGCCGGCAGCAACGTGTACAACCAGGCCTACCTGATCTGGGTGCTGCCGCATTCGCTGCTGACCGTGTCGCTGGCGACCGCGATGCTGCCGCAGGCGTCCCGGCTGGCCGCCGCGAAGGACCTGGCCGGCGTGGCGGACGAGGTGCAGCGGGCCACCCGGTTGGCGGTCACCTTCCTGGTGCCGGCCGCGGTCGGGCTGTTCGTGCTGGCGGAGCCGATCGCCCGGATCGCGTTCGGCCTGGGCCAGGGCGCCACCGACTTCCACTTCGTGGCCTGGACGCTGATGGCGTTCGCGATCGGCCTGGTGCCGTACACCATCCAATACCTGTACCTGCGCGGCTTCTACGCGCTGGAGGACACCCGGACGCCGTTCCTGCTGCAGGTGGCGATCTCGGGCACCAACACCGCCCTGGCGATCGGCCTGATGGTGGCCTGGCTGGACGTCGACACGGTCGCCCCCCGGCTGGCGCTGTCGTACAGCATCGCCTACCTGCTCGGGGTGTGGTTGTCGCACCGGTCGCTGCGCAAGCGGCTGCCGGACCTGGCCGGCCGGATGCTCGCCGGCCACCTGCTCCGGCTGGCCGTCGCTACCCTGCCGGGGGCGGCTCTGGCCTGGGGCATCACCTGGTACTTCGCGCGCTTCGACAGCGCCGGGATGGCCCTGCTGGGGCTCGCTTCGGCCGCGGCGGTCGCCCTGCTCACCTTCTTCTTCGCCGCCAAGCGGCTGGGCATCGGCGAGGCCACCCAGGTGCTGCAGGCGTTGCGCCGCCGCGGCGACCACGAGCCGGTGGTGAACTCGCCCGCCGACGAGGTGGGTGAGGAGATCGAGGGCTCCGGGGAGCATCCCGATGGCGAGAACGACGATGAGCCGGCCGAGGAGTTGGTGAACACGGATCCGGACGGTGCCGGGCAGTTCATCACCGTGCCCGAGCCCGAGCCGGTGGACCAGCCGGCGCTGGCCTACCCGGATCCGTCGGACGGGCATCAGCCCGTGATGGAGGTGCCGACCGACGCCGGTGTGGCCGGGGTCGAGATCGGCCAGGTGCTCGACGACCGCTACCGGCTGGACGAGGTGCTGGCCCGCCGCGGCAACGCGCTGACCTGGCGGGCGTTCGACCAGCGGCTCTCCCGTCCGGTGCTGATGCACCTGCTGCCCGCCGGCGACGAGCGCGGCGAGGAGCTGATCGGGGTGGCCAAGCGTGCCTCGGGGGCCCCGGACGCGGCGTTCCTGCGGGTGCTGGACGCCGGCACCTTCGAGGCCGGCGAGGCCTACATCGTCTACGAGTACGCCCCCGGCACCTCGCTGGAGAGCGTGCTGCGCAACGGGCCGCTGTCGCCGGTCGAGTCGGCCTGGGTGGTGAAGGAGCTCGCCCAGGCGATGGCGGCGCTGCACAGCCGCGGCCTGCAGCACGAGCGGCTCAATCCCGACACGGTGATCCTCACCCCGGCCGGCAACGTCCGGATCGTGGGGCTGCTGGTCGAGCGGGCCCTGGACGGCGAGGACGACCCCGAGGAACCGCACGGCGAGGCGGCCGACGTCCGCGCGCTGGGTTCGTTGTTGTACGCCTGCCTGGTCACCCGCTGGCCGGGCGGCGACCGGTACGGGCTGAAGGCCGCACCGGCCGAAGGCGTCCGGACCCTCACCCCGGCGCAGGTCAGGGCGGGCGTCCCGCGGATGCTGGACACCCTGTGCGACCGGATCCTGAACCCGACGCCGCGCAACCGGCAGACGCCGATCACCACCGCCCGCGGCATCGCGCAGCAGCTGGTGGCCGTGCTCGGCCAGGCCAGCGCGGCACCCGACCTGGAGCGCCGGCTGCGGTTGCCGGTGGAGCAGATCCGGCCGAGCGTCCGCGGGTTGCGGGCGAGTGCGCCGGTGCCGCCTCCGCTGCCGGCGCTGGTCGGGCCGGACGACGACGATCCGGGCGAGAGCACGGAGCCGTGGCAGATGCCCGGCATGGAGCGTCCGGACGAGACCGAGCCGTTCACCCCGATCCCGCCGCCGAGCCGGCCGGCCGGCGAGTCGCTGCCGGTGGTCCCGCCCCAGCGTGGCGGCATGGGACGTCCGCCGCGGCGCTTCCTGGCCCTGACCATCGGCCTGTTCGGCCTGCTGCTGGCCGGTGCGGTGGTGTGGGTGGCGGTGTCGCAGCTGAACGCCCGCAGCACCCCCGCCTCGCCCGCCAGCCCGTCGGCGGCGGCCGTGTTGGCCATCGCGAAGGCGACCGACTTCGACCCCACCGACGACCGCGGCAGCGGCTTCGAGAATCCGCGGCTGATCGCGCGCGCCACCGACAACGACCTGGATTCGGCCTGGCTGACGGAGCGCTACCGCGGCGACCCCCGGCTGGGCCGGTTGAAGCCGGGCGTGGGCCTGGTGCTCGACCTGGGCAGCGTGCGCAGCGTCAGCCAGGTGAGCGTCGGCGTGATCGGCAACGGGACGGCGATCGAGCTGCGGGCCCCGTCCGACCTGGCCGCGAAGCAGGCCCCGATGCGTTCCCAGGCGGAGTGGACGGTGCTGACCGGCGTCCCGAAGGCGACCGGGACGGCCGTGCTGAAGCTGAGCCAGCCGGTGAAGACCCGGTTCCTGCTGGTGTACCTGACGTCGCTGCCGCCCGAATCGGGCTCCTACTACCAGGGCGGTATCACCAACATCGAGGTGCGCGGCTGACCCTATCCTGTCCCCCGTGCCCACCTTCGCCGTCTCCGCGCTGCTCGCCGTGCTCGGCGGGGTCGTGGTCATCGTGGTCGGTTTCGTGCCCTATGTGGCCTGGTCGTACCGGCGTCGTGGGGTGTTCGGGTTCGGGCACGCCTTCCTGGCAGGATGCACGGCGGTCTACGCCCTGGCGTTGTGGACCTACACGATCCTGCCGCTGCCGGACCCGGCGACGATCTGCCGGCGGGTGCCAGCCCCGCAGCTGAGGCCGTTCCAGTTCGTCGCCGACATCGGCGAGGCCATGGCCACGGGCGGGCCGGTTCGGGCGGTGGTCGCCCAGGTGGTGCTGAACGTGGTGCTGTTCGTGCCGCTGGGCATGCTGGCGCGGCACCTGTTCCGGCGCGGCTTCGTCGTCACCGTGCTGCTCGGGTTGGGCACCTCACTGCTGATCGAAGTCACCCAGCTGACCGGCAACTGGGGCCTCTACCCGTGCGCCTACCGGCTCTTCGACGTGGACGACCTGATCGCCAACACCGGCGGTGCCGCCCTCGGCTTCCTGGCCGCACCGGTGCTGCGGCTGGTGCCCGGGCAACGGACCCTGGACGTCCGGCTGCCGCGCCCGGTGACGACGGGACGGCGGCTGCTGGGCATGGTCCTGGACGTCAGCCTCGTGCAGCTGTCCGCGTTGCTGGTCTGGCTTCCGCTGGGTTCCCTGCTGCTCGCCTCCGGCGCGCTGGACTCCGTCCGGATCTCCGAGGCCGCCGGCTGGGTGCCGCCGAGCCTGAGCCTGCTGTTCGGCGTCGTCCTCCTGGTCGGCGTGCCGCTGCTGGGGCACGGCGCCACCCCCGGCCAGCGGATGGTGCTGCTGCGTCCGCAGACCGAGGACGGCGCCCCGCCGCCGATCGGTCGGCGGCTGCTGCGGGCGGCGTCCGGCTCGGGCGGCTACGTGCTGCTGTCGGGCCTGAACGACCTGCTCGGTTGGGCGCCGCTGGGCGCGCTGGCGACGATGCTCGGCCTGGCCGGTTTGTTCTTCGCGACCCGGGGCGATCATCGTGGGCTGTCGGGCATGGTGGCCCGGCTCCGAGTGGTGGACGCCCGGGAGCCGTGGACGGCGATGACCGCCGCGCAACGCTGGGCGGCGGCGCCCGAACTGCGCCGGCTGAGCCTGGCGGTGATCGCGTTCGGTGCGCTGCTGCAACTCGGCTTCCTGGGCCTGGTGCAGCTGGCCTTCGCGTCCGGTTCGGCCCAGCCGGTGGTGCTGGTCGGCATCCTCGGCCTGATCGCGCTGGCGGCCGTCGGTTCGGTGGTGTTCCTGCTGGTCAACG
>JAGPGQ010000043.1 GCA_018055925.1 Micropruina sp.
ACGACTATGTCACCAAGCCGTTCTCCCTCGAGGAGCTGATCGCCCGGCTGCGCGGGCTGTTGCGCCGCTCGGGTGCCACCACCGTGCGGACCGGCTCGCAGCTGGTGGTCGGCGACCTGGTGCTCGACGAGGACTCCCACGAGGTCACCCGCGGCGGCGACGAGATCCGGCTGACCGCAACCGAGTTCGAGTTGCTGCGCTACCTGATGCGCAATCCGCGGCGGGTGCTGAGCAAGCCGCAGATCCTCGACCGGGTCTGGAACTACGACTTCGGTGGCCAGGCGAACGTGGTCGAGTTGTACATTTCGTATCTTCGGAAGAAGATCGACGCCGAGCGTCCGCCCATGATCCATACCCTGCGAGGGTCCGGATACGTCCTGAAACCAGCCACCGAATGAGCCTGCCCCAGCCGCCCGTCGCACTGCCCGACTCCTCACCGTCCAGTACCGTCCGCCCGCTGGCGAAGGGGACGCTGGGCCGGCAACTGGTGCTCCGGGTCGCCGCGTTGGTGGCCGTCGTGGCCGTCGGACTGAGCACCGTGGTGGCGCTGGCCGCCTACACGATCCAGATCAGTCAGGTGGACTCCCGGCTCACCCAGGCCCTGAGCCGCGAGACCGGCGGTGGCGGCGGCGGTGGTGGGCGTCCGGGCGGCCCTCAGCCGGGCGGCCAGGTGATCGGGACGATCTCCTGCGAGCAGGCCGGGTCGACGATCCAGGGTTCGATCCTGACCGACCGGTCGTACTCCGAATACGGCGTCCGGTACACGGCGCTGTCGACGCCGGCCCTGCAACAGCTCGGCGCGCTGGAGCTGAAGCCCGGCACCAAGACCACCGTCCGACTCAGCGACTACGGCCTGTACCGGGTGGCCAGCCTGGGCACCGAGGACGCCCGGATCATCGTCGGGATCCCGATGGGCGAGCTGGCCAGCGCGATGACGACCCTGGTGATCGTCGAGGCGCTGCTGACCTGCGTGGTGATCGGTCTGGCCGTGCTGGTCACCCAGCGCGTCGTGGTGCGCAGCCTGGCGCCGCTGAACCGGCTGGCGGCCACCGCCACGACGGTGTCCAACCTGCCGCTGGACAGCGGCGAGGTGGAACGCATCGTGCGAGTGCCGAGCACCGACACCGACCCGGTCAGCGAAGCCGGACGGGTGGGGCTGGCGTTCAACCACATGATCGACAACGTCGAGGGCGCGCTCGCGTCCCGGCACTCGTCGGAGGTCAAGCTGCGGCAGTTCGTCGCGGACGCCTCGCACGAGCTGCGCAATCCGCTGGCGGCGATCCGCGGCTATGCCGAACTGACCCGGCGGGAGCGCTCCGGGCTCTCGCCCGACCTGGCGCACGCGCTGAACCGGATCGAGTCCGAGTCGGACCGGATGAGCAGCCTGGTGGAGGACCTGCTGCTGCTGGCCCGGCTGGACTCCGGCCCGGCGCTGGCGTTCGAGCCGACCGATGTGACCGAGTTGGTGCTGGACGCCACCAGCGACGCCCGGGCGGCGGGACCCGAGCACAAGTGGGCCCTGTCGTTGCCGGACGAGCCGGTGTGGGCGCACGCCGACCGCTACCGGTTGCACCAGGTGGTGGCGAACCTGCTGGCCAACGCCCGCACCCACACGCCCGCCGGCACCCGGGTCGAGACGGCCGTGCACATCCAGGACGGGTTCGCGGTGATCACGGTCACCGATGACGGGCCGGGCGTTCCGGACGACCTGCAGGCGTCGGTCTTCGAGCGGTTCACCCGCGCCGACAGCAGCCGGGTCCGCCAGCAGGGACAGTCCACCGGCCTCGGACTGGCGATCGTGGCGGCCGTGGTCGCCGCCCACCGCGGCAGCACGCACCTGGAGTCACGGCCCGGCCGGACGGCGTTCAGCGTCCGGATCCCGCTGGGCGAGCAACCCACCGAATGAGGACACGGGGATGACCTCACCCGGGGACGCTGGAGCCCACGGGATGACCCCACCCGTCAACCCGGCGGACGCCGGGATCCCGAGCCCATACGCGAGACGACGCAGGAGCCCTACGGATCATCTCACCCGGCAAACGCCGGGAACCCTACGACCCGGCCAGATCTCGGATCGAGTCCGGGATGACGTGAGGCCCACACCAACCCCGTCATCCCGGCGAACACCGGGAACCCTACGACCCGGCCAGATCCCGGATCGAGTCCGGGATGACGTGAAGCCCACACCCAGGCCCACACCAACCCCGTCATCCCGGCGAACGCCGGGATCTCGAGTCAAGCCCGGGGCGACGCTGGAGGCGTACTTGAGGGTTGTAGGCACAGCATCCCCCCTAGCCACACACATTTTGTTTCGACTAGGAGTCGAGGCTCGGTCGAGGGTTCGGATGGCTCTCGGCGAGTTCTCAGGATTCAATCCTGGACATGACTCCCACCCCCAGAGTCCGTCCAGTCCTGCTTGCCCTGACGTTGGCATTCACCGGAGTCGCCGGCGGCACGGTCGGCGCGAGCGACAGCGCGGCCGCCATCGACTATCAGCGCTACATCGCCAGGGCGGCCGAGGCCGCGAAGGCGTCCAAGAAGCTCTACGGCGTCCCACGAGCCGTCACCATCGCGCAGTCAATCCTCGAATCCGGCTGGGGACGATCCGGCCTGTCGGCCAAGCAGAACAACTACTTCGGCATCAAATGCAGCGCCCTGGTCAGCCCCTATCAGCGGGGCTGCGTCTCGCTGAAGTCGTACGAGTACGTGAAGGGAAAGAAGAAGAAGTACGTCAGTCGTTTCCGGATCTATTCGTCGATGGAGAGATCATTCCTCGATCACGGACGGCTGCTCAACCGGGCGGACCGCTACAACGCCGCGTTCAGGTACACCAAGGACCCGGATCGGTTCATCCGCGAGGTGCACAAGGCCGGCTACGCGACAGACCCGAAGTACGCCACGTCGGTGATCAACCTGATGCGGAAGTGGAACCTGTACCGGTTCGACTCGGCTCCTCGGACGGCCGCCCGTCCCGACCCCAACCTGGCACTGATCAGGACGGTGGCACCGCTCGCCCAGCGCAGCGAGGCCGCCACGGGCGTCCCCTCCTCGGTGACCATCGCGCAGGCCCTCTACCACTCCAGCGCGGGCCGGAGCACGCTGGCCAAGAAGGCGAGGAACTACTTCGGACTCACCTGTAAGGGCCGTAGCAAGCACGCCAAGAAGGCGTGCCTGAAGCAGGGCAAGTCGAAATACCGCACCTACGCGTCGTTGAAGAACTCCGTCGCCGACCAGGCCGCGGTGCTGTCCACCACGAAGCACTACGCCGCCGCGATGAAGAAGCGGAACAGCCCCAAGGCATTCCTGAACGCGATCGCCAAGGCGCGCTGGTCGACCAAGAAGTCGTATGCCGGCACCGTCTACAAGCTGATCACCCGGTACGGGCTCACCAAATACGACCTACTGATCAACATCACCCTGAAACAGGGCTCCCGGGGCGCGAAGGTGATCGCCCTGCAGCACCTGCTCCGGGCCCGCGGCGCAAAGGTGAAGACCACCGGCTACTTCGGCACCGACACCCGCAGCGCGGTGCGGTCGTACCAGAAGCGGGCGAAGCTGCCGGTCACCGGCAAGGCCGATCCGCTCACCCTGACCCGACTGACCCCGGACGTCCGCAAGGGCAGCAAGGGTAGTGCCGTGAACAGCCTGCACAGGCTGCTGCGCGGCCGCACGTACACCGTCGACAAGGGCAGCGCGTTCGGCGTCAAGACCCAGAAGGCGGTCAAGACGCTGCAGAAGAGAACCAAGCTGCCGACCACCGGGATCGTGTCGGTCCGGACCTGGGGGGTGCTGTTCGGCTGACCCCAGGCGTACCCCGCTCCTCCATCGCCTCCAGTCCGGCCGAGCACTACCCATGCACCCGGGAGATCGCCATGGCATTCCACAACAGCGATCCGGCGGCAACGGGGATCATCTGGCATTCCCGACAAGCCGAGTTTCACCGCACGACCGGACGGGCCATTCCCCGCAGCGAGGTCGCTGTGGTCTTTGCCGGCAGGATCAGCGAACGACGCGGGAGTTGGCGGCGCCGCGACCTTCAGACGTCTCGTTGGGCTCCGGAGAGGGCCGCACCATGGTGGACCAGATCGCCGACGCCTTGGACGTGACCTCGATCACTGACTGACCACGGACACCTTGACTGGGCCGGCCTCGGCAGGGCTATCAGCCCAACGGGGGGGCCTTCAACCACTCCGTGACCGCGGCCGGGACGCTGCTCGCGGCGGCCCGCGTCCGGATGCCGATGACGGCGGCGTTGTCGAGCTTGCCGTGCAGCTGCTGGATCGCCTCGAGCACCGCGTCGTCCTCGGACAGCTCGATCCGCAGCAGGGCGACCTGCGGATCGGACGCGATCATCGAGCGAGGATCGCCGACCGGCTTCACGGCCGGATTCGCGGCCTGCGGCTCGGTGCCGTCGAACACCCCGATGGCGCCCGCCTTCACCCGGGCCAGCCGCCGGTCGGGGTCGGCCTCGATGGCGATGGTCGGCCGGAGGCCGTAGATCGCGGCCAGACCGGTCGGCCCGTCGGATGCGGTGCGCCAGCGTTGCGGCGCCACGATCGTCGTCGTCTTCGCCAGGCCGAGCAGGGAGGCATTCGCCCGTGCGGACACGTAACGCCAGGCTCGGTCCACCTTGGACGGCTGCAGGACGACCGCCTCGCCGTCCAACGCGGCGGCCAGATCGGACACCAGGTTCTGCGGGTCGGAGGTGTCCACCTCGAGTCCGGGCGCGGCGCTCCACGCGAACGCGGGCACCACGTCCAACTCGTCGGCCATCAGCCGGCTGACCTGGGCGTTCACCTCGTCGCTGACCTCGCTGACGCTTGCCGGACGTCCCTTCGCGGCCAGCGCCTGCACGTACAGCTCGGCCAGCACCTGCATGGTCGGGTCGGACGTCGCCCCCACCCGCAGCCGCGCAACACTCGCGCTGGCCGCCGGTTCGGAGGTCTGCACCGGCGACTGCCGGGCGCACCCGGCGATGACCACCAGCAGGCTGAGCAGCAGAACCGCAAGTCGCCTCATTGCGCTCACTTTGCCACCACGTCCGGCGCCGGAAGGGCAGCGGCACACCGCGGATTCTCGGCGCCAAACGCCAGGGCCCGGCTCCGCCGAAGCGGAGCCGGGCCCTGGTCCGTTGAACCGACCTGCCGACTACCGGTGCGCCAGCGCCGACTGGGCGGCGGCGAGCCGGGCGATCGGCACCCGGAACGGCGAGCAGGAGACGTAGTCGAGCCCGACGCGCTGGCAGAAGTCGATGGACGACGGGTCGCCGCCGTGCTCACCGCAGATGCCGAGCTTGATGTCGGGACGGCCCTGCCGGCCGAGCGTCACCGCGGTCTCGACCAGCTTGCCGACGCCGACCTGATCGAGCCTCGCGAACGGGTCGTTCTCGTAGATCTTCTTGTCGTAGTAGGCATCCAGGAACTTGCCCGCATCGTCCCGGCTGAAACCGAAGGTCATCTGGGTCAGGTCGTTGGTGCCGAACGAGAAGAACTCCGCCTCGGTCGCGATCTCGTCGGCGGTCAAAGCGGCCCGCGGGATCTCGATCATGGTGCCGACCAGGTACTTCAGATCCACGCCGGCCTCGGCGATGATCGCGTCGGCGGTCGAGGTGACGATGTTCTTGACGAACTCCAACTCCTTCACCTCACCCACCAGCGGGATCATGATCTCCGGCACCAGGTTCCACTCCGGGTGCCGCTTCTGGACGTTGATCGCGGCCTCGATGATCGCCCGGGTCTGCATGGCGCCGATCTCGGGATAGGTGACGTCGAGCCGGCAGCCGCGGTGGCCCATCATCGGGTTGAACTCGTGCAACGAGTCGATGACCGCCTCCAGCGCGATGGTCTCCATGTTCATCTGCCGGGCCAGTGCCACCACGTCGGAGTGGTCGTGCGGCAAGAACTCGTGCAGCGGCGGGTCGAGCAGCCGGATGGTGACCGGGTAGCCCTCCATCGCCTCGTAGATGCCCTCGAAGTCGCCGCGCTGCATCGGCAGCAGCTTGGCCAGCGCGGACTCCCGCTGCTCGACCGACTTCGAGACGATCATCTCGCGGATCGCCGAGATCCGGTCCGGCTCGAAGAACATGTGCTCGGTGCGGCACAGCCCGATGCCCTCGGCGCCGAACTCGCGGGCCTGCTTAGCGTCCAACGGGGTATCGGCATTGGTCCGGACCTTCATCGTCCGGACGCCGTCGGCCCACTCCATGATCCGGCCGAAGTAGCCGCCGATCTCGGCCGGGACGGTCTTGATCGCCTCGCCGTAGACGTTGCCGGTGGAGCCGTCCAGCGAGATCCAGTCGCCCTCGTTGTAGGTGGTGCCGCCGAGGGTGAAGCTCTTCACGCCGAACGTGATCTCGCCCAGTCCCGACACGCAACAGGTGCCCATACCGCGCGCCACCACGGCCGCATGCGAGGTCATGCCACCCCGCGCGGTCAGGATGCCCTTCGCATAATGCATGCCCTCAATGTCCTCGGGCGTGGTCTCCAGCCGGACCAGGACGACGTCCTCGCCACGCTTGCCACGCTCAGCGGCCTCCTCCGACGTGAACACCACCTGGCCACAGGCGGCGCCGGGCGAGGCGGGCAGGCCCTTGCCGATCGGCGTGGCGCCCGCGAGTTCGGCCTCGTCGAACTGCGGGTGCAGCAGCGCGTCGATCTGCTTGGGGTCGATCATCGCCACGGCCTTCTCGGGGCTGATCTTGCCCTCGTCGACCAGGTCGCAGGCGATCTTGAACGCCGCGGCGGCGGTGCGCTTGCCGTTGCGGGTCTGGAGCATGAAGAGCTTGCCCTCTTCGATGGTGAACTCCATGTCCTGCATGTCGGAGTAGTGGTCCTCGAGGCGAGTGACGATCCGCTGGAACTCGTCGTACACCTCGGGGTTCTGCTTCTGCAGCTTGTCGATGGTCAGCGGGGTGCGGATGCCGGCGACGACGTCCTCGCCCTGGGCGTTCATCAGGTACTCGCCGTACAGGCCGGAGTCGCCGGTGGCCGGGTTGCGGGAGAACGCCACACCGGTGCCGGAGGTGTCGCCCAGGTTGCCGAACACCATCGCCTGAATGTTGACCGCGGTCCCCCACTCGCCCGGAATGTCGTTCAGCCGGCGGTAGTAGACGGCGCGCGGGTTGTCCCACGAGCGGAACACGGCGCGAATGGCGCCGAACAACTGCTCGATCGGGTCGGAGGGAAACTCGGAACCGATCTTGCTCTTGTACTCCTCCTTGAACTGGCGGGCCAGTTCCTTGAGGTCGTCGGCGTCCAGCTCGAGGTCGTCCTTGATCCCCTTCTGCTCCTTCATCTCATCGATGAGTTCCTCGAAGTACGCCTTGCCGACCTCCATGACGACGTCGGAGTACATCTGGATGAAGCGCCGGTAGGAGTCGTACACGAACCGCGGGTTGCCGGTCTTGCGGGCGAACGCCTCGACGACCTCCTCGTTCATGCCGAGGTTCAGAATCGTGTCCATCATGCCGGGCATCGAGGCGCGCGAACCCGAACGCACCGAGACCAGCAGCGGGTTGTCGGGGTCGCCGAACTTCTTGCCGGTCAACTCTTCGAGCGTGCCGATGTAGGCGACGATCTCTTCGCGGATGTCATCGCCGATCTTCTCGCCGTCGGCGTAGTAGCGGGTGCAGGCCTCGGTGCTGATCGTGAACCCCTGCGGAACGGGCATGCCCAGGCCGGTCATTTCGGCCAGGTTGGCGCCCTTGCCACCGAGGAGGTTGCGCATGGAACCGTCGCCCTCGCTGAACTCATAGACGTACTTGTGGCTCATCGTGTGATGAATCTCCTTCGAATGCTCCATTGCATGACCGCCGGTTGCAGCGGGCTGAGCCGGCGCCGGACGGAGCGGGATCCGGGAACCGGTCGGCTTCCCCCCAACCGTATCGAGTCCGGGCGCCGGATATCGACAGTCTTCCCGGGACGGCTCCCGCTCGGCTGCCGGGACGGCCGTTCCCTGCCCCCGGGGTCACCGGCGAGTCGTCGCCTCAACCGGTCTGCACAATCGATTCATCTCAGATCGGCGATGGACGCCGTGTGCAGCAGGTTGCCCAGCGGGACGACCGTGATCCGGTCACCGAGGCGGTACTCCACACCACGTGACTAGGCAATTTGCAGGATCCGAATCATGCAACTGGACAGCCACGGCAGGCCCCGCCGCCGGACGCAAGCGCACCCCCGGGCCGCACGTGGGTACCTTCACCCCATGCACGAACCCAGCCGGCTGGACCCGGTCACCGAGGTGCTGCTGGCCCAAGCCGAAAGCCTCAGCGGAACGATTGCCGTCCTGGACGACGCGGCCGGCGCCCTGACCGGCGCACTGCTACGGCTCGGGCAGGCACCGGCGGTGTGGTGCGACGACCTGCGGGACGAGGCGCAGGTCCCGAACGAACTGCGCCGCTCCTGTCCTGTCGAGGCAGTCACTGGCGCGCAGGTCGTGCTGTGGCGGCTGCCGAAGGCGTCCGCGGCCGTCGAGGAGTACGCCGAACTAATCGCGGCGCATGCCGATCCCGGCGTTCGGGTGATCGCCGCCGGCCGGGACAAGCACCTGAGCCGATCGATGAACACGGCGTTGGCCAGGAGTTTCGCATCTGTGCAAGCCAGCCTGGGGCATCGGAAGGCGCGGGCACTCCTGGCCGCCGAACCGACCCCGAAGCCGCCCAGCTGGCCACGCACCGCCCATATCGACCGTCTCGACCTGGACGTCGTGGCGCACGGCGCCACCTTCAGCACCAACCGGCTCGACCGGGGAACCGCGCTGCTGGCCGGCTGCTTCGACCGACTCCCCGGGGCGGGTTCGGCCATCGATCTGGGTTGCGGCAGCGGGATCCTCGCGGCCCTGCTCGCCCGCCGCGGCACGCACGTCCGCGCTGTCGACGTCACCTGGAGCGCCACCGATGCGGCCCGGCTGACCGCGGCCGCCAACGGACTGACCGTGGAGGTCGGACGCCGCGACGGACTCGCCGGCGTCGACGATCCGGTCGACCTGATCGTGACCAACCCACCGTTCCACCTCGGCACCGCCAAGGACACCTCGCCCGCCCGGGAGCTGTTCGTCCAAGCCGGACGGACACTCACCCCGGGCGGTGAACTGTGGTGCGTCTACAACGCTCACCTCCCCTACTTGCCCTGGCTGCGCCAAGCCGTCGGCCCAACCCGGATCGTGGCCCGAGATCGGGGTTACCTGGTGACGAGGTCGCAGAAATCAAGCGGCGACTAGGGGACGGTTCCTTTCTCGTTCAGGGGACGGTTCCCTTTCCCGTTCAGGGGACGGTTTCCTTTCCCGTTCAGGGGACGGTTCCCTTTCCCGTTCGGGGGACGGTTCTCCTTGCCGTTCAGGGGCTCACTAGGCCGAACAGCGGAACCCAGTCAGGCGAAGGCCTGAAGCCGAGACCGTTCCATGCGGCCCGCCATCGTCCTGAACGGTAAAGGAACCGTCCCCTGAACGGGAAAGGAACCGTCCCCTGAACCACGAGAACCGTCCCCTGAACGGGAAAGGAACCGTCCCTCGACCCCAACCGTCCTGACGCCATGTGGCGGCCATCCCCGGAATGACCATCGGGCGCACCGGGCGACTCCCTAGGGTGGTGGCGTGGCCGGTCGAGCGTCCGCGGGGTGGATTCCGAACCAGCACGGCGCCTGGGCGATGATGGCCGTCCCGCTGATCGTGGGGCTGGCCATGCGCCCGCAACCAGCGCTGCATCCCTACCTTCAGGCCGGCTGCTTCGTCGTGGGCTACTTCGCGTTCCACGCCGCGTCGCAGTGGTTGAAGAGCACACCGAGGCGCCGTGCGCGCTACCAGGCGGCGTTGGCGACGTACCTGAGCGGATCGGCGATCCTCGGCCTGGGCGCCCTGGCCTCGGGCGGCACCGCGATGCTCGGCTGGGTTCCGGTCTTCGTCGCGCTGATCCTGCCGACCCTGTGGCTGGCGAGGCAGCGCAGGGAGCGCGCGGTGGTCGGCGGCGCGCTGACCACGGCCGCCGCCTGCCTGATGACCCTGGTCGTCGCGTTCGACTCCCCCGTCCAGATCATCGCCACCTGGCCGGACGCCCGCTCGCAGGTGCTCATCGCCGGCGCGTTGTTCGGCTACTTCTTCGGCACCGTGCTGCACGTGAAGAGCCTGATCCGGGAGCGCGGCAATTCCCGGGTCGAGGCGGCGTCCCTGTCGTGGCATCTCGCCTGGACGATCGCCGCGCTCCCGCTGCGGGGCTGGACGTCCGGGTGGGCGTGGTTCGCACTCTTCGCGATGGCGACGGGGCGGACGGTGCTGTTGCCACGCTTCGGCCACGGCCGCCGGCTCCGTCCCGCGCTGATCGGCGTGATCGAGATCGCGCTCAGCACAGGAGTGCTGGCCTGCGCGCTCTTGGGTGCGCCGCGTTGACACCCCTTGCCGCGCAGCCGACGATGGACCGGACAGCCAGCGAAAGGGATGGTGTGCACGCCTTCACTCTGCCCAACTGTGAACTCGGTGTCGCCACCGCCGCCACGCAGATCGAGGGCGGTCCAGCCCGGACGAACTGGCACCGCTGGGCCGAGCAGCCCGGACGGATCAAGGACGGTTCCAGCCCGGCGCGGGCATGCGACCACTGGAACCGGGTGGATTCCGATGTCGCCCTGCTCAGGGACCTCAACGTGCAGCACTACCGGCTGGGCCTGGAGTGGGCCCGGGTCGAGCCCCGGCCGGGCGAATTCGACGACGCCGCGATCGAGCACTACCGCGACGAGCTCGGCCAGCTTCGCGACGCCGGCATCACACCGCTCGTGACCCTGCACCATTTCAACAACCCGGTGTGGTTCGAGGACGGGGGCGGCTTTCTCGAACGCGAGGCCACCGGGGTGTTCCAGCGCTACGTCCAGCGCATGGTGGGGGCGCTGGGCGATCTCGCCGACGAGTGGATCACCATTAACGAGCCCAATATCTACGCCACCCACGCCTACTATTTCGGCCTCTGGCCGCCGGGCCATCAGTCGCTGAAGACGCTCACCCGGGTTTACCAGCAGCTCGCCGCCGTCCACATCGACGCCTACAAACTCATCCACGAGCTACAGCCGGACGCGCGGGTCGGCGTGGCCCAGCACCTGCGGGTGTTCCGGCCACGAATCGCCTGGCATCCAGGCCACTGGGCGTCCGCGCAGATGATGGAATGGCTGTTCCAGCGCATGATCACCAAGGCGATGTGCAAAGGACGCTTCCGGGCCCCGCTGGTGCAGCCGCCCGGCGTCCATCCCGGGATCTACTACGACTTTCACGGCATCAACTACTATTCGCGCAGCACCGTCAGCCGACTGGACGACGGGGTCGGCGCCGACGTCCCGATCAACGACCTGGGCTGGGAGATCTACCCGCAGGGACTGATCGAGGTGGCCACCTGGCTGCACGAGTCGCACCCCGGACCCATCTACGTCACCGAGAACGGCACCGCCAACTCCGACGACGGATTCCGCAGCCGCTTCATTCACGAGCACCTGGCCCAGATCGCCCAGTCGGAATTGCCGATCGAGCGCTATTACCACTGGTCGTTCATGGACAACTGGGAATGGCTCGAAGGCGAATCCGCACGCTTCGGACTGATCCGCGTCGACTACGAGACCCAGGAACGCACGATGCGCGAATCGGGCCGGTTCTTCGCCGAGATCGCCGCCAACCGCGGGGTCACCGAGGAGATGTACCAGCGGTATGTGGCGCACCAGATCTACTCGCGCAACAGCGCGCCGCGGCCCTGAGTTCAGCCGCGGTAGTCGTTCATGCGTCCGTTGTTCAGGGCGTCGGAGAGCTTGGCCATGCCGGCCTTGTCGAGCTTCACGTACGAGGCGCCCGCCTTCGACGTGCCGAACCCGCCCACCGGCACCTGCAGATGCTCGATGTCCTCACCCGAGGTGACCTGCAACTCCTGCACCAACGACAGGATCCGCTTGTTGGTCAACGAATCGTCCACCGTCACCGACTTCGACATCGTCTTGATCACCCCGAGCAACTTGCCCGGATCACTCAACGTCTGCTTGCTGGCCACCTTGTCGACGATCGCCTTCATCACCAACCGCTGCCGCTCGGCCCGGTCGAAATCGCCCCGCGGCAACCCCTTCCGCTGACGCACGTACGCCAACGCCGACTTGCCGTCCAGCTTCACATCGCCACGCGGGAACCGGATCCCCTCATTCGTCGACGGGTTCGTATTGAACACCGTCACCCCACCGATGTCGTCGATCAGCTGGAAGAACCCGTTGAAACTGGTCAACGCCACATTGTCGATCCGGACACCCAGCAGCTTCTCGACCGTCTTCACCGCCAACGGCGCCCCACCGAACGCGTACGCCGCGTTGATCTTGTTCGTGCCATGACCCGGAATCGGAACCCACAGGTCGCGCGGCAACGAGATCAGGTACAGCTTCTCCCGACTCGGATCGCTGTGCACCAGCATCATCACATCGGACCGGCCCCGGTCCATCCCGTAATCGGCATCCGTGCCCAGCACCAAGAAATTGAGCGGCTGCGACACCAACTCCTCCACCGGCACCGTCGGCCGATCCGACGGCAACAACCCCGGCTCACGCTTGATCGTGTTCAGCGTCTGCACACCGTAGACGGCGACCGACCCCGCACCGACGACCAGCGCCGTCAGCAGAGCTGTCAGGACGACCAGCCAGGCCCGCAGAGCGCGTTTCGGCCGGCGTTTCGGTTGCTGCTCGGCATTGTCTTCGAGCAGATCGTTGATGGCGGCCGGATCTTCGGAATCCGGGCGCGCAGCATTGTTGGACATGTAATTTTCAACCCCCCGTGTGGCTGGTGCTCGCCCCCACGAGCAGCTAGCCGCGGCCCCACTATAGATCGTGTCCGGAGCAGGGGCCAGACAACGGGTGGAATTGAGTCCGTAGGACTGTGGATAACCCCCGTCCACGCGGGACGTCGTGCCAAGCTGGGTCGTTCATTCACCCACGGAAGGATCGGCATGGGGCGATCGGGCGGACGCCTGCTGACGTCGCTGTTGATCCTGGCCGCAATCGCCGCATTGGCCGGATTCGCGTGGCCGCGGATCACGGAATGGGCCGCCTCGGGCGCGCCCGGCAATTCGCTGCTGCCGGCGTCCGCCGACGACATCGCCGGCGCCCGGGACGCGCTGGCCGGGCTCGCGGTGGTCGACCGGCCGCCGCCCGCCCCCGACTACCGCCGGGCCGCCTTCGGCAGGGCCTGGCTGGACGTCGACGGCAACGGCTGCAACCAGCGCGACGACGTGCTGCTGCGCGACCTGCTCAAGGACCGTCCCTTCCGCACGGCGCGGCAGCGCGACTGCCCGCACGACGTGCTGGCCGGCACCTGGATCGACCCGTACACCGGTGCCGAGATCGTGCTCACCGACGCCAAGCAGCAGCGCCAGGCCCAGTCCGTCCAGATCGATCACGTGGTGCCCCTGTTGGCCGCGTGGCGCTACGGCGCCCGCGACTGGGACGACGAACGCCGGCGGCTGTTCGCCAACGACCTGGCCAACCTGGTGGCCGTCGGTGGCGAGGCGAACCAGGCCAAGGGCGGCTCCGACGCCGCCCAGTGGCGTCCGATCCGTCCGGCGCAGTGCGGCTACGCCGTCCGCTACGTGCTGGTCAAGCAGGCCTACGGCCTGGCCACCGACCCCACCGAGTCCGAGGCGCTGCGGCAGATGCTGGCGACCTGTCCCTGACCGGGCGCGCGTCGCTCCACCGTCCGGGGCCGCGCGGGGAGCAGCATGGGGGCGTGGCTGTTCTCATCCCCCGCCCCCATCGGCGCCTCGGTGTCGTCCTCGCCGCCGCGCTGACCCTGTCGAGCTGTGCCGTCACCCCGCCGGCCGGCGTCCCCGCCGAGACCCCGGGACCGCAGTCGGTGGCCCCGACGGCGACGCCCAGCGGCTCGGCCACGTCCGGCGCACCACCGGTGACCTCCCCCAGCGCCAGCATCACGGCCAGGCCGTCCAGCACCACCGCCAGGCCGACCGTGCCGGCGGTGACGGCGACCGGGCGGCTCACGTTCTACGACAAGAACCTGGTCAGCGACGCGTTGAAGGGCACCTGCCAGACCCGCTCCGGCACCCCGACGCTGGCGGTCACCGACCCGGCCAACGACTTCTACGGCACCGTGACGGTCACCGCGACGCTCAACGGGGCCAAGTCGAAGGTGTCCGGGTTCACCATCGCCTTCGGCGAGAGCTCCGAGGGGGTCGACAAGCTGACCACCGGCTCGGCGAAGACCACCCGCACGCTCAAGGTCACCGGCAACGCCTACCAGGTCAGCGGCCGCGGCCAGCTGCACGAGAACGGCAAGCCGACCACCGTGATCCCGTACAGCCTGACCGTGACCTGCGCCGGCGCCCGCTGGTGAGGCGCCGGCGGGTGGTCACTTCGCGACCGTGACGCTCGCCTTCTTCTCGACGGTGACGTAGCCCGCCTTGGTGCCGCGGACGGTGACGCTCAGCTTCGCGCCCCGGTCCTTGGTGGTCACCGTGTAGGTGGCCTTGGTCGCACCCTTGATGGCGGTGCTCCCGCGGTACCACTGGTAGGTGTACGCCACGGGGGCGGGCTGCCAGGCTCCCGGCACGGCGGTGAGCTTCTTGCCCGCCTTGGCGGTGCCGGTGATCGACGCCGTCGCCTTGGTCAGGGTGCCCTTGGCCACGGCGGCCGTCGCCCGGGACGCCTTGGTGACCCGGGCGTAGCCGGTCAGGGCACCGGTCGTCCGGACGCTCAGCGCCGCCCCGGCGTCGGCCGCCTGGACGACGTAGGTGGCCTTGGTCGCGCCGGCGACCGCGGTCGTGCCTCGAAACCACTGGTAGGTCAGGACGACTCCCGTCGGGGCCCAGGCGCCGGCCTTGGCGGTCAGCTTCTCACCCACCTTGGCCGTGCCGGTGACGGTCGGCACCGGGGTCTTGGTCAACGCGAGCAACGGCACCCGGCTGGTGGCGGCCGATTTGCGCACGACGGTGACGTGCTTGGCCTTGCTGCCCGTCACGGCGACGGTCAGCACCCTCCCGGCGTCCGCGGTCTGCACCGTGTAGCTGGTCTTGGTGGCTCCCGTGATGGACTTGCCGTCGCGGTACCACCGGTACGACAGCGACACCGCGCCCGGACCCCAGCTGCCGGCCTTCACGGTGAGCTTGCCGCCCACCTCGAGGCTCCCGGAGATCATCGGGGCCGGGGCCGGGCCGAGCGTCATGAACAGGGCCGCCCAGGTGTTGGCGTCCACCACCCCGGTCGGGTTGCGTCCGGCCGCGGTCTGGAACGCCTTCACCGCGCTGACGGTGGCCGAGCCGAAGCTGGCGCCGCTCGAGGTCACGTAGCCGACACCCTGCAGCAGGGCGTGCACGGCGCGCACCCGTTCGCCCGTGGAGCCCGACTTCACCTGGGCCGCCAGTGAGGTCAGGGTGATCGGGCCGGCCTCGCCGTCGACCTGCAGCTTCTTGGACTTCTGGTACGCCTTCACGGCGGCGACGGTGGCCTTGTCGTAGACGCCGGTGACCTTCACCGAGCTGCCGGTGGCGCGCAGCAGGTGCTGCGCGGCGGTCACCTTGGCGCCGGTGGCGCCCGGCAGCAGCACCAGGCTGAACGGGGCCACGTCGTAGTCGGCGAGCCGGTAGTCGGCGATCAGCTTCTTCAGGGACTTGGCGTAGGCGGTCGCGGTCTTGGGCCGGTCGGCCTTCGCGATCGCGTCGACGAGGGCCGATCGCTGACCCATGACGGCGCGGGCCTTGGCGTAGGCCGAGTCCCCCAGCAGCGCCGCGGCCCGGGCCTTGAACGAGTCGGCCATCGAGTTGTACTTGCTGTAGGACACCTTCGAGATGGTCACGCAGCCCGCCTGGTAGGTGGCGGCCGCGGAGGCCCGGACGCCGTCCGTCCCGACGAACTTCAGCTTGGCGTAGCGGCGCAGGCCGGCGTAGTACTTGCGGGTCTTCCAGTAGCTGTAGGTGGTCTTCACGACGCCGTAGGCGCGTCCCTTGGCCTCGACGACCTCCCAGTCGCCGTTGGCCAGCTTGGCGGTGAGCACGGCGACGTGGCCGATGCCGTTGGAGCGGGCCGGGTTGTTGCGCAGGAAGACCAGGTCGCCGACCCGGGGCGAAGCACCCTTGGCGACCGCCTTGGTGACGTTGTACTGCGACGCGGCCAGGTCGGTGATCCGGTTGCCGGATCGGCCGTAGAGCCACTCCACCAGTTCGGAGCAGTCGAACTTCGGCGGATTCGGGTTGCTGACGGACGCCTCGGCGCCGAGCACGTAGGGCTTGCCGACCTGGGCCCGGGCGAGGTTCGCGAACTGCCCGGAGGTCATCGCCGAACTGCACTCGGTGCCGAAGTAGTTCTTGGCCTGGGTGGCCGGCTTGGCCTTGCCCCAGTTGGAGGCGTCGATGGCCTGCGCCAGCAGCACCGAGGCGGGGACTCCCGTGCTGCGCTGGACGGATTGGGCGGTGGGAACGAGCTTGTTGATGTAACTCTGCTGGGCACTGGTGACCGCGTCTGCCGAGTTTCCCGTGATGACCAGGGAGAAGAGCAGAATCAGGCACGCGACGGCGGCTAGAGCACGGCGGGGGGTGGTCATACGTACGTACCTAATGGTTCAGTACCCTCAATGACCAACCGGGCACCACGCGCAACCGCCGACACTCCCAGCAACACCCTTTTGACTAGGCCATTCAGTCGATTCTCAACCTCGCCTAGAGGTTGATATTGACATGAGATTTTGCTGAACTCCGGCGTGTCGGCTGGAGGGGTTGGACGGTAGGGCACGCGGGTTTGAGATGCGGGCTCCGCGGACGCGATGGCATGATGCGGCCAGCCCGACGAAGGGACATCCGATGCGTCGCATCATCGTCATTGCCGTCCTGGCCTGCCTGGGCCTGGCCGGCTGCAGCCCGGCCGAACCCGGTCCGGGAATCCCGTCGGCGCCGGCCTCGTCGCCCTCGCCGACCCCGTCGCTGCCGACCGTGGCACCGCCGCCGGAGTCACCGGCCGGCTCCCCGGGCTCGACCACCGTCCCGTCGCCGGCCACGTCGGTGCCACCGGTCGCGGGGGCCCTGGACGTGTCGGGCCACGACCTGGTCGAGTTCGCCTCACCCTCGGGACGGATCTGGTGCGGCATGCGGTCGGACTTCGCGGTCTGCCAGCTCCCGGCCGGCTACACCGGCACGGTGCCGGACTCCGAGAAGGTGTGTCCGGGCATGGAACTGGACGTCACCGGGATCACGGTGGACGCCAAGGGCACGGGCTGGATCTGCACCGGCGACCCCGTGGCGATGCCGGTCAAGGGCGAACCGCAGGTCGCCTGGCACACGAAGACCGGGTACGGCTTCGTCACCCACAGCGGCTTCCAGGTGGCGGTGCTGCCCTACGGCAAGACCCTACGGCACGGCGGCTACGTCTGCCGCAGCGACGAGACCGGCGTGGTCTGCGGCAACACCCGCACCGGCCACGGCTTCAACGTGGCCCGGGCGGGCATCGCGCAGTTCTAGTCCACGGATTGCGTCGCCTGTCGAACCCTGTCCTGCACCTCGGCGGTGGACTCCGCCACGTCGTCCTTGACCACGGCGACGGCGGCGTTCCCCTCGTCCCGGACGTCGGTCACGGCCGCCGCACCCTCGCCCTTGACGGTGTCGACCGCGGCGGTGGCCGCCTGCCTGAGGTCCTCCGCGGCCCGCCGGGCGGGCTCGGCCAGATCCTGCGTGACCTGCTTGGCCGCGTCGGTCAACGAGTCGGTGAGCGGCTCCGCCTTCTCCTTGGCGGCCTGGGCGAGTTCCCGCTCCTGGCGGGACGCCGGGAACGCGGCGGCGATCAGCAGCCCGATCCCGAAGGCGACCAGCCCGGCGGCCACCGGATTGCCCTGCGCCTGCCGCCGCACCGAACTCGGCCCACCGGACACCGCGTCGCCGACCCCGTGCGCGGCGCCTGACACGCTGCCGGCCAGGCCGTGCGCGGCGTCGACCGTGGCGTCCCGCGCGTCCTCGGCCGCACCGAGCACCCGGTCCAGCAGGGCGCTGCCCTTACGTCTCACCTTGCCGGCCGCCCGTTGGGCGATGTGCGCAGGGTTGGCCTGGTCGGCCAGGGCGTCGACATTGCTCGACAGCCTCGCCCGGGTCTGTTCGATCTGTTCCTGGATGTCGGACGGCTCGGTGCTCATCGGTTCTCCTCCTCGTTCCCCTTCAATGCGTTCGGAATCTTGCTGACGGTGTCCGTCGTCCTCGGCAGCCCCTTGATGCGTGCCAGCTCCTTGCGACCCGACTGCATCAGCATGGCCGCGACGATGCCCCACAGCGCGGCGACGATCAGTGCCGACCAGGCGAGGTCGACGAAGTGGCCGAGGCCCCACCACAGGGAGATCGAGACGAACAGGACGGCCAGGAAGCCGCCCACCCCGGCGCCGGCCAGCAGGCCGACGCCCTTGCCGGCCCGGGTGCCGGATTCGCGCACCTCGGCCTTGGCCAACTCCACCTCCTGGCGCAGCAGGGTGGACAGGTCGCCGGCCACATCGCCCAGCAGTTCGCCGAGCGACCGGTCCTCCGGCGGACGGGCCACGGCGCGCGGCCGGGCGACCGGGTCGTGGGGTCCGGTCATCGCGGCTCACCGCCGGCGGGGGCGAGCGGAACGGACGCCTCGTCGCCGGGTTCGCCCACGCGTCCACCGCCGTCGGTCACGGCGCGGTCACGGACGTCGGAACCACTGCCGGACACACCGTCCTGCTCGGTCTTCGCGGCCGCCATCAGGCCACGTCCCAGGCGGCCCACCACGATCCCGGCCAGAGTGGCACCGGCCAGGAAGACGACCGGGCGCCTGCGGGCGAACCGGCGGACCTCGGTGAGCACGTCGCCGGTTTCGGCCTCCGACAGCCAGTGCGAGAACTGGCCGCCGCGGTAGGCCGCCTGCCTGATCAGTGCGGTGACCGGCCCGTCCGACTCCGCCTTGGACGCCAGTTCGCCGAGTTCGCCGGCCAGGGCGTGCACCATCTCGGCCAGTTGCCGCTGCCCCGCACCGGCCTGTTCGCGCAGCCGGGTGGCGGCCTGGTCCCACAGCGACTGGAGTTCGCCGCGGGTGTCGCCGGCCAGCCTGGCGAGTTCGTCCCGGGCTACCCCGGCGACGTCACCCGCCCGCTGGACGGCCACGTCGCCCACCCGGCCCGCCTGCTCCGCGACCGAGTCGCGCACGGCGGTCGCCTGCTCGGCCACCGTGCCTCCGACCTCGCCGGCCCGCTCGCCGACCTG
>JAGPGQ010000245.1 GCA_018055925.1 Micropruina sp.
TGCGCCAGCTCCCGGAACCGGACCCGGCTCACCCCGGCCTTGCGCAGGTAGCCGCGCGGGCGTCCGTCCACCTTGTCGCGATTGCGGACGCGGGTCGGACTGGCGTTCCGGGGCAGCTTCGACAGCGCCGCGTAGGCCGCCAGCCGCTCGGCATCGGTGGCTGCCGTCCGGGCCTGCTCGCGCAGGGCGGCCCGCTTGGCGGCATAGCGGGCGACGGTGGCCCGGCGGCGTTCGTCGGCGGCGATCTTGGCTTTGCTGGCCATCAGCGGGACTCCTTGAACTCGACGTGGCGGCGGACGACGGGGTCGTACCTGCGCAGGCTCATCCGCTCGGGATCGTTACGGCGGTTCTTGCGGGTCACGTACGTGTAGCCGGTGCCGGCCGTGGAGCGCAGCCGGACGATCGGCCGGATCTCCTTGCCCCTCTTGGCGGCCATCAGAGCGCCACCCCCCGCGCCAGCAGGTCGGCGACCACCCGGTCGATGCCGCGGCGGTCGATCGTCTTGATCCCGCGGGCGCTCACGGTGAGGGTCACCTCGCGACCCAGGCTCGGCACCCAGTAGCGCTTGCGCTGCACATTGACGTCGAAACGGCGGCGGGTGCGCCGGTGCGAGTGCGAGACGTTGTTGCCGAAGCCGGGACGGGCTCCCGTCACCTGGCAGGTTCGTGACATCCTGATCTCCTATGCCATAATGAGAACGACAATCATTAAGACTAGCAGGAGACCATGAAGAAGGACATTCATCCCCACTACCAGCAGGTCGTCTTCCGGGATCGCTCGGCCGGCGTGGCCTTCCGCACCGGTTCGACGATCGACTCCGACGAGCTGATCGAGTTCGAGGGCCGCACCTACCCGGTGGTCGACGTCGACATCTCCAGCGCGAGCCACCCGTTCTGGAGCGGACGGGCCCGGGTGGTCGACACCGAGGGCCGGGTCGAGCGGTTTCGCCGCCGGTACGAGTCGAAGGGGGCCAAGCGATGAAGGTGCGCAACTCACTGCGTGCGCTGAAGCGGCTCCCCGGCGCGCAGATCGTGCGTCGCCGCGGACGGACCTTCGTGATCAACAAGCAGAACCCGCGGATGAAGGCGAGGCAGGGGTGACCGGCGACGCCCGGGTGCCGGTGATCCTGGTCAGCGGGATCGCCGAGGGGCCGATGGCCGCCGTGACGATCGCGATGCAGTGGGATCTGCCCTCCGCCGTGGTCGTCCGGCACGAGGTCGACCCCGGTCGCGAGGTGCTCACCCGCACCGTCTCGGACGTCACGGGCATCGTCGAGGAGCTCGAGATCGACGTGGACCACGCCTGCGTGAGCTGCGCGATCCGCAACGACATCGTGCCCACGCTGGAGCGGCTGGCGGCCTCCGGAACCTGGCGGGCGATCATCGCCCACCTGCCGGTGACCGCCGAGCCGGTCCAGGTCTGCCGGGCCGTCGGTTTCCTGCCCGACGCGGTTCCGCACCTGCGGATCGCGGCCGCGGTCGCCGCCCTCGACGGCGACACGCTCACCGCCGACCTGCTGGGCTCCGAACGGCTCAGCGACCGCGGCCTGCCGGTGCGTCCCGAGAACGACGCCGGGGTGGCCGAGACCGCCTCGGCCATCGTCGAGTACTCCGACCTGGTGGCGACCACCGGGGCCCTGGACGCCGACGGCCGCGACCTGCTCGCGGCGCTGGCGAGGCCCGGGGTGCAGGTCTGCGACGCCACGGCCGAGATCGACCTGCCGGCACTGCTGCGCGGCGTCCATGTGCACGACCGGAGCGAGGGCTGGGTGGCCGTGGTCCGCCGCGACCCGCTGCCCGACCCGTCCGGCGAGGCCGCCTGGGTGCTGGACTTCCGCTCGGACCGGCCGTTCCACCCGCAGCGGCTGTGGGACACCATCGACGTCCTGGGCCGTGGCCCGCGGCGCTCGCGCGGCTGCTTCTGGCTGCCCAGCCGGCCCGGGCAGGTGTGCCAATGGGACGGCGCCGGCGGCATGCTCAGCATCGGCCCCTGCGACGGCTGGGACGAGGACGGGCCGCTCACCCGGATCGTCGTCGTCGGCATGGACGACGGCCGCGAGCTGCTCGCCGAGACCTTCAGATCCTGCCTGCTGACCGATGGCGAACTCGCCGAACGTGGCCGATACTGGGAGGTCTTGGACGACGGCTTCGAGCCCTGGCTGGGCCCGGTCCGTCAACTCGTGATCGAGGAGAGGTCCTGACATGGCGGTTCCGAAGCGCAAGATGTCGCGGAGCAACACCCGGCACCGCCGGTCCAACTGGAAGGCGTCGGTGCCCGATCTGGTGCCGATCACGATCCGTGGGGTCAGCTACCGGGTGCCGCGCCGGCTGATCCGCGCCTACCAACGGGGCCTGATCGATCCGCCCGAGATCTGAGCCTCGCGCGGACGGTCGGGCGCGGCCAAGGTGGGCGGATCGCCCGGACGCCGGGGCCGCGAGCCGTCGGACCGGCGCGATTCGAGCCGCCGGCCCGGCGAGCGCCGGCGTCCCTAGACTGAGCGCCGTGACCGACTTCGCGCTCGACCTGCCGTTGATCCACGCCGGGAAGGTGCGCCGGCTCTACGCGCTGCCGGACGACACCATTCTGATGGTGGCGACCGACAACATCTCGGCCTTCGACCAGGTGCTGTCGACGCCGATCCCCGACAAGGGCGCGATCCTCAACCAGCTGTCGTTGTGGTGGTTCGAGCAGCTGGGCGACGTGGTCGGCAACCACGTGGTGAGCACCGAGGTGCCCGAGGCGGTCCGCGGCCGGGCGGTGATCGCCGAACGGCTCGCGATGGTGCCCGTCGAATGCGTCGCCCGCGGCTACCTCACCGGCTCGGGATGGGCCGAGTACCAGGCGTCCGGGACGGTGTGCGGCATCGAGCTGCCGGCCGGGCTGGTGGACGGCTCCCGCCTGCCACAGCCGATCTTCACGCCCGCGATCAAGGCGCCGCTGGGGGAGCACGACGAGAACGTGGACTTCGCCACCATCGTCGAGTTGCACGGGGCCGAGCTGGCCGAGCAGCTGCGCGCGCTGACCCTGGCGATCTATGCCCGCGCCGAGGGGATCGCCCGCGGCCGCGGCATCATCCTGGCCGACACCAAGTTCGAGTTCGGCCGCCGGTCCGACGGCACGGTCGTGCTCGCCGACGAGGTGCTCACCCCGGACTCCTCGCGCTTCTGGGACGCCGCGCTCTGGCAGCCCGGCACCGCGCTGCCGTCCTTCGACAAGCAGTTCGTCCGGGACTGGCTGACCCGCGAATCCGGCTGGGACAAGGCGTCCGACGCGCCGGCACCGCCCTTGCCGGCCGAGGTGATCGCGGCGACCCGGGCCAAGTACGTCGAGGCCTACGAGAAGCTCACCGGACGAACTTTCACCGCCTGACCGGCCCCCGGCCGGCGCCGCGCCTCGGTGGCTTCCCCGAGGGGTACCAGGGGAAACCCCGGTGGTGCGCTGTTCTCAGTTATTCATCAGAATCTGGTCTTCGGCAGCGGTGGCTGCCTATGATGCGGACCGCAAGCTGAGAGTCAGCCTGAGAAAAGTTCAGTAAAGGACCTTCTCCGTGTCACCCACCCCCACCCGTACCCCTGCTCGCCCCTGGTCCGCCCTCCTGGTGGCGGTCCTCGCCCTGCCCCTGCTCGGCGTCGGCCCGTCCACCCCCGCGACGGCCGCGCCGGCGCCGCTGCCCGAGGCCGCCGCACCCACCCTGCGCGTGGCCACCTACAACATCCGGTGCGCCAACTGCTCGTTGAACAGCCGGATCAACAGCCGCGAGAAGAACTGGGAGACCCGCCGGGCCAAGGTGGTCGCCCAGATCAAGGCCGAGAAGGTGGACGTGATCGGCCTCCAGGAGGCGTCCCAGGGCCTGCTGAGAGGCACCAAGATCTCCCAGTTCGACGATCTCGTGCACCGGTTGGGCGCCCCCTACGCGCTCACCAACGACAAGCGGTACGGCTGCGTCAAGAGCACCAGCTACAAGAACTGCGTCAAGGACGACAACGGCGCCAGCGGCGGCGTCCGGATCGTCTACAACACCAACCGGCTCACCCTGCTCGGCCAGGGTTCGAAGCAACTCGACAACGAGGCGGCCACGTCCGGCCCGCGGTTCGTCGCCTGGGCACGCTTCCGGGACCGCGCGAGCAAGCGCGAGTTCTTCTACGCCACCGCCCACACCGAGCCTGGCCAGACCAAGGCCATCTGGGCGCTGCGCAAGCAGCAGGCCGCCAAGATCGCGGCGGCGATCAGGGCGAACAACCCCCGCGGGCTGCCGGTGGTGCTCACCGGGGACTTCTCGTCCACCAAGCTGACCGCGGTGAACTCGGTGTACGACGTGCTGATGAAGTCCGGTCTCGTGGTCGACCCGCTGGGCAACACCCACCGGATGCGGACGACCAGCCGCGCCACGGCCGGCAAGCTGATCAACGTCAGGTACAACACCCTGAACGGCTTCAAGAGCAAGCCGACCACCCACCCGGGCTACGCCCTCGGTGCCCATCTCGACTACGTCTTCGCCTCGCGATCGGTCCGGGTGCTGGAGTACAAGGTGGTCGTGGACCTGACCTCGAGCGGCCGGTTCTCGGGCGTCATCCCGTCCGACCACAACATGGTCCGGGCAACCATCCGGCTCTCCTGACCCGGGGCCCCCGTCATCCCGGCGAACGCCGGGATCTGGGAACCGCCGTGCGTTGTCTACCGCCGGGATCCCGGGGCAAGCCCGGGATGACGGACTGCTTAGCCCGCCCCCCGCAGTCCGCCCGCCCCCCGCAGTCCGCCCGCCCCCCGTCATCCCGGCGAACGCCGGGATCTGGGAACCGCCGTGCGTTGCCTACCGCCGAGCTCCCGGGGCAAGCCCGGGATGACGGACCCGGGGACCGCGCGCGTTGCCTACCCGCCGGGATCCCGGGGCGAGCCCGGGATGACGGAAGTGCCGGTCGAGACCGTGGCACCATCGGCGCATGACCTCAACCGGTGCGGACGCCCACCGCCTGCGCGAGCTGATGCTGCTGCGGCAGGTGCGTGACCGGATGGACCGCGAGTACGCCCAGCCGCTGGACGTGGCCGCGCTGGCCGCCGGCGTGCACATGTCGGCGGGCCACCTGAGCCGGCAGTTCCGGGCGGCCTACGGCGAGACCCCGTACGCCTACCTGATGACCCGCCGGATCGAACGGGCCATGACCCTGCTGCGCCGCGGCGAACTGTCCGTGACCGAGGTGTGCTTCGCCGTCGGCTGCTCCTCCCTGGGGACGTTCAGCACGCGGTTCACCGAACTGGTCGGCATGCCGCCGAGCGAGTACCGCCGCCGGGCCGCCGACGACGTCCGGGGCATCCCGCCGTGCGTGGCGAAACGGGTGACCAGACCGGTCAGGAATCAAGAAGCGCCGCCGTATCCGCGTCCGTAACGTGAACCGCATGCAGATCACGATTCACACCACGTTCCTCCCGCACGACGACGCGGAGGCCGCGAAGGCGTTCTACACCGGCGCGCTCGGTTTCGAGGTGCGCCAGGAGGTCGGCTACAACGATATGTTCTGGATCACCGTCGGCCCGCCCGGGCAGCCGGAGGTCAACCTGGTGCTGCACCCGCCGGGCGCCGACCCGTCCATCACCGACGACGAGCGCCGCACGATCACCGAGATGATGGCCAAGGGCACCTTCGCCAGCCTGCTGCTCGCCTCGGACGA
>JAGPGQ010000001.1 GCA_018055925.1 Micropruina sp.
CCGGGGCGTAGCGTAGTGGCTAGCGCGCCTGCTTTGGGAGCAGGAGATCGCAGGTTCGAGTCCTGTCGCCCCGACCATTTCCACAACCCCGAATACACTATGCTTTACGCCTCCGTCACTAGGGCTTTCGTCTTCGGGTCGATGTGGTCACAACTGGTCAGATGTTGCCAGATTGGGGCCTAGTTAGGCCCCAGATAGCCCCCACGTTTCCGTTCTTGGGGCCTACGAGTGTCCGGGGCCGAGGCGTCTGCTCCTTACGGGGGTAGGCGACCGGAGGAGAGTGGCAATGGAACGAGGGAGGCGCCCGTTCGGGACGATCGAACGGCGGCGTGGCGCTTTCAGAGCCCGGTACTTCGGGCCGGACCGGGTCCGCTACGAGGCGCCGCGTGCCTTCACCGCACGTCTTGATGCAGAGCACTGGCTGGCGGAGACCCAACGCGAGATCTCCCGAGGGAACTGGAAGCCCCCGCAGCCCGTCCAGCCTGGTGGTGCCGACCTGGAGACACTGGCCGGCTACGCCCGACACTGCTTGGCCGAGCGTGATCTGACACCACGAACCCGCGAAGAGTACGACAAGCTGCTGGAGAACCTGATCCTGCCCACGCTGGGCAAGCTGCAGCTGGGGCGCATTCAGCCCGACCGTATTCGGCGGTGGTACTCCACCGTTCTGTCAGCAGACCGGCCCACTCAGCGCAAGCATGCGTATGCGCTGTTGCGATCGATCCTGCGGGAAGCGGAGGACGAAGGCCTCATCGACCGCAACCCATGCCGAGTGCGCAACGCAGGCCGAGTGAGGAGGACTCGGGACATCGAGCCGGCGACGCCTGAGGAGTTGGAGCGGGTACTGGAGTTGCCGCTGCGGCAGGCATTGCCGGTGCTGCTCGCGGGATGGTGCGGGCTGCGAGCGGGTGAGGTGCGCGCACTGCGCCGACGCGACCTTGACCTCGGCAAGGGCGTGGTCAAGGTGCGGCAGGCGGTCACCCGCACCAAAGGAGAGATTCATGTGGGTCAGCCAAAGACTCCAGCGTCGCTTCGTGAGGTGGGCATCCCACCGCACCTGCTGCCCTACCTTGAGAAGTACATCCGGACTCTGCCGATGACCGGCCGCGAAGGCTTCCTGTTCCCCGGTCGGAATGGAACCTCGCCGATGTCCGAGAAGGCACTGCGGTATGCGTACCACCAGGCTCGTACAGCTATGGGTCGCCCGGACTTGACCTTCCACGACATGCGCCACAGCGCAGCTTCACTTGCAGGGATGACCGGGGCAACAACGGCCGAACTCAAGGCCATGATGGGACACTCCACAGCGAGCATGGTCGAGCGCTATCAGCACGCGACCCAGGCGGCTCGCGCCCGGCTTGCTCGGAACATGAGCAAGCTGGCAACAGATAAGCCGCGTGAACGGAAGCGCCGCCGAAACGGCTAGCCACAGGGGCAGCCAACTCCGCAGGCGTCTGACAGGTGGATCACCCCACGCGGTGCGCTACTCGTTGCAGAGTCTCGGCCGGATCGGCATCCGCTACTCCGACCCCCGTCAGGTTCGGGCGCCCGGCTCGCCTCGAGCGTCGCTGCGTCCGGGGCATCTCAAGCGGGCTGCATTAGGAAGTAAAGGGAGGACGGACATGGCACAGCAGTACGAGACCCTCGCGGAGGCCGCCGAGCGAACCGGTATCAGCCAGCGAACCTTGCGTCGGCGGATCGCCGCTGGCGACCTGCCCGCCTTCGTATCTGGCCGCCGGATCCTCCGAGTGCGACCGCAGGATGTTGATGAGCTGCTTAGGCCACTGTTTACATACGGCCGCACCGCGTAGGTGAGGCAGTTGCTGCAGGACGCTGGCACGCCGCGATTCCGCGATGGGGTGACCAACGCGTAGTGCTGAACCACCTGCCGGGCGACTGAGCGCGCCCCGTGACGGGTTCCCGGGAGCCCGCTCGGTTCGTCCCGACGGTGGTGCCGATCGTGCTCTTGCCCCACTGAACCAGCAATCTTAATATCTAAGCATGCGTGAAGATTCGAAGAGATGCACACTCGGGCCGGAGAGTCAGTACGCGGACTTCGCGGCCGAGGTGTTCTCGCTGCTCTCCGATGCCACTCGGGTGCGGATCATCCTGGCGCTGCGGGACGGGGAGCTGCCGGTGGGTGCGCTGGCCGAGCTGATCGGCAAGTCGCCGACGGTGGTGTCGCAGCATCTGGCGAAGCTGCGGTGGGGCAAGATCGTCCGGGCCCGGCAAGAGGGCACCCGGGTGTTCTACAGCCTGATCGGCGAGCACGCCCGTCAGTTGGTCAGTCACGCGGTGTTCCAGGCCGAGCATGTCGTGGACGCCGTTCCGCCGCACCATCGTGCCGGGGACGTCGGGGGAGCGGCCCCGTCCGGATCGGACGACGAAGGCGAGCGGTGAGCGTGGAGGCCGCGCCGGTCACCGAGGCGGGCGCGGCTGCGAGCCTGGCGAGCTTGTGGCGAAGGATCGATCGAGGCGACCTGGCTCGGACGCTGTTCGTGGCGGTGTGCGCTCTCGCCGTGGCGGTGGATCTGACCTGGCCCTGGCCGCAGGTGCCGCTGATCGCGGTTGTCGGGCTCGTTGTCGGGTGTTGGCCGATCCTGACCGAGGCGCTGCACGACGCCCGGGAGCGGCGGATGAGCATGGAGCTGTCCATGCTGATCGCGATCGCGGCTGCGGCGGCGATCGGTGAGTGGACGACGGCCCTGGTGGTGACCACGTTCGTGTTGGCCGCGGAGATCCTCGAAGACCTCTCGATGGACCGCGGACGGGACGCGCTGACCGATCTGATGGCGTTCCTGCCCGAGACCGTGCAGGTCCGCCGGGGCGGCGACCTGATCACGGTGCCGCTGGCGGACGTCCGGCCCGGTCAGGTTGTCGTGGTCGGGCCGGGCGGACGGATCCCGGTCGACGGCACGGTGGTCGCCGGGCGGTCCACCGCGGACCAGTCCCGGATCACCGGGGAATCTCTGCCGGTGGACATCGGTGCCGGGGACGAGGTGTTCGCCGGTTCGATCAACCACGTCGGCGCCGTCGAGATCCGTGCCGAGAAGGTCGGCACCGAGTCGTCCTTCGGGCGCATCGTGGAGGCGGTGCGGGAGGCCCAGTCGTCCGAGCCGCCGGTGCAGCGGCTGGCCGACCGGCTCGCCGCCTGGCTCATCTACCTCGCGCTGGCCGGCGCCACGATCACCTACCTGCTCACCCGCGACGTCACGGCCACGATCGCCGTCGTGGTGGTGGCGGGCGCCTGCGGCATCGCGGCGGGAACCCCGCTGGCGGTGCTGGCGGCGATCGCCCGGATCGCGCGCACCGGTGCCTTCGTCAAGCACGGTGCGCACCTGGAGGCGCTCTCCGCGGTGGACACCGTCGTGTTCGACAAGACCGGCACGCTGACCACCGGGACGCCCGCCGTCGTCGACGTCCGCCCGTCCGGTGACCTGACCGCCGAGGGACTGCTGATGCTCGCTGCGGCCGCCGAGTCCTACTCGGAGCATCCGCTCGGGCAGGCGATCGTGGCCCACGCCCGCGCCCAGGGCCTACCGATCGGTCCGTGTGAGGGCTTCGCCTACCAGCCGGGGCTCGGCGTGACCGCGACCGTCGCCGGGAGATCGGTCACGGCGGGAAACCCGATGCTCGTCACCGGCTCGCCGGAACAGATCGAAGGCCAAGGCATCGCCACCGCGGTGCACATCGGCGTCGACGGACGCTACGCGGGCACCATCTTGCTGGCCGACATCCTGCGCAACTCGGCCAAGGCCGCGGTCGCCGAACTGCGCCGACGGGGTCTGCGCACCCTGATGATCACCGGCGACACCGAGCCGACCGCCCGCGCGGTCGCCGCGGAACTGGGCATCGACGACGTCCGGGCCGGTCTGCTGCCCGAGGAGAAGCTGACCGCGATCGACGCCGAACGCGCCGCCGGTCACCGGCTCGCGATGGTCGGGGACGGCGTCAACGACGCCCCTGCCCTGACCCGGGCCGATGTCGGCATCGCGATGGGATCGGGCACCGACATCGCCCGCGAGAGCGCCGACGTGATCCTGATCAGCTCCGACCTCGACGACCTGGTCGGCACCATCCACACCGCCCGCCGCGCCCGCCGCATCGTGATGGTCAACTTCGCCGGCACCATCGCCGTCGACCTCATCGGCATGGCGCTGGCCGCCCTCGGCTACCTGAGCCCCGTTCTCGCCGCGTTCATCCACGTCGGCTCGGAGACCGCGTTCATCCTCAACTCCGCCCGCCTCATCCCCGGACGCCACCTCCGGCAATGAACGAGTGTGGCGATGGGCTCTTGTCCTTCGCCACGGGGAGGTGCGGTATGGGGGTCTTCGTCATTCACGCCAGGTGGTCGGAGATGCCGCAACTTCCGGCAGCCATAGGGGGATAGCTCGGGGTGAGCCAAGGCGCGTCCACGCCGAGAGCAAGCGATCTCGGCGATCCTCAGCGCGAACCCCCGCAGGTCGCCCTTGCGATATCGCCGTCGGCGTCCGCGAACGATCGTGGAGACACTTTGTAGCAGATAGCATCCCGCCGCCAACGGGTCACTCGCTGCTCCCGTCCGCCTGCGGGGAATCCCACGCCAAGCCGTGCGCGTCGAACGCCCAGACGTGTGCCCCGATGCTTCCTGGCAGCCGCCAGGCCGGACCCTTTGCCGTGGTCTCGGCGTGCAGCGGCTCGCCTTGCAGGGTGGACGGTTGACCTCCGCCGAGGAGTGTGCACGGGACGCGGATCTCCCCGTCGCGGGGACCCGTCCCGTCGTGGTGGGGGGCGCACGGCGTGGACGAGCACCCGACCGGACCGGTGGGGTGCTCGCGCACGTAGGTGCGGTGGTCCTCCCCAGCCGACAACCATCGGAGGCTCCCGCGCCGCAGCGGTACGTGCTCGTTGCGCAGCGCGATCAGGCGCCGGTACTGCTCCAGGGTCGCGGTGTCCCAATCCCCGCGGGCATGCCACGGCATCGGCGTGCGGGCATGCTCGCCCGTGGTCGCGGTTGATGGGCAGGGCGCTCAGAAGAAGGATCGTTTCTGGGGAGTCGCTCCGGGCCACCGTCCACGGAGCCGACCCTGTCCTGGGTCTGGCGCATTGTCGCCATGGAGCCAACGAAGAGCCGGGCAGCGGTCGTGTCTCTGCGCGACGATCAGTTACTTGTCATCAGGCGCGCGAAGCAAGGGCGGCGGTATGCCGTCCTTCCCGGTGGTGGCGTCGAGTTGGACGAAACCCTTCACGATGGCGCGCTTCGAGAGTTGAAGGAGGAGACTGGTTTGTCTGGCAAGGTGCTGCGGCCTCCATGGACACTGCAGCACGACGATCGAGTGGCCGCCTACTTCTTCGTGGCGGTTCCGTTGGCGCCCATGGCGATGGCAGGCCCAGAAGTTCAGAACATGTCACTACAGAACACCTATGAGCCCTGCTGGATTCGACTATCGGACCTCGACTCAGAGAATCTGCAACCCGCCGCGATCAGAGCGCTCATCCGCGAACTCGCCGGTTTGTCGTAAAGTCGTCCCTACCTACGCATCCTGCTGACCGATCCCGTGGACGTGGCACCGCGGAGCGGACCAGCGTCAGAAGCGATCCGGTTAATCCGGTCCCGCTCACCGCGTGTCGTATAGGCGGCGACGAGCGCGATGTGCCGCTGCCGAGATGTCAGAATGCTGGTCATGATGTCGCTTCTTCCGGGTCGGGTCGCATCAGAAGATGGTGGTGAGGTCGAGGACGGCTCGACAGCCGACTTCGGAATCGAGGCCACGCTGCCGAGCGGTGTTCACCCGATTCGCCGGGAGTGCTTCAACGTCTGGAGCGATGCCGTGCGCCGCGCAGAAGTCGATGACCAGGCTGAGGGTTCTCCGGAACGTCTTGATGCGACAGGCACACGGAAGCTGTCGGATGAACCAGCAGCCGGGGTCGTGACAGTGCGGTGGCGGGTGGTCTCCAGTGATGGCCATTCGATCAGCGATGAGTACACGTTCACCGTGGAGACGACCCTGGTGCCTACGAGCGAGCTAACAACCACGAACATGCCCTCACTCGACGATGAAACCGCCGAGCCGTCCCCTACAAGCACGGACTCCGGCTACGGCGACATCCACAGCCAGCCGAATACGAACCTCGATACTCTTCCTTTCCTGGCCGTCGCCGGGGGGAGCGGCCCCCTGGGCAGCGCGGCACTGCTGATCTTCGTGGCCAGCTGCGATCGGCGCCGTCGGATCTGGCGGCGCAGCAGAAGGAGGAGAATGCTGATGGGTCCTAACCGGTCAAGACATCTCGCGGTCGCCGCCACTGCGGCGGCGGGGATCGTGGTGATCGATCAGGCCACGAAGGCGGCCGCACTTGCAGCGCTGAGCGCGGAGGCGCGCATCCCGCTCCTGGGCGACCTGTTCGGTCTCCAGCTCGCGTCCAATCCGGGTGCGATCCTCTCCCTCGGGTCTGGATTCACCGGTGTGCTCACCCTGGTCGGAGCGGGCGCGGTGGTCTGGCTGATCATCGCCGTACTCCGTGCACGAACGGCAGGGCTCGCGGTGGCGTTCGGGTTCATCCTGGGCAGCGCCCTCGGGAATCTGATCGACCGGCTGTCCTCACCGCCGGGCTCCGGGGTTGGGTATGTCACTGACTTCCTCGCCTGCGGGAACCTGTTCATCGGGAACCTTGCCGACGTCGTGCTCGGTATCGGCGTCATCCTTCTCCTCGGCATCACGTGGACTCGGCGGCGCAGGGTCGATCTGCCTCCGTCGGCGCGGGTAGGGGCGGGTGCCGTATGAGTGCGAAGCAACGCACGCCGTCGACGTTCCAGCGCAATGCGCTTGCACCGGGGTTGCTCGCGGCAGCGGTCCTGTTCACCGCTCCGCTGTTGGCCGGGGCCGGTCGGTTCCAGGTGGTGCTGTTCATCACCGCGGCCCTCGCGGCGATCGTGGCCTGGTTCGCCGTGCAGGCGCGCCAATGGTGGTGGATCCCGGTATTCGTCGCGATCGTCGTGCTGTGGAACCCGGTCCTGCCCTTCCCGTTCACCGGGCCTGTCTGGGCGGCGGCGCAGCCGGCCGCAGCCATCGTATTCCTGGTCGCGGGAGCGCTGATCAAGGTGAGTCGCACATGATCCTCGGATGGTTGCCGATACCATCGTCCGGATCTGCGGTGAGAGGGATCGGAACGCGCGTGATTGCGGGAGGGCTATCCCATCTCTATCGCCGACGCTCACACGGTTGTGCTCACGGGCGCCGCCGACTCATCCTCGGTGCGAGCGGCTCGTTCAGCCCCACGCCATCACGCCAGGCTCCGTGGGGGGCATCGGCCTCACGCCGCGACGGCCACCTCACCGCCGACGGCTTGTCGGCGAAGGTCATCGGTGCGAGTCGGCGGGATCCCTCCGGGCGAGATGTCGGACCTGACACCTGCTCGAAGGGCAGCTGCCTGATGGTCCCGAAGCTACGTCGCCGCATGAGGCCGACTCCGCTGTGCCCAGGAGTTCGGCCGCCTCGGCCATGGTGAGCAGCTGATCGCCTTGGTCGGGAGGGCTGTTGTCGGACGTGCTCAACCTCCTGCGAACTCGAAGACTCAGAGCCGTCGCAGACCCAACGGCTGCGGAGCGGCGAGTTCCGGACGGAGTTGGCAGGTCGGGGCTCCTTGCGGCGGGTAGCTACGCCTGTGTCGACCTGTCAGCGGAGGTGGCGGCGGTACCGCCGTGCCCGCCGGGGCAGGCTCGACAGCTCGAAGGCTGTCTTTTCGGGCTGGCGTAGGCGGCATGTTGCGCTAATATCGAACAAACATTCGATTCAAGGAGGTGTGCAGTGTCGCCTGTATCAAGGACAGTAACCGAAGGCCCGGCCGTTGCCGCCCGTAGGCTGCCGTCGTCGCTGACTGGTCGGTCGACCGAGCGGGCACGCTGGGAGGTGGTCTACGGCTGCGAAGCAACGGGCTGGTCAGTGATCGGCTGGGTCGAGGAACGAGCGCTTGGCCGTGCCAAGAGCAGGTTCTACTTCGCTACCGGTATTCACCCCGTCACAGGGAAGCACTACCGACTCGAAGGCAGCACAGACTTCGATGAACGAGTGAACGTCGTAGGTGACTTCCATATCGACCCGATGACCAGTCGTCAGCACCTCGGCGTGGACGGCCGGTAAACATTCGGGCTTCCGTGTTACGGGACGCCGCTCTGCCTATGGAGCGAAGTGCGGTGTCGGTCGGTGCCTGCCGTGAGTCGCCAGCTCAGCCACCGGGAAAGGATCGCGTGCGAAGGCGCGGGTGGTCTCCCACGTTGGGGCGGGTCGTGACTCGGCACCCACGTGCTGGAGTTGCTCGTGGAGGTGCCAACTCTGATTCCTTGCTTCGACCACCGCGTGCGTTGCCCGTGCCGAGAGAGATGCCACCGGGGCAACGGTTGGTATTGAGGCTGAGGCCGGCAGCCAGTGCAGTCCAATGAGTTGATCATTGAGGCTGAGGTGTCCAGACGGTATGTCCCTTTTCTCAATCCACAGGCAGGGTTGGCCTTTGACCAGCGCGGCCCAGCGCTCGGTGTGGGCTTGTGCGGCCGCGTATGCGTGATTGAGGAGACGGCCGACGAGGCCGAGCCTTTGGGCAGGCTCGTGCATCAGGTGGGCGGGGCCGCTGGCGAGTTGCTCTGGCTTCAGGATGCCGGTGAGTGACGAGCGTAGTTGTCGGGAGGTCATCCGGAGTTCCGAGCTGCGTCCGCCAAGGCGAAGCGATTGCGGCCAGTCGGCGGCCTGCACCCAGAGCTGAGCGGCCGCGCTACTCGGATGGGCGGCGGTTGGATTGAGCGCGGACTCGATACGGGCGGCGGCGGTGCAGATCAGCGCGATGTCTATCGCCACGGTCTGGATGGCGAGGCTGGTCACTGCCGTGTCACTGCGGAGGGCGCGCGTGGCGCTGAGTCGCCATGCACTGGCAACGCCATCGACTGTTGGTTCGCCGACGCGCGGAGGCTTCCAGTGGTGCAGGTAGCTGTCACCTCTCGCGACGGCGTCGTAGGTGGCGAACTGCGCAATCCTGGCCAGGTCTCGAGCGAGGCGAGCTGTGCCCGGCGCGTCGGGCGCGCGGGTTCTGAGTGACAGGGTTGCGAGCCGGGCCAAGACTGACTTGATGTCATCCGCGACGGTCTGGCCCGCGCGGTCGACGACAGGCAGGTCGGGGCGTGGTGCTGTGCCGAGTAGGTCAGCGAGCACACCCAACGTTTCGGCGACCTCGCTGAGTTGTCGGTGGCGGGAGAGGGGAGGAGGTAGCGGGAGGCCGCCGGCACGCCTTGCCCGGTCGTGCGAGAGCGACTTCAGCTGGACCTCGCTCGCCGGCGTGCGAAGGTGAGTGAAGCACCGAAGCGCAGCATCAGCCACCGGTGCCCAGGCCCGGGTAAGCTCATGCCACACCGGATCCGGTCCGTGGCAGCTCTGCGCGTAAGAGTCGCTCTGGCACCGAAGGCGGCGGATGAGATCCGCCACAGTGCCAGTCATCGGTGTGAGGTTCGAACGAGGTCCGCCAGTCGCGTGCCGAGATGGGTCACGAAAGGGTCCTCGTCCCGCTGTAGCTCATCGGCAGCCTGGTGGATGAGGGCGCGGTGGTCGGTGTCCAGGCTGTATGTGGGGGAGTTGAGTGCGCCTTCCTCCAGTTGGCCTTCGAGTTCGATTAGTCGGCTCGCCGCGAGCAGTGCTCGGTCCGAGTGTGCTGCGTGGCTTAAGCACTCGCGCCGGAGCTGCGCGATCTTGCCGGCCATCGCCAGATGGTCTGTCTGGAACACGGCTATCCCCTCCATGTGGTCACTGCTTCCCTATGCGTCCTGCAGTGATGTATCTGGACGCGGGCGACGTGGGGGACATCGGTCTACGTCGGTAGGGGACATCGGCTATGAAGGCCCCACGCCGGACAGGTAGCGGTCGATCTAGGTCCCGCGGCAAGGCCGGGTTGGCGGACATGGGGGACATGTCGATGGCAAGGGGTTACACGAAATCTGTGGACAACTTCTTGCTCGGTCGCCGTAGTTCTGGGGACATCTGCGGTGACACCTGATCGGTGGGCTTTCGTGAGCTGAACAGCTACGAAAGGACGGACCGACATGAGCGTGCAAGACGCACTCGGTATCAGCCCAGACGCGGTTGACCGGATCATCCGGGACCGCTGGCCCGCATGGGCCGCGGCCCATCCGAAGCTCCCCTCCCAGGTCGACTCGTGTGCACGGCTCCATCGATGGATTCGATCTAGTGCCTCCTGCGACGCCGATGATGTGTTGCGGATCATGGCGATGCGGGCGCACATCGACGACTACGACGATCGGGACGCAGCCGCAGTTCTAGCGTTCGTCATGCTTCCGGCTGCCGCACTGATCGCCCACAAGCTGCGCTCAATGGACCGCGAAATCGACGCCCATGTGGCAGCGCACCTGTGGATCCAGGCAAGGACGACGCCGTGGCGCTCCCGCGGACGCATCGCCATCGGCCTGCGCTGGCGGGTCTGGCGCTACGTCGTCCAAGAGCTGTCACCGCCCGAAGGCATTGACGGTGCAGTGCCGGACATCGGCAGCCTGGTGAGGCCGCAGTCGGACGATCCGCGCTGTGCTGACGATGAAATCTCGGATCTCGTCGCCGTCGCGCGCCGCAGTGGTGATCTGACAAGAGACGATGTCCTGCTTCTGATGGCGGTCCTGGACGCCTCCTCGGCTGCGGTTCCGGACAAGGCGCGGGGCGCGGCGCTCCTCGGCGATCGGGTGTCGGATGCGGTTGCGCCTCTGCGCGGCACGAGCCCACGCAGCGTTCGACGGCGAACCCGGTCATGCATCGAGACCCTCCGCAGGCTCGCCTCCGCCTGAGGTCGGCGACCGTCGACAAAGTGGTGGTATCAGGTTATGAGATCCACGGCGAGTCGACTTGACAAGCATATGGTCGACGGAACCTAGTCCAAGGTGGTTGCGTCCGTGAGTCTCGCTCAAGGAGCGGGCAAGGACCTCGGCGGTGACCACCCGAATCGGGAGTGAGAGCTGATGCTGATGCCATCCCTACAGCTCGGACGGCGAGGGTTGCCCGTCAGGCTGCGTCGCCCATCCCTGCTGCAGATGCTGTCCGGATCCCGTGGGCCGACGTCCATAAGGCACTGAGGAGGGCAAAGTGGGCGTTCACCGACGGATCAGTTGCGCGGCACTCGTGCTGTGCGTCTGCCTGGCCTCAGGATGCTCGCCGACACCCTCACCCTCGAGTGGTCCCACAGCCTCTGGCTCAGGGTCGGAGACCACGAACCCAAGTGTGTCCACGCCCGCTCCCAGTCCGTCGTCCACCTTAAGCACGAATCAAGTCGCTGCGGTCGCCGCGCTGAATGGATACACGCGCGTGTCCAACGAGATCGGAGCAGATCCGTCCAAGTTCTCCGCAGCGGAAATGACGAAGACCCTCAGTAAGTACGTCGGCGGAGACATGGTGGAGGCGAGCACGAGCGACTTCATGCGCTTGAAGGGCCAGCGATACCGCGTGCTCGGCCTGATCAGGCTCAAGTCCACCGAGGTTGGCCGGGATCACGACACCGGGGATTCGCGCGGCATCGAGGTGGTTGTGACGGCTTGTCAGGATCAGACCGAGGTTCGAGTGGTGGATAAGTCCGGCAATGTCGTCGAGGCGGAACAACGCAGCATCCCGGACTTCCTCCTGCGTCAGTACACCATTCTGAAGCCCGAGGGGACGACCCAGTGGCGGATCTATGGAATGGAGACAGTCAAGGGGGCGTGCGGATGATCGTCTTCCGCAGGCGCGCACTAGCTGGCGTCCTTTGTGCCTTCCTCGCCTTGGGGATGCCCACAGCGGCTCGTGCGGATGACAACACGGGCTGCGGGCAACGTACAGAGGCCTGCAAGATCGTGGTGAAGATCAAGAAGACCATCGGCGGCTCTAACAAGCCGGCCAAGAAGGTCAAGGATGGTGGGTCGGAAAAGTCGTCGTTGCCGACCTGTGAGGATCTGAATCGTCGCGGGGGTTTGACCGCGCCGCCGCCTGGTGCGGATCGTGCTGAGTGGGTCCAGGTCTCATGCATTGAGGGCGGGCTCCCCATCACCCTTTGGGTGCGGCGGACCCAGGCCCAGGTGGATCCCAGTCAGATTGCTCAAACGTTGCTTGCCCGGCTGCAGCTCCGACGCATCTCAATCGGGATGACGCCTAAGGGGCCGGATGCGATGGCGCTGGTGGGCCTTCCGGTGTGGCTTTGGGTGGCCGACCCGACGCGGACAAGCTGGGGGCCGGCCACGATCTCTGCGGGCGGAGTCACATTGACTGCCCGTGTCGACTCCGTGACCTGGTCGCTGGGAGACGGGACCGTGTTGTCGTGTGGCAAGGGATCGGTGTGGAAGCGAGGGATGGGCGCCAAGCCGTCTCCAACGTGCGGCCATACCTACACCAGGCGGGGTGTCTACCCGGTGTCTGCCACGACGCATTGGGTGGCGCGATGGTCAGGACATGGCCAGGCCGGGACTGTCCGGCTTGATCTGGTCAGTTCGCGGCGGTTGGAAGTCGGCGAGGTTCAGGTGAATGGGACCGGCGGATGAAGCAGGCAGTAGGTGAAGGGCGGGTCATGAGCACGATGACCGAAACGACAGATCAGTCGACGAACACGACCCCGCCGGCCGTCGTGGCCAGCGCAGTGAAGCTCCGACGGCGACCACTGCTCATGGTCGTGGCAGCGGCCCTGATCGTGGCTGGCGGAGGGCTCGGTGCGTTGCTGTGGTCGTCGGCCACCACGAACGCCGAGGTGGTCATAGTGCGGGCCAGTGTTGAACGTGGCGAGGTCATTGCCGCGGAGGATCTGGCGACAGTGCGGGTCACGCTGGATCCCGCGCTCCAAACGGTGCCGGGCAGTGGGCTGCCAGACCTTGTGGGCAAGCGGGCGGCCGCTGACTTAGCTGTCGGCACGCTCCTTGCACCAAGCCAAGTCACCGACATGGTTCTGCCGGCGACAGGTGAGTCGATGGTGGGCATTGCGGTCGCACCGGGCCTGCTGCCGTCTGAGCCCCTTCGACCTGGTGACGCGGTCCGTTTGGTCCAGACACCCGGTGCGGGTGGCGAGGTCACGGGCAAGGCGGCGCCGTTCACGATCGACGCCACCGTTGTCAGCGTCACTCAAGGCGATGCCCAGACGATCGTGAATGTCGTGCTGCCGTCGACGAAGGCGCCGGATCTCGCAGCTCGTGCCGCGACCGGCAAGATCGCCGTCGTCCTCGACTCGCGGGTGCGCTGAGGGAGGTCACCGATGGCACTGATAACTCTCGTTTCAGCAGCGGGATCCCCCGGGGTCACGACGACCGCTTTGGGCTTGGCGCTGACGTGGCCGCGCCCGGTGTTGCTGGTCGAGGCGGATCCCACCGGCGGGTCGGGAATCCTGGCCGGCTACTTCCGCGGCTTGCGCGATCACCCGGGTCTAGTGGATCTCGTGATGGCGGACCGCAGCGGTCTGCTCGCCGACACACTGCCGCGGATCCTGTTACGAGTCGACGGGACTGATGTGTCGATCCTGGTGGGATCCAAGTCACATGATCAGGCGCCCGGTCTGAGCCGCCTGTGGGAGCCACTGATGGGTCTGCTGCTGGAGTTGAGCGCATCCGGTCAGGACGTCGTCGTGGATGCTGGTCGTCTCGGGCTGGCGTCTTGGCCGCGTCCACTGGTGGCGCACAGCGATCTAACCCTGTTGGTGAGCCGCTCGAATCTGGTGAGCCTGGTGGCCGCCCGCTCATGGGCCTCGACGCTCGCCGACGATGTACTGCCTGCCCACGAGGTTCGGCTACTGCTGGTTGGGGAGGGCCGACGCTACAGCGCCGGTGAGGCATCCCGAACGCTCGGTGTACCAATGCTGGCTTCGGTTGATTGGGACCCGGCTCGGGCGTCGGTGTTCAGCGAGGGTGCAGCCAAGCCACGGCCACGTTTTGGTGGGGAGTCGGCGGCGGATCGTGCTTTCAACCACTCCGGGTACATGGCCAGTCTCCGGGCAGCGGGCGAAGCCATCCGCAAGGTCACAACCCCCTCCAAACGGGACGCCGTACTGCAAGGAATGATCGCGACCCGGACCGGAAGGGGAATCTCATGACCGCCAGCGATCGTCGCGGGGACCCCCTCGACCTGCCGATCTTCGGCTCTCCCGCTGTCGCGCCGGATGCGGCCGGGCGACTCCGATCAAGCTTCGAGTTCGATCCCGACACGGCCGTCACTGACACAGCCACCCACCCTGCCCAGCCGCCCTCTCCTCGCAGCACACCAGTCTTGACCAATCCGGCCACTCTGGTGCGGTCAGGCCCCGAGACGGTTGGTGTTGACTGGCAGCTTGTCGCGAGGATGCGCGCCGAGGTGGCTCGGCGGCTGGCGGATCAGATGGGTGATGCCCGGTGGTCGGCGGCCGATCAGGAGTCGGAGGGCTGGGCCATTATCCGCCGGCTGCTGGAGGAGCAGGCCGCTGACGCCTTGGCCGAGTCGGCGCAGCCTCGGGGTTTGGCCGAGCAGGAGATCCTTGGCAAGGCGGTTTTCGACGCGCTGTTCGCGCTCGGCCGACTGCAGCCCCTGATCGACAACGACCAGATCGAGAACATCCTGATTAGCGGCTGCGACAAAGTGATCGTGGAATACGCCGATGGCACTCTGGAGCGGATGAGTCCGGTCGCGGACAGCGACGAGGAACTGGCCGAGTTCCTGGCATTTTTGGCGGCGCGGGCGGAAAATCCGCGCTCGTTCACGATGTCACAGCCATCGTTGCATCTCACGCTCCCGGACGGTTCTCGATTGGCAGCTGCCCGCGACACCGCCGGCATTTCGGTGGTGATCCGCCGGCATCGCGTTCGCCAGGTCACGCTGAACGATCTAGTGACGTGGGGCACCTTGTCACCCACGATGGCCTCATTCCTCAGGGCTGCCGTTCGTGCCCGACTCTCCATCGTGATCAGTGGAGCCCAAGGCGCAGGAAAAACCACCCTGCTTCGGGCTCTCTGTGCCGAGATTGATCCATGGGAGGTACTGGGGACTTTCGAATCCGAATACGAACTCTTTCTTCACGAGTTGCCACAGCACCACATGGTTTTTGCTTGGGAGTCTCGGGAGGGATCAGGGGAGTGGGGACCGAGCGGCAAGCTGGCCGGATCTCGCTGCATGGCTGAGCAGATCATCGACAGCTTCCGGTTCCGACTGGATCGCCAGATTGTCGGTGAGGTCCGCGGAAGCGAAGTCTGGAGTGTCGTCAAGCTGATGGAGTCTGGTTCGGGGTCGATCAGCACCACTCATGCCGCGAATGCTCACCGCGCCATCAGCAAGCTGATCACCTGCGCGATGGAAGCTCAGGTCGGTCACGAACTAGCCGCTGCCAAGCTCGGCGAAACCATCGATCTAGTAGTTCACCTTGCCTGCATTGTGGTTCCCGGTGGCAGGCACGGGGCGCCGCGAAAGCACCGGTATGTGGAGGAGATCCTGCACGTCTCCCCGGGAGAACAGCCCCGCGGTTATGCGACCAACACCGTATTCGCACCCGTATCCGCGCATTGTGCGGTTGCCCGCACGCGCCCCGACGAGTTGATGGGCAGGCTTGTCGAGAGCGGCTTTGACGCGGCCCTGTTTGAAGCCGAGTTGGCGGGGGCCGCCGCATGAGTCCGGCTACTCTGTTCGCCGCAGTCGCCGGAGTCCTGGTGACCGGCGGGATCCTACTGGGCGTGTGGGCGTGGCAACCGCGCCCAGAGCGGCCCACCCGGCCCCATCGCCAGGGTCGGCTGTCGAAATGGTGGGCCCAGGTGTCTCCCGTCCGGCGGCTGACGATCCTGGCCGCTGCGCTGGTGGGACTCCTGCTTGCGCTGACAACCGGCTGGATGGTTGCTGTGGTGGCCCTACCTGCTGCAGCGCTGGGGCTACCCACGATCCTGATGTCTTCCGGAGAGGCCCGGTCTCTGGCTCGACTCGGGGCGATCGCGGACTGGACGAGGAACCTGGCAGGAATTATCACGGCCGGGCAGAAGCTGGAGGGTGCGATCGCCGCGAGCGTGCGATCCACGCCGGAGGAGATCCGGCCCGAGGTGGGCCGCTTGGCCGCACGGCTACGGGCACGGTGGTCGACGGAGTCCGCGTTGCGTGCCTTCGCAGACGACTTGCATGACGTCACCGGCGACCTGGTGGCGTCGGCGCTGATCCTGGCCTCGGCGAAGCGAGGCGATGGACTGTCGCTCATCCTGACGGGACTGGCCGAGTCTGTTTCGGACGCGGTCCGGACGCGGCGGCAACTGGAGGCGGATCGGGCCAAGCCTCGTGCCGCGGCCCGTGCGATCAGTCTGATCTCGGTTGTGGCGCTGCTGTTGCTGTCGCTGAGCGGCGAGTACCTCGCACCTTACGGAACCGTGGCCGGCCAACTCGTTCTGGCCGCCCTGCTGTCCCTCTACGCGGCGAACTTGGCCTGGCTGCGCCGGATGTCGCGTCCCGATCTGGGTCATCGTCTGCTGGGTGCGGAGGCTCGGGCCGGGGCTGGATCATGACCGCGCTGCAGCTGTGGATGGTGGCCGGCGTGCTGGCTATGGCAGGTGTGGCCGGCCTGGTGTGGTACCTGGCGCCGGCCGAACCAGACTTGGCTGATGTCATGGGCAGGCTGTCACCGCGACGCCCGATGGCTCTCGAACGGCGCACTGATCGCAATGCGCTGAGCCTCACCGAGCGGGTCGGCTTGTGGATCGTCGAGCGTGCCCCAACCGGCTGGCTCAAGGTTTCGGGACACGACCTGGCCCTGCTGGGTCGCCCGATCCACGTGTTCTACGCGGAGAAGCTGCTGATCGTCGCAGCTGCCGTGGTCGCGATCCCGCTGGCGACATCAACGCTGCTGCTGGTCGGGGTGCCCGTGTATGTCCCAGTGGTGCTCACGGCCGCGGCGGGCTGTCTCGCCTGGTTCTGGCCGAACCAGACTCTGAGAGACAACGCGGCAGCGGCCAGGGCAGAGTTCACTGCCGCCCTCGGGGCTTACGTCGACTTGGTGGCCCTGGAGCGCAAGTCGGGCGGTTCCGGCATCCGTCAGGCGTTGGAGAATGCCGCCCGTGTTGGTGATTCGTGGCCATTCCGGCGGATCGCAGACGCGTTGACCCGGAGCCGGCTCGCGGGTATCAGCGCCTGGGACGCGCTGAGCGAACTGGCCGCCGAACTCAACCTTCCTGACCTGGACGAGTTCGCTGATCTGATGCGCCTTGCCGGCGAAGAGAGCACACAGGTGTACGACTCGCTGCGCGCCCGATCACGTGAACTGCGCGCCGCGCAGCTCACCACCGAACTGGCCAAGGCCAACGCCGCCGACGAGCGGATGGCGTTCCCGATCGTGGCCATGACGGTGATCTTCACGATGATCGTCATAGCCCCTGCACTGTTCCAGCTAGCCCCCGGATAGATCGACAAGCGGAAAAGGAAGCGCTTAGAGGAGGAAAGACAATGATTGAATACATCGCCGCATGGATCGTGACACACATCCCTAGAGCCCGCGACGAGCGAGGTCTCTCCCAGTCCACGGAGAACGCACTGCTCGTGGTCGGAGTCGTCGCCGTGGTCGGCACTCTTATTACCCTCGTCACTCTCTTCATCAAGGCCAAGCTCGACGTCGGGCTGAAGTAGCGAGCAGATGGTAACGCCTGTGCAGCGACGTCCTTCTCCGACGGCAGCCAAAATGCCCGCCGGGAAACGACCATCGCGGGGAGAGTGTGGCGTGGCGTCGGTGCAGATGGCGTTGATCTTCCCCGTGCTCATCGGCGTGATCTGGTTGGGACAGAGCGCCGCCCTCTATGTGTATGCGCGAGCTACCGCGCTGAACTCTGCGGCAGCCGGGGTATCCGCGGCTGCGGTGAGAAATGGGACGGTCGGAGATTGCAGTGCTGCGGCGCACCGCCTGTGGGCCAAGCTGGCCGGAGCACTCACCCAGGTGACGATCACCTGCACCCGCAATGCCACCACCGCCACGGCGACCGTCACCGGGCACAGCCCGACCCTGCTGCCCGGCTGGGCACCCATGGTGAGTCAGACCGCTTCCGCGCCGGTGGAGAGGCTGACATGAACAGGTCAAAGAGCCGTGACGAGCGAGGCCTGGCAGACTCGGTCGAGTTGGCGTGCTACGCGCCACTACTGGTGCTGTTCGTCGCGGCGATCATCGTGGCCGGCCGGGTCGTGCTTGCCCGCCAGTCGGTGGAGGCGGCAGCGGCAGACGCTGCGCGGTCAGCCTCGATCGCTCGCGGAGCCGCCGAGGCGCACACGGCTGCCACTCGGGCTGCGCTGACGAGCCTGGCCAACCAATCCCTGTCCTGTGCAGCCACCACGGTTGACGCCGATGTCACGGGCTTCTCTGTTCCGGTCGGAACCCGCGCAGCTGTTCATGTCCAGGTCACCTGTGACGTGCGCTTGGCGGACCTCTCCATGCCGGGCATTCCAGGCGGCCCCATCCGGGTGCAGGCACGGATGTCCTCGCCCCTGGATACCTACCGGGAACGGCGATGAGCACCGATGTGGGCAACGGGCAGCCCCGTGACGAGCGCGGACTGGCGGTCAGCGTGTGGGTGGCGCTCATCGTGCCGCTGGTGATGCTGTTCATGGGCATCGCTGTCGACCTGTCGGGAAAGGTGGGGGCAATGCGGGAAGCTGACGCGGTGGCCGCGCAGGCCGCTCGGGTTGCTGGTCAACAGATCGATGCCGACGCCTACATGGAGGACGGGCGCAAGGTGAGAGTGGATCCCGCCCGCGCCCGCGCAGCAGCTCTCCGATACATCGAAAGCAGCGGCATGACTGGCACGGTCCGCGTCGAATCCAGCAGCCGTCTGATGGTGACCACTACGGCCACCTATCGACCCCGATTCCTCTCCATGCTCGGCGTCGGAGGCTTGCAGGTGCACGGGGATGCCTTCGTCACCATCATCCGTACCCTCGACGGGCAGGAGCGACGATGATCAACAAGGTGCGCGGGCTGCTCGCCGTGTTGGGACTAGCCGCGATCCTCGCTGGCCTACCGTGGCTGCTCCTCGCGGTGCATCACATCGGCTCCCCACGGCTCGGATGGACCCTGCAAGGACTCCGCGACGCTCTGCTCAGCCCCGACGACGGCACTCTGGCATTCACGCTCCTCAAGATCGTCGGCTGGATCGTCTGGGCGATCCTGACCATCGCAATCGCAGTGGAACTGTGGGCCCAGCTCCAACGACATCCAGCACCCCGACTGCGCGGGCTGAGGCTGCCACAGCGCCTCGCCCGCCAGATGGTCGGTGCGGCCGCCGCACTCTTCGTCGCCGCCACCCCACTCACCGCCGGCCCGCCAGGACTTGCGGGACCAGCAACACCAGCGCAGGTCCAGGAATCGGCGTCGCACGAGCACCCCAGCATCCAGCGACACAATCAGCCCCACCTGGCCAGAGGGTCCGTCACGACCTACACGGTCAAGAAGGGTGACACCCTCAGTGCGATCGCCCTGGCGAAGACCGGACGGGCCGCCAACTACCCGAGGATCTTCGACGCATCCACCGCCATCCGCCAACCCGGTGGCCGCCACCTGAGCGACCCGGACGAAATCGACATCGGCTGGACACTGAAGATCCCCAAGCTCGACAACACAGGCAAGTCCCGAGACACCTCGCAGCGAGCGCACGACGGGCATCCGAAGGGTGAAACGGCTGCTCCCGCTAGGACTCCGACCCCGGCATCGCCCACCCCGTCACCGGTCCATGCCACACCCACCCCGGTCGGCACGGCCCGTGCAGGAGAGCCCGACATCGCCGCAGCTGGCTCCACGACGCCCCCCGCAGGCGACGTGTCCCCGGGCTGGCTGCTGACCGGGCTCGCCGGTGCGGGAGGGCTGCTCGCCGGGGCTGCCTGGTTGGCGTTGCGCCGTCGCCGCGCCAGCCAGTTCCGGGCTCGCAGGCCCGGTCGCGGCATTGTCCACCCCGAGCCGCGGCTAGCGCCGGTGGAAAAGACCGTGACACGCGAAGGCGCACCCACCGCTGCCCTCGTGTTGTTCATCGACGAAGTACTGCGCCGATTGGCCAGCCACCTCACCGAATCAGCTGGCGAAGTACCCAGCCTGGTCGGAGTCGACGCAACACCGGAACGACTCACCCTGCGATTCCGTCACAGCACTGATCTTCCTGAACCCTGCCTTTGCCTGGACGACGCCGAGCGACAAATATGGCAGGTAGACCGTGACGCTGATCTTGCCCGGCTCGGGAACCTGGAAGCGGACGGGGCCGCACCGTGGCCACAGCTGGTCACTCTCGGTTCCGACGCCGTGGGTTGGCGACTGATCAACCTCGAATCAGTAGGCGTCCTGAGCCTCACCGGAGATCCCCTCTACGTGGAGGATCTCGCGCGGTACCTGATCAGCGAACTGGCCATCTCACCCTGGGCCCGCGATGTCGAAATCGACTGTCTAGCGGTGTGCAGCGAACTACCCGGGCTGGCGCCCGCCCGGATCCACTTCCACACCGAACCCGGCGCCATCGACAGGGTCATCGCGGCCGCAGTGGCGACAGTCGACCGTCTTGCCGAGGCATCCACGGACACCCTGGAAACCGCCAGGGTCAACTACGCCGGCGACGACCTATGGGACAGCCGCGTCCTCATAACGGCCACCAGCGATAGCGACCACCTCAACACCCTGAACCGCCTCGTGACCGACCAACTAGGCCGCACTGCCACCTCGGTGATTCTCGCAGCGCCCGACGCAAAGCCAGTCGGCCTGGAACTCCGCCTCACCCCCGAGGGCCGCCTCCAAGTACCGTCCCTGAAACTCGATCTCATCGCTAACGGACTGACACAGGCGGAGGCCCGAGGGTGTGTCGCCATCCTCACCGCCGGTGAGGCGCAGGAGGACCCGGACATCCCCGTTGCGACGGAGACCAGTGCCGGCCAGGAATGGGCCGGACTATGCAACCAAGCGGGTGCACTCCTCGCCGAGCTGACGGTCCCACGTGGAAGCGCGGCCCCCGACAGCAGCAGCATCCTGCCAGCGCCAGATGAGACCTATCTGGCCGTCACAGCCAACACCGTCGACGACCTGGCAGCACTCGCTCCGCAGGTGCTGCCCCAGACCCGTGCCCGGATCGAGGCTGCCGATCCCAACCTCGACGCCGACCTGGATCAATGGTGGGCCGACTCCTGCGACCGGCCACGCCTGCGGACCCTCGGAACACTCAAGGTCAGACTTGGGCGCAGCGGCAACGCCGTCAAAGCGGCCTCACGTATCGGCCTCTGCACCGAGATGGTTGCATACCTCCACAGCAGACCCAAGGGCGTAACCACCACCGAGGTAGCCGACGCGCTAGGAGTCAGCATCGCCCGTGTCCGCAAGGACGCCTCCGTGGTCCGCGGCTGGCTCGGCGTCAGCCCCACCACCGGTGAACCGTTCCTCCCACCCGCTACCAAGAAGACATCCGATCAAGGAACCGGGCTCTACCTGATCGAAGATCTCCTATGCGACGAAGACCTCTTCCGACGCCTCCGAATGCGCGGTGAATCCCGAGGAGCAGACGGGCTCGAAGACCTACGCCTCGCACTGCGACTCGTTGCCGGCACCCCCTACGACGGCATCCGTGCTAGGGGCGGAGCCTGGCTCGCCGAAAGCCGGATCGACCAACACCTACTCTGCGCCATCGTGGACGTCGCCCACACCGTGTCGACCATCACCCTCGAACAAGGCAACCTGCAACAGGCACGAGCCGCCGCGGAGTTGGCCGCCTTGGCAGCGCCCGACGAGGTAACCCCTCAGCTGGACCTTGCCGCGATCGCCAACCAGGAAGGAGACACCGCAGCAGCGGCCAGGATCGCCCGAGCTGCTATCTCCGGCCGCGTTGCCGGCGCAGAGCCAACCGACCCGCCAGACCGGGCGGAAGCTATCCTGCGCGCCCACCGTTGGCTAGCCCAGGCGAGCTAGGACGGATTCGCCGAACTTCGCGGCATGTTCCGCAAACAATGTTCGGGAGAGACCTACGGCAGCGACCCTCCGCGGCGGGCGTTGCTTCTATCGGTAAACCGGCTCTGCGTCGACCTTCAGCCACTTCCCTTCCCGTGCCACGTTGAGCAGCGTAGACACAGACTCGGAACTGTCAGGCGACTCGGGCACTACATCATCATGTTCAGTTGTCGACGGTATTGGGGTGCGGAGTTGGTTCAGAGTGGCCAGTTCTGGATCGTCCGTGGCGGCGGTTACTGGCCGGTCTTTAAGCCAGCCGTAACGGGCAATCCGTTCGGCAGCCCGGAGGACCGTGCTGCGCCGTGGTCTAGGGAGCCTATTGAGCGCAGACTCCAGTGATGGCCACAACTCTGTAACTACGGGTGCGGATGCCACGCACCATAGCGCGAGTACCCACTCGGCTCTGGCCAAGTCATCGTCGAGGGCATCGAGTTGTCTCCGCCACCACTGGGCGTTGCGGTTGTTGGCGCAGGCTTGGGTGAGGAGCTCGGATGGGTGACTCGTGGTTCCGAAGGGCGCTGAGCCAGGCATCTTTGTTGACGCGGGCAGGAATGGTGATGAAGCCGCGATGATCGCAATCTCGGACACGAGCCATCGGCGCCCGACGTGGGCCTGCAGTGCGGCGGCCGTTTCAACCCAAGGGAAGGTGCTGCCTTTCTGGCCCGTTCTGAATGCTCGGTGTCTAGCAATTTGGCTGTACGCAGAACCTGCTAGCCGGAGCTGGTGGAGCGCCTCGTTTCGGCGTCGTTTTGTCTTGTCATCAGCGCCGACGAAACCGGTCTTGGAATTTGTGAGGAAGTCGCCTGGAGATAGTGCCACCGCTACCTGTGCCGGCATGGATCGCGTGGACGTCACACAGGGGCATTCGCCTTCCAGGACTGCGTCGAGAAGTGCTGCTTCGAGTGAGCTTCCAGGTGGAGGGACGAGCCCGGCGCTGAGTAGTAGCTCGGCGGCTCCTTCGGAGAGGTCGATGTGTTCAAATGGCGCAGTGATGCCAGCGCCGGCCTCGCATTGAGCGCCGATCTTGAGCCAAGCGTTCTGCTGCGGCGTGCCGATTGCTGCGGTGAGCTGCGCGGTCCACCATGCGCCGAACCTGGCGCGTTGGTTCAGCAGTTCGCGCAGAGCGTGTACCCGGTGACTGTTGCCGCTGTCGGCTGGGTCCTTGCTGATCAGAGCGGTGAGTCGGACCCAGGTTGGATCGGGGCCGTCTTCGTCTGGGAGGTCGGGCATTTCGGGCAGGGCGATGATGTCGCGCCGGTCGAGTGCCGAGAGCAGGACCGTGAGCCCGATGTCGGAGCAGAGTGCCGTGAGTACCTTGCGTGCCTCACGGGGGCGGCGCAGGAACACGCCGTCGGTGAGCAGCGCCCATGCGGCGAGGTAGGAAGCGGTCGATGCGCTGTGTGCCAGCTCTTGCTCGATCCCTGCGGTCAATGGGTAGATGCCGTTGCCCTTCGCATTGCCGCCGTAGAACCTGGCTGTATTGAGCCAATACGGCCGACGGAGCAGTTCGCGCAGCACGGTTGTGCTGTCAAAGTCCGCGTTGCCCTCGCCGGCGTTGTGGTAGAGGAAGCGGGCAGCGAAATACTCTCGTAGGGAGAGGACCTCGAACTCGTAGGTTCCGTCGACTTTGCTTGTCAGCGCCCACAGGCGGTCGCTGGCGCCCTCGAAGAGTTGGTCAACGATTGACTCGCGGTTGCCGTAGGTGCGCTGAAAGTGCCGCATCGCCGCCTTGAGTTCATCCACGCTCATGCGGCCGTTGATCTGCGATTCCTCAGTGTGAGCGTGGAGATACCATCCGAGGAACGGGATGATCTCAAGCAGTTCTTCCTTGTGGTCACGAACCGCTTTGGGGTGCTTGTTTGCCTCGCGGGCTAGGAGAAGCTCGACGTACTTGTCGTAGAGGTCGGTCCGTTGAGTGGGAGTCGCTGCTCCTTGCTGATGGAGAAGATCGAGTAGAATCGTCAACTGCATCGGATTGCCGGCGAGTTCGTTGATGTAGGGTTCGCGGCTCTTCTCCTTGAAGCTCTTCCGCAAGGCGCGACCGTCTTTGCCCTTGATCCCGCGGACCGTGCACCACTTGCGCAGGTAGGAATCTCGTTGCTCGATGGTGAGTTGGTTGAGTGTGACGATTTCGAACAGGCTGGGCGACGGCTCGGGAAGTTCACCGGCGCTGGGCCGCGTTGTGACCACAACTTTGGGCGGGTTGGTGTAGGCCTTTCCACGACCGACGAACTTGTCGATCTCCTTGACGATCCTGCCTCGTATGGCGGCGCTGCCGACCTCATCGAGTCCGTCGAGCACGATGAGGCTGGGCACCCGTTCAAAGATGTCCTGCACCGTCTTCGCATTGGCGGTGATGCCCCCGCTTTCGTGCGTCATCAGGTCCGCAAGGAAGCACTCGACGGTCGCCTGCTCCCCTTTGCGCGCCGGGGTCTTGCGTTGCTTACGGTCCTCATTGTGGTCCCACACGTCGCTGCCGGCGAGCCAGAGCGCGTAGTCGCTCAGGTCCAGCCTGATGGGGAACCGTGGCTGATCCAGCTTGGGTAGTGGGTCGGGTCTGTCGCTTTCGGGTATGAACGAGCTGCGATGGACCTGGCACACGTACTGGCTGAGAGTTGACTTGCCCTGTCCGGGCGCCCCTCGCACGAGGGTGAAGGGCGCTGATGCACGCAACAGGTAGGCAGCTGCACCGCCCAAGGTGGTTGGTGATTGTGCCTGCAGCGCCCCGCTGGACACAGCGTGGACGCGATCAGCGGTGACATCGACAAAAAGGTCCACGACCTTCTCTCGGTCGACATCGGACTGGCTGAATTTGACGCGCTTGTCTTCCTCCCACTGGGCCGCGACGACCTTGCGAATCAGGTCACGATTCGCTTTGTCCGTGTTAGCACCGACCTGCTCAGCAACGAGGTATCGGACCAGATCCCACCCCGCAAGCATGTCGGCGTAGGCCCACTTGGTCTCGGTTGGCGCGTTGTCGACCCATGGGTTCAGCGCCTCGCGCCAGATGCAGGTCATCTGCTCATAGCCGAAGTCCTTCGCGTACGCCTGGAGCTTCTTGTCCAGCCGGTCGAACGTGCCCGAGTCCTCCTTGGCCGTGCTGCCGACGTTGGTGACCAGCGTGTAGTGGCGGACTCCCTGTGCGGCCAGACGCTTCAGACTGGCTTCCTCGTTCCTGACGACCTGATCGAGCCAGGTAACGGGGTCCTTCTCCTTGCCGCTGACCGACCACTTGACCTGGTAGATGAGCACCTTCGAGGCGTCGACCTTGCGCAGCCCGTCGCGGCCTCCATCAGCCTGACGGAGTGCCATCGGGATGTAGTCGGGGAACTGGTTCGCAAGCAGAGCGCTGACGAGCTGCTGGAAGTCGTGGTCACCGAGGCGCTCGTAAAGGTAGCGGTGTCGACTCTCGGGCATGGGCTATCTCCTCGGCTCCTACCCGATCGTGTCGTCACCGCCGTCGGGACCTTCTCCAGCAGGTTCTATTCAACCGGCCGCCACCGACGTAGGCGTGGAGGACGTGCTGTGCTGGGTAGGCGCGGGCGCGCAAGCGTGCGATCACTCGATACCGTGGTGTTGACAAAGGAGACCTCGTGACCCTTCCCGCGCACGTAACCATTGCGTCCGACGAGCGCCACGCCCTCCGAGCGGCCATGCGTGACGCGCAGACGGCCACGGCTGACTACTACGGGCAGACCGCCCGAGACAACAGCATCGACGATCTCGGCACGCATGTGCGTAGGTTCCTCGTCGCCGCACAGACGGTGAACGACCTGCTTACGAACAGCGTGGGTGACTCTGCGACGTACGGGAGCATTACGAGTTCAGGCAGCCACTCCGGCACGGGTGTCATCCGCGGCGTGAAGTACGTGCGCAACGTTGCTCAGCACGTCGCCCACGTGATCCGGCCGAGGGATGAACACGTGCTCATCGGAGGCGTACTCGGTCTACGGATCTACACGTTCTGGGATGAAGTGCCTGCCGCAGCTCATGCCCAACTGCGTCCGGCCACGCAACAGCTCAAGGCGGACTACGACGCGCTGTTGCTGGGTGTGAATGTCACCAACACGATGCTCGACACGCTGAGCTTCTTTGCCGATGTTGCGCCCGATATCCCTCACCGAGACGCTCGGGGCGAGTGGACCGGATTCCCACTGATGAGCCAACCGGGTGTGAGCGATCGGCTCCATCCGGAGGAACCCTCCGAGGAGAAGACCGCACGGATGTGGCTCGATGGGCGCCAGCCCAACGGCGACCTGCGAGTGATCTGTGGCCAGCTCACTGTAGATGGAACTAGGTACCTCCTCGGCCACACCTTTGTAGGAAGACTTTCCTATGCTCCGTTCGTTGAGACTGCGGAGCAGCTTGCTCGTGATCTCGCCGGTGGGTTCCCGTACGTCATGGGTGATGTGTTAGCGAACACGGTGGACCGCGCGAAGGACATTCCGCACGTAGTCCAAGGCGCGGTGCTTGAAAGCCGTGACGACATCGCAACCTGGACAACCCCAGTTCCCAGCGGTGGCTGGGATAAGGACTGGGTTGACCAAAGGGCAGCAAGCACCTGGCGCGGCCTTGTCGAGATGGAACGAGGAGAAGGCTTCTTTGCAGGTTCGGCGTACCTCATACGTCGCGCGCGACGCCTGAACGCCCTGCTGCCGTACTCGCCCTAGTCGCCGAGGAATCCGTCCTACGGTGTCGGCTTGATCGAACGGCCGAGGTTCGTGGCTCCCAGCCACCGATTCGCGGCCGGCCCTAGTCGCCCGGCAAGACATCAAAGCTCGGCATTCGATACGGCACGGGGTCAGAGGAACCGGGTGGCAGCATGCCGAGGATGTACCCGGATGATGCCGCCGAGTGCTCTTACATGACTGTGGAGCATGGCTGCAGCGGGACACCTCTCGATCAGTCCAAGGCACGACCGAAGCGGTTGCCGGGTCCCCGCCGGATCGGATACGCCTGAGCCAAACCAGATCAGAATGATCTGCGGTCGGCTGTGCTCGAGCTGCAGGCGCTCCGAGTTGATTCCGAAGACATCTATATCGACCGTGGACTGGGGCTACGTGCCCAGAATCGACCCGAACTCCAGATGGTCCTGCAGATTCTGCATCACGGCGACACTCTCGTCTGCGCCAGCATGATCCGCTTGGCCCGTAGCCACAATGACCTGGCCGATGTTGTCGGTCGACTTGCGGACCTGGGAGTCAGCGTCGAGCTTGCGGGCGAGGTTCTCGGCGACATGAGCACGGCAGAGGTCCTGCAGCTCTCGGCAGAGTTCGAGGTCGAACTCGTCAAGGAGGCGATGGCCGCCCTGCAGCGGGGCACGAGCGACCGCAAGGGAGGGGCCCGTGGGTCACCGGACGCTGACTCCCGGTCAGCAGGTATGGCTGCGGGATCTGTTTGACGCGGGACTCCCGCGCAAGGACCTCGCCCGGCTGTTCGGTGTCAGCCTGGCGACGATCCACAGGGTCGCAAGCAGTTCATCCGCCGCCGACTAATCCACAGTTCGCGCTCGGCCGGCTGCAGTACTTCATGCTTGCCGGGCAAAGGACGGCCATAGTTCTGGCGCCTTCTACCGGCCTTGTTGGTGCGACTGAAGGGTCGCCTGTGGTGGCTGCTGAGGTGCCGAAGTGTGTTGACCTCGCGCGGACGGGTGGCATCGGGTCGGCCGCTGCGTCCGAGGAAGGCGGTTGACTGGCTTCGCACGATCGACCGCCGCCGACGCGACTACAGCAGTTTGTGGCGAGAAGTCTGTCCAGTTCGCGTGGATTGCGCTGCTTAAGGGGCTGAGGTCAGTCAACAGAGCGGGGTAGAAGCTCATGAGCGATCAATGCCATCCGACGCCTGGATGGAGCGGGGCGCGTAGCCAAACGCGACCAAAGGCGTGCTTGAACCCGCACGCTGAAGCCGTGTCTTCCGCTGGCCGGACGACCTCGCTGACTGCGGTGCCTGGCCCCTTTCTGCGGATCGTGGGCGGGCCTGCGCCAAGGGGGACGGCGTGACTGGGCCGGTGGCAATCGATGAGCTGCGCCAGGCGTATCGGGCTTTGGTTGCGGGTCAGTTCCGGGAGCAGCGGGCCATGACAGCGTCTGCCGTCGACGGCGAGCCTGTTTCGTGGTCTGCGCGGACCGGGCGGGCGGTCTTGGTGGCTGGCTGTATGCCCTCTGCTGGGGCGTCGACGGTGGCGCTGGCGTTGGCGAGTCATGCCGGTGATGCCCGTGTCGTGGAGTGCTGCACGGTGGCCTCGTCGGGGCTGTGCGCGACGGCCTGTGCGGAACTGGGCAGTGTGGATGGCTGGGTTCAGGGCTCGCGGGACACGCTGCTGATCGAGCGGCGCGGGGACCGGATCGCAAGCGTCGGGGGGCTCCCTGCGCCGGCTGCGACTGACCGGTCCTGGACGGTGCTGGACTCGTCGTGGGACCTCGGTGTGCTCGCCACCGATCCGGGGTGGCTCGGAGACTTGGCCCGCACATTGCCAGAGGTGGTCTTGGTCACCCGGGCGACCGTCCCCGGCATGCGACGCCTCGACATCGCCTTGACCGCCCTTGGAGCAGAGCGCGCTCTCGTGGCGGCGGTGGGCGCCGACCGGCGTCGTTGGCCCAAGCCGGTCGAGGCGGCAATGAGCCCCGTGACTCGGCAACTCCAGGCGGAAGACCGCCTGTTCTCGATCCCCTCCGTTCCGACGTTGAGCGTCGCCGGTCTCACTCCCGACCCGTTGCCGAGGGCCGTGATGGCGGCGGTCGCTGATCTGTTCACAGCGTTGAAAGGTGCACGCGCATGATGCTGGCCACAATCTCGGCGGCGACCTCGCTGGCGCTGCATCACGCAACCGCGGGTACGGGGCTCTTGGCCGGCCTGCCGTTTGCTGATCCCGATGACGACAAGAAGGGTGTCATCGGCACCGTGTGCCCCAAGGCGCCGCGCGGTGCTCAGGCGCCGGTCAACGACATCCTCGGCAACGTCCTGTGGGGTGTCGGCGTGCTGTTCTGGGTTGGGGTTGTCGTCACGATCGGAGCGATCGTCGCCGGCCGCGTGTTCAACATGCCCCACGCCTCCAAGGTCGGCGTGATCGGTCTCATCATCATCTTCGTGGCGGCGATCGGCTACCAGGTTGCCCCGGGGATCGTTGGCGCGATCCTCGGCAACGGCTGCATCAGCGGCTGAGGCGATCGAGCATGTTCGACGAGCTTCGACGGCGCCGGGAGCAGCGCCAGCAGGCCCGCAAGGCGCGCCAGGCTGAGCCATGGGGTCGACCCCGTCTCTTGGCGATGCTGGTGGGCGCAGGACTCGCGATGGCCGCCCTGGTGGTCGGCCTGGGGCTGATCGCCTGGTACATCTGGACTGACACGCCGGGAACCGCCGCCGGTGGCGTGCCGGCATCGACGCCGGTGGCGCCGCAAGACGTGGCGAGTGTGCGGGATCGGATCGCGGCCGCACCCATGATGAGCGTTGGCCGTGAGGCCGCGTTCACCCCGGACCCTGCCGCGGAGCCAGCGGCGCCGATCCGCGTCCCACAAGCCCGGACCGATTTGGGCCCGGCCGATGTACCTACCGGTTTTCCCCAGACTCCGGAGGGCGCGGTCGGCCAGCTGGCTGCGATCGAGCGTGTGGTGCTGGAGACGATGAGCCTTTCCCTCGCGCAGCAGGTTCACCGGGGGTGGGTACGGCCGGGCGGACCGGGTTTCGGGCAGTGGGAGATGACCCGCAATGTGCAGGCGTTCTTGACCGCCGCGCGGCAGGGCGGCGGGGAGAAGGACCTCTCCACGCTGGTCAGCGCCACGCCGGCTGCAGCCATGGTGAAAGGTACCGACGGGCCGGGCTGGGTGGTGGTGTGCGTCCTGATGGACATCCGCGCAGCGGTCACGGTTGAGGCCCGCATGGGGTATGGCCACTGCGCCCGCATGGAGTGGATCGGCGGACGGTGGCAGATCGGCACCGGGGCCGCGCCCGCCACAGCCCCCTCGACCTGGCCGGGTTCACGGCTTGCGGCGCAGGCCGGTTGGCTCACCTGGACCGAACGCGGGTGACCTCGTGGGATTCTGGGACGACTTCGGTGACGGGCTGGGCGGCTTCAACCCGTTCGACACGCTCGGTTCCGCAGCAGCCAAGATCGTGGCTGACGGCTGGATCGCGGCCTGGCTCAGCATCTGGAATGCAGGGCTGTGGCTGCTGCGTCTGGTGCTGTCGTGGAGCGACGCCTGGCTCACCCCGGACCTGAGCGCCAACGGTCCCGGCCATGACCTGTATCAGGTCACCTTCTGGATCGCCGGCGTGCTGCTGCTGATCATGGTCATGGTCCAACTTGGCATTGCCGCTTTCCGCCGCGACGGCAAGGGGCTGGCCCGGGCAGGCATCGGGCTGGGCCAGTTCGCGGTGATCGTGGGTGGCTGGATCGGCTACACGGTCGGCGTCACAGCAGCCTTCAGCGGCCTGACCAGGGCCACGATGGATTCGCTGATGGGTGTCACCAGTTGGCGCGACTGGGACCTCTTCACGCCCGTCGAGGCCAAGACGGTCACCGAGGGTGCAGTGGCGGTTCTGCTCGGTTTCCTTGGCCTGCTGGTCTGGCTGGCCGCCATCGGACACCTCGTGATCCTGCTGATCCGCGCGGCCACTTTGATGGTGCTGGTCGCCACCGGCCCGATCGCCGCCGCCGGACTGGCCTACGACGGCACCCGGGTCTGGTTCTGGAAAACGTTCCGCTGGTTCCACGCTGCGGCCGCGACACCGCTGATCGTGGTTCTGGTGAGCGGGGCGGGAATGAAGTTCGCCGAGGGTGTCGTCGCCGGGAAGGCCGGTTCGGTGGAGCAGACGATCGGCACCGCGGTCCCCGCGATCGTGCTGATCTGCGTGGCGATCGTGTCCCCATTGGCGTTGTTCAAGCTGCTGGCCTTCACCGACCCGGGCACCGCCTCCGGTGCCGCGATGCGGGCCGGCTTGGCATCTCTGGGCGGCATGCAAGGTCTCCTTGGCGGAAACCCGACTGCCGGTGTCACCGCCGGCGGGGGCGACACGACCGGCTCGGATGGCTCGGCTCGGACAGCGGGCGAGGCGAGCGCTGATGAGGTCACCACCTCGAAGGCGGCCAGCGCGGCGCAAATGGGATCCAGCCTGCTCGGCCCTGCCGGGATGGCCTTTGCTGCCGGCCTGGGGGCCCTGATGAAGGTCGGATCGGTCGGAGCTTCGGTGATGGCCGACGTCACCAACCAGGAGGGCGTCGGACACAACAGCTACCAGCCCGACTACCTCGGCGGTGGACGCGACGGTGCCGCACGCGCCAACCGGGAAGCCAACGGCGACAGTACCAACTCGCCCGACCCGGACACCGAGACACCCGATTCGCCACCGCCCGATCCCGGACCGCCGCCCCCTCCGAACCCGCCACCCGCGCCTGCGCCGACGCCCGGGCCGGATGGCGCGCCGGGACTCCCGGCCGGCTGTGGCTCGCCAGGCGGCGGTGCCGGCGGGTCTGGTGGCAGTGGCGGTGCGGGTGCCGCGGCAGGAACGGAGGCGGCTGAGGCTGCCGTGGTGGTGCTGTGACGACGAGCGTTGAGGAGGTCTGGTGATGGCGGCGGTGTTCAGCGACTACACCCGCGACCGGGTGGGTCTGTTCTTCGGAGTCACCGGGCTGCAGCTCGGGCTGGTCGTGGCCGGCTCCCTGCCGGTGATCTGGGCCATGAATCGGGAACGCTGGTCACTGCTGTTCATGCTGGCGGTGTCGTGGGCGGTGTGGACGGCCCTGGTGGTGATCCCGATCCGGGGACGCTCCGCAACGGGTTGGCTACTGGCGACGCTGGCGTTCGCCGCAGGCACGGTACTGGGTTGGACCAGTTGGCGCTCCCGGGCGTCGCGGGGGCGTGCCGGGAAGATCGACGAGCCTGACCTACCCGGTGTATTGACCGGAGTCAGGGTCCATGACGGACCCCCGCAGGGTGTCACCAACACTCGGGTTGCTCTCATCCAGGATCACGCTGCCCGCACTTGGGCAGTGACGGCGGCCCTGGTTCATCCCGGTCTGGCGCTGGCCGACCATGTCGAGCGCGACGCGCTGGGCAAGGGACTAACCGAGCTGCTCAACGCTTGCGCCCGCACCGAGCTGATCAGCGAGGTTGCCTTCATGGTGCGTTCGGTGCCTGACGACGGCGCCGAACGCGAACGGTGGATGGCATCCCATACCCGGCCGGACGCGCCGCTGCTGTCACGCATCGTGAACACGGAGTTGGCGGCAAGCCTCAGCAGCGCCAGCATCCGCACCGAGGCGTTCGTCACGCTGGTGGTGCCGGAATCCCGACTGGCGAAGGAAGCCAAAGAGTTCGGCGGCAACGTCGACGGTCGCGCCAGGGCGATGCACATGCTGATGAGTGAGGTCTCCGGCCATCTACTCACCGGCATGCGGGCAGTGAGCGTGGACTGGCTGACCTCACCCGAATTGGCAGCTGCCGTGCGTACGGGTTTCGCGCCGGCGGATCGGGCCGGCATCGTGGAGGCGCTGGCTGCCCGGGAGACCGACAGCGGCGTCAACGCCGACGTCCCCTGGTCGCAGGCCGGCTCTGCCGGCGCGCAGCTGGCGGCTCGCCACTATCGCCACGATGCCTGGTGGTCGATCGCCTCCACCCTGCAGCTGCCGGCCAAAGGCGCCCAGATGGGTGCCCTGGCGCCGGTGCTGCGACCCACTGAACCCGGTGAGCGTCGTTCCATGGTCGTCGTCTATCCGATCGTGCCGGCATCGCGGGCAGACAGGCAGACGATGAGCGGCGAGTGGAAGGCCGACATCGCTGAAAACCTACGGATCCAGGCGAAGATCAAGCCGCGCGCCAAGGAGCGGGTGGATGCCGCGCAAACCCGAAGCCTGGACGCGAAACTGGCCACCGGTCACGCGTTGCTGCGGCCCTACGCGGTGGCGTGCGTAACGGTGCCGCTCACCGCCGACATCGCCGAACACGGCCGCCGACTCGACGGGTCAATCCGACGTTCGGGCTTCGCTCCGCTGCGACTCGACCCAGTCCACGACGCCGGCTTCGCAGTCGCGAATCTGCCGCTCGGTGTCGGGCTCGACCATCGGGGCCGATCATGAGCCGCGCCACCCGCACCGGCAGGGGCGTGGAGCGGTTGATGACCGACTTCGGCCACGAGCTGCCCCGACGACCCGGCCCGGCCACCCAGCCTTCGCAGCCACGCCTGTTCACCCCCATGCCAGCACGAGGACGACCTGCCCGCGAGCAGGGCTGGAGCCCGGCCTCGGCCCCGGTCTCGGTGTGGCGAATGACCAGCGATCAGGCTCCCGTGCTGTGGCCCTTCATCACCGGTAGGGCGCTGCCGGCCTCGGGCGCGCAGATGGGTATCGACATGCTGTCAGGGACCAGCTTCTTCGCCGATCCCAACGGCTGGGTGCTCGACGAGGCCATCCCGGTCAGCAACCCGAACATGTTCTTCTACGGCGCTCCCGGCATGGGTAAGTCAGGAAGCGTCAAAGGATTCGCATCGCGAATGATCTCCTTCGGTTACCGGATCCTGGTGCTTGGTGACGCCAAAGATGAGTACGAGGCGCTGTGCCGGGCCTTCGCCGTGGAACCGATCGCGATCGGCCAGGGCCTGACTGCTCGGGTCAATCCGCTGGAGTTCGGCCCCTTGAAGTACGGCTGGGAGGGCCTGTCGGCTGAAGAGGCCCGCAAACGTGCAGCGATCGTGTTCAGCCGCTGGCTGACACTGATCCGCGGCCTGGTCGGCTCACAAAAGATCGGCCAAGCCCCGGTCCCGTTCGGGCCGAGCGAAGAGGCCGTGGTGCAGGCGGCCCTGCGTCGCCTCACGGGCTACAGCGACGGCAGAACCACTCTCACTGAGACCACCATCCCGCTGCTGTGGCACCTGCTCGCCAACCCATCGCGGGAACTCGTCGAGGAATGCCGCTACGGCTCGGAACGCCAGTTCCTCGACCAGACCCGGCTGCTTCGCGACGCCCTCGGCAAACTCGTCGGCGGCACCCTCAAAGGCCTTTTCGACGACTTCACCACCATCAGCCTGGACTGGACGGCCCCCATCCAATCTCTGTCGCTGTCCCGCCTGGAAGGACTGGGCGACGAAGCGACCGGCATGGCCCTGCTCGTACTCAACAGTTGGGGGCGCGCCATGCGCGAACTCGCCCCCGCCGGGGACATGCGGATCGTGATCCGCGATGAGGCTTGGAAAGTGATGCGGCTGGGCGTGGACGCAGTGAAGAGCCTGGACGCAGACTTCCGGCTGTCGCGGCGTGACGGGGACGTGCAGGTGGCAGTTGCGCACAAGCCTGATGACACCAGCAGTGTGGGCGACGTCGGATCGCAAGCAGCGCAGATCGCGAAAGATCTCGTCCATCTCGCCGACACCAAGGTCCTGCACGGCCAGGACCGGGAGATCGGCCACCAACTCGGCGACCTGCTCGGCCTGAACGACATCGTCGTCGACTGGGTCACGGGCTGGTGCCGACAGTCGCCCGGCCGGGCCGTCTGGCTGGTCGGCGATCTCGTGTTCCGCGTCCGAACCATCCTGCATCCGATCGAGAAGCAGCTCGCGTGGACCAACACAGCCCTGGAAAGGGCCTGACATGACGAGGCCTCCTCGCCGAGTCCAGGGCCGGCGTCGGTAGCCAACCAGATCTACAGGACGGAGCAAGCGTGTTGAGCGAACAGTACTGGAAGAGCGAGGCCTACCCGGGGGCAGGCGAAACCATGCGGGAGGTGGTCCTCAGCCCCACCCTGCATGCCGTCGCCATCCGCAGCGATGACCGAATCTGCGGAGGTGTTGTCGTACCGACTCAGGGTTCGTTCGGGCTGTCGCTGATGTCCAAGCCGCCGGGGGAGTGGCAGTGGACCGGCGTTGACAGAGCGGAGGTCGAGTTGATCAGGCAGCCCTCCGGCGAGGTGCGGTGCGATCTGCTTCCGACACGCCGCCATGATGTCCGTCAACCGGTGGGTGACGCTGGGGCTGCGGACGCACTGGGGTTGGATCTGCGCACCTGGTTGTCGGTACGCGCAATTGTCGAGACCGGACTAGGCGCTGCTGCGGCGATGACATATAGGGCAGCCGAGCGCGCAGTGGACTATCCCCCTCGGGTCAATCCCCAGGACGTTGCACGCAGGTTCGCCGAACTGTTGGACCCGGCCGCCCCGCATTGGGAAGTCGTGAGCAGTCAAACTGACAGTCGACCCAGGTCCCCCTCACTTGCTGCCCCGCGCGGCTGGCCGCTCGGCCCTTCCCTCTAGGCCTGGTCGTGCTGATGGAGATGAGGATTCAGAGGAACCCGTGCCGAGTGAGGAGAGCCTCGGTCCAGGTGCCGAGCGGCGCGATGCCTACCCGTGCCGCCGAACTGCACCCAAATGCGGTTGGCCGGGTCAGTCAGCCTGGCACGTGGCTGGCGGCCCGGCGGATTCGAGCGCGCAGGAACGGTGGTGAGCAGCCGTGAAGGGACTGTGTGTACTGCTGGGGCTGGTGTTGATCACGATCGTGGCTGTCCCGATCGGGCTGGTCATGTTCACGGCCGTCCTGCTAGCTCCGGCGATCACCGAGCAGATCCGGCTCGACCCCTGCTCCGCCTACGACACCACCACACGCCAGTCGGCCACCACAACGCACCTCGCGACCGGCCGAAGCCGCACCATGGCCATGTTCGAACTGCCGCCGTGGGGGACACCCCGGCACCAATCGCTCCGAAGCCCAGCCCAGGCGATCCCTGGACCAGTCAAGAAGCTGTACCTGGCCGCCGCCACCCGCTATCGAATCCCCTGGCAACTGCTGGCTGCGATCGGCATGGCTGAGACCCGCCACGGCCGTGCCAAGGCCGTCAGCTCGGCAGGCGCGAGAGGGCTGATGCAGTTCATGCCGGCAACCTTCGCCCAGTACGGCGTCGACGGCAATCACGACGGCCACATCCAGATCAACAACGATGCCGACAGTGTCTTCTCAGCTGGCCGATACCTGGTCGCCTCCGGAGTGCGGAACGGTCAGGCCGGCGTCATCCGGGCGCTCTGGGCCTACAACAGGTCCACCACCTATCGCAATGATGTCTTGTACTACGCGCACATCTATTCCGGCACCGGTGGCGTGGTGACCCTCAGCGATGACAGCGAGACCTGTCTACCTTCCGATGACAGTGTTCCGGGGGTCAGCGGCGGCGACTGCCCTCGATCTGGCTCGCCGGCCGAGCGCGGTCTGCAGCCGAGCGCGCTGCACGGCCTGCGGTGTGTGAAGGCAGCCTTCCCGGCCATCGTGTCGATGGGTGGCAAGGGCGGACGCCCGATCGGAACCTCCGACCATCCCAAAGGCCTCGCCGTGGACTTCATGATCCCGCGATGGAGCACCAGCAGCGGGCGTGCGTTCGGCTGGAAAGTGGCCCGCTGGGTTACCGCTCACGCCAAGCAACTGCGCGTGAAGTACGTCATCTGGGATCGGCGCAAGTGGAACCCGGCCGTGAACACCACCTGGCGGCCCTACCGCCACCCCCTGGGCAACACCAACGCGACGTTGAGCCATCGCGACCACGTCCACGTCAGCTTCCACCGCTGACGGGGCAGCGATCAGAAGGAGGATCATCATGCTGCAGACGAACCGCCGCCGGGACCCCTACCCATACACCTGGGAGATCCCGGTAGGCATAGCCACCGCTGTTCTGCTGCTGCTCATCCTGGCCGTGCACACCGGTAGAGGACTGGCCTGCTGGTTCGCCGGCGCTGGCTGGGCATGGCCCTCGAGCCAAACCTTGTTCACCAGCCTGCCCGACCTGCTCACCGGCAATGCCGGCGCCGGCCTGGCCGACCCGACGCACGCATCGCTGGTGTCGTCGACCGCCCTAATAGGCTGGATCCTCACCGTTCAGATCGTCACCTTCGCCGCCGGGATCGCCGCAACCGGCTGGATCCTGCGCCGCTGGGGGCCACACCGGATGAAGGGAATGGCAAGCCCAACCGAGGCAGAACAACTGCTCGGAATCAGCCAGCTCCGCAAAGCCGCTGCTGTCATCCGACCCGACCTCTACACACCAACTCGGAAAGGCCGCAGCCATGGCGGCTACCACCCGGCACCCTGACCTCCGCACGCCAACCCAACGGCGACGAGCAGCCGCCACGACCAATACTGAGCGCGGCCATCGAGCTGCCCCAACGGCGACGTCAGGCCGGTCGTGACCGAACAAGACCACATCGACGGCTACCGGGAGTGGTTCCTGTCCGGCGAAGAGTTGGACGCGACGAGGACCAAGATCGCCGCGCTGAACCGGCGCGCCGTAAGGCGCGGCTTCACCGGCCGGATCAAGGTGGAGGCGCGGCCCGCCACCCGCTCCCACGTACCCGCTCAGGGTGCCCCCACCGTCACCGAGCATGGGTTCGCGGTCACGATCAGCGGTGAACCACCCTGCTACAGCGGGTGGCGCTTCATCGCGGCCGCCGACATCATTCCACAACGACCGGCCACCGCAGCGGACCAACCAGCCGGTGCGGCAGCCGACAGCCCCGGCATCGCGGCCGGCGCGCCGCGGGTCGTGCTGCGCTACGCACCCGGTGCGGACCCGATAGACAACGCGACGGTCCGGCCGGGGGAGTGCGACCACTGCCACACCATGCTGGCGCGCGGAACCACCTTCCTGGTGCAGCACGAGCGGAGCGGTGAACTCCGACAGGTCGGCCGGTCCTGCTTGAAGGACTTCCTCGGGCACACCGCGTTGCCTGTGTTCATCGACGCGGACCAGATCGCCGACCAGGTCGAGCGCAGAATGCGCGAAGCGCCGCAGGCCGCAGCCTGGGATCTGCACTCCGTGCTCACCTACGCCTGGGCCACCGTTGAAACCCACGGCTGGGCACCCGCCTCCAGTCCACACTCAACTCGCGATCTGGTGGCACAGGCTCTCGCGGGCGGACCACACAGTACGGAGGTGTTGGCCAGCATCAGGCCAAAGCTGGGCAGACGACATCCACCGCGGCGAGCCCCTCATCGTCATCGCCACGGTCAAGGCCCACATCGACTACCACGGCGTTCCCAGACCGTGCTCGTTCGCCCCAAACGCCAGGACCATCCACAGGTCGCCGACCCGCACCCAGCTCCGGCCGGCCCCGCCTGGGAGCAGGTGCGGCAAGTGCCGCCTCAAGCCCGGTTTCAAACGGCTCCATTGGCGTCTGGCCCGCCGCCAACGCCGGGCCTAGCCGTCTAGCCACCCATCCCCGAGAGGACCAACCGCCATGGCAACCACCATCAACAATCAGCCGAGCCGCTCACCGGTCACCTCCCGCACGAGCAACTACCTGGTGGGCAACGGCCATCGCCGCACGACTTCACCATCCGCACCGATCTCGTCGCAAGGAGGACACCATGAGTGAACCGACACCCCCGGAGCTGCATGTCCGAAACCTGGGCGATCTGGCCGAACTCGTGCCGTATCTGGTCGGCTTCGAACCTCGGGATTCCCTCGTCGCGCTGGTCATCGACCGCGGCCACGTCGCGGTCACGGCCAGGTTCGATCTCGCCGACGCCGGCCAGCCCGGAGGGATCCAGAACATCCTGGGTCGCCTACTCGCCCGCTATCCCCAAACACCCGGCGTCTACCTGATGGCCTATACCGACAACGCCCAGACCGGCTGGGACCTCCTACAACGGGGACAACAGCACCTGGGATCGAAGTGGGCGAACTCGATGCTGATCAACGGGGACACCTGGTACGCACCAGGCGGCGCCACCGGCGCAGTGAACCGCAGTGGTCCGCTCGCCGCAGAGGCCACATTCCACGGTTTACAGCGACGCGACAGCCGCCGGGCGGTTGAAGCCGACCTCGCCAGCCCACCAGACACCCCAGCCATGCTCGCCCAGCTGGAGGCCGCTACCGACGCCCTGGCCGACCTGCCGCAAACCGCGGACATTGCCACCCTGATCGACCGATCACAAGCCTTGCTGAACAGCCACCTCAGCCACCCCGAACGGCTGGCCATCCCTGATGCCATCGAGATGGCGATCCTGACCCTCCACAACGACGTCCGCGACGCCGCACTGCTATCGATCACTAGCGCCAGCGCCGAACAGCACAGCAAGCTGTGGACCACAGTCGTGCAGCGCACACCAGCCGTCACCGCCGAGGCCCCGCTGTTCCTCGCAGGGATGGCGTCATGGATCAACGGCGACGGAGCCCGCGCCGCCGTCGCCCTGCAACGTCTGGAAGCCGAACCACGACCGCTACTCATCGGCTCTCAACGCAGGCTCGCCGAGATCATCGACGACGTCATCCCACCCCAGGTGTGGGACATCGCGCGACACCGAGGACTCCTCGGCGCCCACCCTGCCGCACGTGCAGCCGCCATCCGCACCGCAGGGAGCTGGGAGACCGTCACCCCACCGCAGCCCACCGACAGGCCGGACCCACGTGGCCCCAGCCAGGAGCCGCGACGACTCGGGCCATCCATCTAGACATCGACAAACGACTGCCCGTGCGGCGAAAGGGAGACGAGATGTACCGGCGCACAAAGATTGATCCGACCGCGATCGGCTGGCCGATCGGACGCGCAGCCGAGCCACGCGCCGGTCAGCTGTGGTGCCGGTGGGACCGCACGACCGGGGTGATCGGACCACAGGGCAGTGGCAAGACCCTCGATCTGTTGACCCCGGCGCTGCTCGCTGCCCCTGGCGCGGCGCTAACGACCCTGACCAAGACCGAAGACCTGCTGCTCTCGATCACGGCCCGCGGCAGCGGTGGTCGTGCGACGCCGGTCTTGGATCCGTTCAGCCAAGCCGATGGCGTTCCGGAGTTGCTGTGGGATCCGGTCCAGGGCGGAGCCGATCCGATGGTCGCGGAACGGCGTGGCCGAGCTTTCACTGCCGGCACGATCAAGACCTCAGGCCAGGACGACGGGGCGGCACGGTTCTACGCTGCCGAGGCAGGCAAGGTCTTGCAGTGCTACTTCCACGCCGCCGCACTTGCCGGCTACCGGCTGGACCGGCTGATCGGCTGGGCGAAGGCGCCGTTGGCCACCCACGAACCCGCCGAAATCCTGCTCAATCATCCCGCCGCGGCACCCGCCTGGCACGGTCTGCTCCAAGGAGCACTGACCGGCGATCACCGCACCGCCAGCAACACCATCACCACGGTGCAGCAGGCACTCAGCCTGTTCTTCCAACCCCAGATCCTGCGCCGCTGCGTGCCTGGCCCCGGGCGTCCCGCCACCGACATCGCCCAAGTCATCCGCGACCGAGGCACCTTCTACCTACTCGGTCGAGAAGACCCCTATGCCTCCGCGTCACCGCTGATGACCGCCCTGACCGAACACATCCTCGACACTGCGCTCACGATCGCCAACGACAGTTCGTACGGAAAGCTCTGTCCTCCGATGCTGGCCTGCCTGGACGAGCTCCCCTCCACGGCACCCCTACCGAGCCTGCAAACCCGCGCGGCCAATGAGCGCGCTCTCGGTATCTCATTCATCTATGCGGCGCAGACCTGGGCACAACTGACGTCGACCTTCGGCCTCGCCGAAGCTCGCAGCTTGCTCGGCTTGACCAACGTCCTGATCGTCTTCGGGGGATCGAAGGACATCGAGTTCAACCGGGAACTCTCCGACCTCGTCGGCACCACCCGAATCAACCGCACCACCTGGCAACAGGGCGGAAGTGGCGGCCGATCCAGCCACGGCGAAGACATGGTGATCCTGCGACCCGAAGAGATCCGCCGACTACCGGCACGCCACGCCCTGGTGCTGGCGGAGAACGGCAAACCGATCCTGGCCAAACTGAGCCGCTGCATCGACGGCAAAGCCGGCCAGGTACTCCTCCAACAACAGCGACAGGCCCGCCACAATCTCCAACGCCATCGCACCGCCGTCGTGGACCCCGAAGCCCGCGCAATCGCCGCCCAAGCAGGCCGCGACACCCCATGACCAACGACCAGAACAGCCTCGCTCTGCCGTTCCCGTGGCCAGACACGCCGGCCCTGATCACCGCCTACAACACCCTGGTGGCCGCTGCCCACGCCGACGACGCCACCAAACAGGCCATCGGCAGCCCCGCCACACTGCCGCGACCATGGGATCCACCGACCTGCACCGACCGCAGACTCCGCGCGGAACTATGGACCTGGCTCGACAAAGTCGTCACATGGTTCAACCACGAGTACGTCTGGGACCACACCGGCGCTGGACTCATCCCCGCCTGCTGGCCCCGCCATCCCCACCTCGTCCACGAGATCGCCGTCCTCGCCGACCAACGCCGACGGGCCGGCCTCGACCTCACCAGCGGCAGCCTCGAGGAATGGCACCGCTACAGCGTCCCCAACTTCATCGACCGACTCAGAGCCCGCACCGGAAGCCTGTGCGACGAACGCCACGCGGAATGGCCCGCCGCCGGCCGCTACCGACGCCACACCAGCCGGACAGCCAGCGACGACCGGGCACGCCTCTACACCGACGACGTCAACAACCTGCCCAGCAACCACCGACTCGAACCTTCGCCGTTCCGACCGAGACTGCAACTCGTGGACGACGACGGCGCCCCAATCGACCCCTACACCGGAGAGATCCTCTGACCTGCACGCATGCCGAATGCGGCGTTCGGGGAGCCGTGCCCCGCTCGGCGAAACGCGCGGGGCACGGACACGACATGCCGGTCAACGGTCTCCACTGATGGCCGGCTCGCGCTCGGCCAGTCCTCGAGGTGTCTTGACTCGAGGTGTCTCACTCGTACCCTCAGATCCGTCCAGTTGAAGCCGTCCCGGACAACTCACTCTCGTTTGACGCGTCGTTGAACACACCGATGACCTACGGCATCGGCGCAGTGTGGATCGTGTACTTGCGCGGCGTCACAGCGTCCTCGGCGGGGGTTTGGCTCAGCGCCTTGGGGTTGTTGATGAGGTGGGCGCCCTTCGCGTCTGTTCCGGTGACTACCAGGAGGGTCGGAGCACCCTCCTGGTGACCCTTCTCGTGCGTGACGATCCGGTCGATGGCCAGGCTGTTGGTCGTGATCAGGGCGGTGCCGACGTCCTTGTTGAAGACTCGCCCAGCGAGCTGCTGCCAGCGGAATGGGAGGATTTCGGGCGCGATCACGGGGTTGAGGATGTGGCTGACGCCGGCCTGATGCAGGCTGGGCCCGATTTCGAGCAGCCGGTCAAGGTCTTCGCAGATCAGGATCGCAAACCGTCCAGCGGTGCTCTCAAGTATCACGGTCCGCCTGCCTGTGCGGATGGCTTCCGCTCGTCCCTCAGGGGGTGAGCCGCTGGCCATCCCGTAGGTCCCCAGATCTGGTCCGGCGATGTGGTAGCCGCGGACCTTGTCGGCAACGGCCACCACCTCGCCGCTGCGGCCGTGAATCAGGACTGCGCGGTTCACGGGGATGTCCGTACCGTCGCTGAGTTGCAGGCGATCTCCAGATGCTGAGGCACCTGGTGCGGAGGGGAGATCAACGGGACCCGTCCCGGCGAGGATCCAGGTCGGTGAATCACTGCTAGACGTGGAACGCCAGACCTCTACTCCCTGGGTATCCAATGTGGCTTCAGCTGTGATGCCGAGATCGGCGCCGGCCATCGCCCGGGCGGCCACGGGGATTCGGTGATGCAGGGAGGACTTCGGGACCAGTTCGTAGGCGGCGATCCCACCCGGTGTCTCGACCTCTCGGCTCTCAACGTCTTCTTTGAGGGCAAGTGGCACTTGGCTGATCTGCAGCCCCGGGATACCTGGGATGTGGTCATGCAGTTCGTCGACGCGGACCCACGCGCAGGAGTCTTTGAACTCAGGAGAGATCCGCAGTGTCTTGAACACCTGGGAAAGCTCATCAGCAGTCGCGTGAGGTCGGCTTCGATCGGCCCGGCGTGGGACCACCATGCCGGGTTCGGACAGGTTGAACTGACCGGTGCGTCGGTAGTGGAGCCGCATCGACAGCACCACGCGATCGGTTGTCGGGTACATGGGGTCTGCTGCGACGATGAAGAGGTTGTCGAGGCCCATCAGCACACCCATCAGGTGAGCAGGGTCGGGGTCTGTGAGCAGCGTCTCGTCGAGTGCGAAACCGGCCCGAGTAGCTGTGCAGCTGTGCCTCACCGCAGCCTTGCCGACCTGGTAGGAGGGTTGCTCGGCCCAGCTCTCAAGCTGGGTCCATCCGGCCTTCTCCTTCGCGAGCGAATCGAACACTTGGGCGAAGGCGTCACCAGCCTGTATACTTACCATCTAGTTACCATCCTGGGAGGTGGGTCGTCATGACGATAGCGGCATGGGACGCGATTCTTGATGAACCGGTGGCGGATCAGGCGTGGCTCGACACGGTGGCGTTGTTGGCCCTGGATTTGACCACTGGTCCGGCCGCTGAGGGAGAGTTGAAGCGGTTTCGTACCCAGTTAGCCGATGCAGCGGTGAAGAACTGGCCAGACGGTAGTTCCGCCAGCGTCCGCGAGCAGCTTCGGCTTCTTGTCGTCCAACTGGATGCGGCCATAGGACGTCGGAAGGCCCTGCGACACCTGGAGCCAACCGGCTCGAACGCGAAGGTGATCGACTGTCTCCGGACGCTCGGCGGGTCTGCGTTCAACGAGGCTCTGCAGAAGGCTACGAGTCTGCGGTCAAGCCATCTGAGCAGAGCCTGCAACCAGCTCGAGGAGGCCGGCATGCTCTTTCGTAGAAAGATTGGCCGGCAGGTGGAGTGGACTCTGACCCCGCTGGTCGACACAGTGAAGATCGCTCCGCAGGAGCGCACCCCGACCGACTCCGGGAAGAAGCGGGCCGATCTGAAGCGACTGTTTGAGCGTCAGGCAGCGACGGCAGCTCAGGAGCGAAAGGCGGCCGGTGAGATCGTGGTCGAGGTGGATGTCAGCAACAACAGAAAGGTCACCTTCGTCGGGACCGGTGGTGTCGAGGTGGGCCGTCGGGCGGCTGATCGGAAGGTGAATCGCTAGGGGTATAGAGGGGGCTCTATTCCGCGGAATATTCGGCGCCACCACCTCGGCAGGTGGCAACGGAGCGCTGGGGTCAAGTGATGCGGGCTCCGCGGCGGAGGTGGTGGTCGGGGTCGTTTGACCACTGCTCTCCGTCGTTGTATTCGGCTTCCATCCGTTGGCACCAAGCGATGAGTGCCTGTTCGGTGAAGCGAGTGAGGGTGAAGCTTGGGTCGTTGGACTTCTGGAGCCCGACGACGGCGGCGCGGACCCTCTCCAGTACCTCTGGGTCTATCCGGGCGACCCAGGCAACCTTGCGACTGCTCACAGCACCCCCTTGGTGCGCAGCCACGCATGGACTGCCTCGTGGTTGCCCGTGACCTTACCGTTGGCATTCCAGGTGGGTGGCGGGACGCTGTGTCCATGGCTTTGGCGACCTGGACGCTCCGTCGGATGGGCGGGCTGACCAGATCACCCATAAGTCGTGTGCGGTAGGGACATGACATCGCTGTAAATCCGGCCCTGGCTAGCGGGTGGGACGATGCACGGCACGATGCCCGCGAAGTGGAGGTTCGGGTTGAACGTCTCGTACGGCCTCCACGGCGTCCAGCAACTCCCGGATGCCTTTGCTCTCCTTCGTCGTTGGCCGGGGTGACAGTGAGGATGCCTGTCGCGGCAACGATGGCCGAGCTTGTGATTCTGGAGACTGAGCTGCAGGCACGTCCAAATGCCGGTTTCCCAATGCTTACCCCGGCGGACACGGCTGCTAGTTCGTTTCTGCGCTCCTAGCCTGGCGGGGCCAGTTGAGCAGCGCCGGATTGCGCTCGGCCCATTCATCGAGCGGCGCTGCGTCGAGTTCGAGGTAGCTGACGACATCAAGTGCAGCCTGCTGTACGCACAGGCACGCCGTCGCGAACTGCCAGCGCACGGTCTCGGGATCTGCATAGAACTGGTGCCTCACGTGGTTGTCATGCGGAGCGGACCTCGTCTGAGCGCTGAGCCGATAGATCGACGGATGTGTGAAGGTCGAGAGGGTGTCGTACAGACGTTTGGTGCTCAGTCTCTTGCGCCCGAGATCGTTCACAGCTCGCCCGAGACTGGCATACTGCTCTCCTCCTACGCTCCATTCGTTGAGCGCCTCGACGTCGAACAACTCCAAATCGGGGAAAGAGCGACGTGCGCGTGCAATCAGCGCCTCCCGTTCTCGCTTCAGTTGCTTCGCGAATGCTTGCTGTCCTTTGCTCGCCAACGCGAGCCTTGCCATCTGGATGCTGACGATTCGCTCCATATACGAGCGTGCGAGGCGGCCCTCCGGTGGCGTGTCTGGGTCGAGCAGCCAGGTGACGCGCCCGCAGTGCTCCGCGAGCGTGCGGGTCACTGTCCAGCCCGTCAGCACGATTTCGGGTCCGACTAGACACACGAGAGCCCGCAACTGCTGAGCTGCGGCAGTGATGTACAGCACCGCGTCGTCGACGATCGCGCGCATGACTCGGTCGGGCTGATCGACCTGTGCCGGCAAGAGGCTGGCTTCCCGTGCGCATGCGCTTGTCGGGCAGGTCGGTTCGCCGCAGCGGTGTGCGATGGCGTCCCAGGTAGAGGCGAGGTCGAGCGCACCGGCCACCAGATCGTCGAACTGCCCTACAAGTCGGCGCTCGTTGGTGTCGTCCTCTTGCCGATACACCAGTCTGTCCTTCCGTCGTCCTTGTATGTGCTCGGTCATCCCGATTGTCCGAGTCGCCGCCGGGTCGAGGCCTATGTGGATGTAGGTAGGTGGGTCGGGGCCGAAGCCCCTACTTTCCACAGCAGCCGTGAAAGGGATGCCGATGCCAGCCTCCCCTCCTAGCGTGACGGGCATGCTAGCCGCTGCGGAACACGCTTTCGCCATCATCGAGCACGATCTCCAGGCTGTGCTGTCGCACCACTGCCCTGACGCCGAGGTCGTCGGGGACCTTCTTGAGATCCACAGCCTTCTACTTCTGGCCGGTGTTGCTGATCCGCAATGCGCACTGCCGGGCACTCTGCGGGAAGCGGCGGCACTGATAGGGACCGACGAGGCCTTGGGCATTCAACGTCTGGCCATCTCGGCTCTCGTGGATCGGTTGGCGTCGAGGCGGTGACCACGCTCGATCGGCTCCTGCGGCAGGCGGAGGTCGCCGCCGGCCAGTTGGCGAGTAGCGCCAGCCGCGACCTTGACGCTGCCATGACTCGCGGCGCCGAGCGCTCTGCTGCCTGGCCACGCCTGGCCGCCCATGGCAACCGACTACTCGAAGCGATCGGCCGGCATAGTCCCACGCTGAGTCGACTCACCCTGGCTACGCCGGTACCTGTGCCGGCCAGCCCGCAGCTGCTGCGTCTTGCCGACCTGTTTGGCGCCGCCGCCGACCTCCTTCACAGCTCGCCGGAGGTGGTCAGTAGCGCCGCACCGATTGAGTGGAGCCGCCAACACCTCCTCGATGGGCATCCCGATGTCGAAGCGATTTCCGCCGCGGTGTACGCGCCACTGGCGCGGGCCGCGGCCTGGACTCTTGAACCGCTTCATGTGGTAGCCGTCGATGCTCTGTGGAGCAGCGATGTGGTCCAGCTTGGACCGATCCCGATGAGCCTCGATCAGCTGCTCAGCGAGGTTGCCGATGTCGCGTTCTCAACCCATCGTGGATTGACCAGAATCGGTAACCTCACGGCGCCCGGTGACCCGTTGCAGCACCACCTCAGCGCATGGGAGCGCGCCGCCCACGAGGCTCTCAGGCACGAGCCGCACCGCCATACCCTGCGCCTGATCTCCTACACACTTGCAGCGCTCAGCGCGGCCGCCGCTCACGGCATTGACAGCCAGACCGACGGCACGTCCCGGGGCGCTGCGGATCGACTTCGTGCGGCCGCAACCACCAGCTTGCGGGCCAGCCGCTGGCCTGACCATGTGCGCCTAGAAGGCCAGGTTGACCGAAGCCTCGCTCTGGCCAGTCACGACCTGCGCAACCAGCTCGTACCACTTCGGTGGCCTGCCGGCTGGCCACCTGGGGACAGCAGCGACACGACGATTCAGCTTCTACTCAATGCCGCAGCAAGGGTCGCGCACCACCACCACGACGTCATGCACACCATTCCGATCTGGATCAACAGCCGACACTTGGCCGTAGGCAACCATGCGCCGGCGTCGGCCCGTCGAAAACAACGCGCTGAGCCTGACCAGGCTGTGAAGGTCACGCTGGAGGATCGGCGGCAGGGCCGCTGGATTCAGTTGACACCAACTACACCTCACCCCGAACTGGAGAAGCTCCGCGCCGACAGCAAGCGGGTTGCCGAACTCCTCGATAGCGCCCGCCACACCCCGCCCACCAGAACGCCGGAAGCCGTCCGCCGCCCCCCAGCGGCGGTCAGAGGTGCTGAACACGGCCCTGGCGAGCCATTGGCGTCAGCACGGCAGCTTTGCTCCGCGCTCGACTTCAGCCCGCCGACCGGAGCAGGGCAGGCCGTGCGCCAATCCGCTCAGCGCGCAGCGGGCTGGCATCAACTTGCGCAGGTGGGGAATCGCCTGCTGGCCGCCCTGGGCAGCCCTAGCCCTGCACTCGTGAGCATCAGCGAGTCCACACCGCTACCGCTACCGGTTGACCCCTCTATCCGACAGATCACGGCAGCCATCGCAGCGGCGGCCGACCACACCCGTGAACCCGATCCAGTGCTCCATGTGGAGGCCACGGAGATCCTCAGGCGCGTAGCCGAATGGACACTCACCCCGTATCGGCGCTTCGGTTCAGATCCCGGTGTGCTGGCCGGCTCACTACAGCGGCTCCTGGCGGAGGTGGCGGTGCACGGTCCTCCGCTCAGCAGTTCGGCCGACCCGATCGCCGCCGCCATTCAAGCCTGGCAGAGCGCCGGACGAGCGGCGCTCGACAGCAGTCCTTCAGCCTCGACGATGAGTCACCTCTCCGCCGACCTGACCCAGGCAATTACCGCTCTATCCGACGCCACCATCTCCCTCGGAGAAGCAGGCACAGTCCCAGCCGATGCCGTCGAGGCAATGCTGGGCCACCTGACTACCGCCCGCCGCGCCAGCCATGTCGCCGCAGAATGGCCAGCCCACCTCCGAACGGGTGACAAGCAGGAGGACCCCGCATTCCTGGCAAGCTCTGACAAGCTGCGGAGCGGACTACAGCCGGCCAGTCGATGGACAACAGCCCGCAGCGGCCTCCTCGTCGACAGCTGGCTGCTCGTGGTAGCCAGCAGCGATCTCGCCGTTCGACTCGCGCAGGTTGTCAATACACAGCCCATCAGAGCAAGCGGAGAACATTCACGTCGGCCGTCGGGGCGTGAACAGCCCGATGTGGCGAGCCGGTCGCGGACGACCGCGCTCGAGCTGGACGCACAACTGATCGAGACAGCCCGGCTGCACCCCGAATACACCAACCGTGAACTCGCGCGGCTGCTCGGCTACAGCTCGCCCGGTCAGGTGAATTTCCGACTCAATGAGGCACGAGCGGAGGGGCTTCTACCCCGTAGCGCTCGCGCCAAGTACACCGTCATCGGAGCGGGCCGGGCCGAGTACGACCTCCTGGCCAGCGCCACCCGCGACCTGGCAGCCAGTCTGGTCCTTGTCCACGGACTGCTCGCTCGCACCCCACAGCTCTCCTCACCCGATCCCGGTCCTCGACGACCAGCGGCGAGACCGAGTCACTCGACCGATCGGGCCGAAGACATGCTGCCGTCCGCGACATCGCGATGGGAAGTTGTTCAGCCACCGAATCGACGTCTCGACGTGCCGGCGCGCTCCGGGCTCGCCGGACCGCGCACGATCGTGCCTTGAGGGCCACGTCAACCGTGGTCTGAGAGTAACGTGCTTGCAGCCAGTGGGTACTCGGGTGAACCCAGAGTTCTCCTCGAGTGCGGGCTCGGCTGTCGTCAGGAGCAGGCTTGCAGGGTACGCGTACCGGTGCGGCGACCGGGATCAGCCAGTTGGGGTCAGTTTGGGCAGGGTCAGGTCGTGGTGGTGCCTGAGCACGGGTCGCGCTGGTCCTGAGTCGCATGTTCGTCGCGTCAGGCCAGGTCGTTGCCGATCCGTCACAAGTTGCCGGCGCCGTGCAGCGGGATACACAGGGGTCCAGCGTATCTATGACTGGACGCCACTTCGGGGCATGGTCACGATGCCAGCGTCAGTCACGGCGCACGAGGTCCAGGATGGTTTCAATCCTCGACTTTGGTCGCCTGCGACCGCCGGGGTGAACTGCCACTTCGTAATCGCCTTGCGCGCTGCCAGCGTGAGCTCCATCCGCCACCGACTTCCACGCAGGCATTCCGAGATGAGTCAACGACTCGCGCTACGCGTGGCATCGGAAGACGGGTCAACACATGCCCTTCCCATTGGGTGAGTTCACCGGTACTCTCATCTCGTGAAAAGACGGATGGCAGCCACTAGCGCCGCAATGGCAATCACGTTGACGATGTGGTTGATTCCCGCCCCGAAAGCTGCGGCTTACAATCTCAACGGCTGCAAGTTCTCAACTCGAAATCTCCTGTACGGGCACACGACGGTTTCCGGATACCAGGCGATCGTAGATGCCGCTGCGAGCAGGTGGTCGAATTCTACCGATGTCAATTTCACATATGTCTACGGGAGTGTGGCCCTTGGCATCAACCCGGTCGTAAGCAACTACGGTAACAATGGCTTGTCGGGCTGGGTGGTACTTTGCTCCGGTGGTAAAAGGACGAGCGAAGCGGTCTATTTGAATCGCTACTACCTCGATACTTACTCGTCAGCCAAGAAGAAAGGCGTTGCAACGCATGAGTTTGGTCATGCGCTCGGCCTGGCTCACACGAATAACAATACTGTAATGTATCCGACTGATGCCGGGAGAACGCAGTATTCTCCTGTTCAGGATGACATTAATGGGATCAACTCCCTCTACTGAAGATTGGGCTTAGGGTAAAATGGAGCGTCGCGCGGTTTTGCGTCTTTTGAGTTGCGGCGTTGCCATGCTGCCTCTCGTAGCATGTTCGTCCCCACACCCCGAGGGCGCAAGGACGTCGGCCTCGGATGCGTCGTGGGATCGGAGTTACGACAGCCTTGACGCTGTGCTCGCTGAGACGACTGTAGTCGTCTCGGGGGCGGCGGTCAGTCAGGAGAAGATCCCGAGTACTGAGGATGGAAGCGGTCTCAAGAATTCCACCCTGACCACTTTTCGCATCGAAAAGACCCTGGGCGAACGGATCAGCGAGGCAAAAGTACGCAGCACGGACGGTCTGCCCGACGGTGAAGCCGCGACCTACACCGTGGGTCAGTCGTATATCTTGTTCTTGAGACCATTCGAGTTCCGGCGTGGAGTCAGCACTGGGACCTACATTGCTGTCGGGCAGCTAGCTGCCTATCGCCTCACAGGGGAAAATGCCGTCCGGGTCACTGAACGAGACTCGTTACCCGTGACCATTTCAGCGCAGGAGTTGTTGCGCATTGCTGAATCGGCCCTGAAGTAGGTTCGGTTGCTCGGCTCCCAGCGAGTGATTGCAGGTCAGGCGTTTGCGTTTGATCCTGGCCAGCATTTGGTTAGGATCTCCGCCCGGATGAACGGGTGCTTGCGCCTTTTCCAGCCGTTCGATCGGGGCCCGAGATCTTGGTGGTGAGGTCGCGGGCGGAGGTGAAGGTGCCGCGGCGGATGGATTGGCGTTGGATGATCCGAACTAGACCTCGGTCAAGTTCAGCCACGAGGTCGGGGTGAGATGGACATTGATCCTGGAATGAGCGGCGAGCCACTCCTTAACTTCGGGGTCTTTGTGGATGGCGTAGTTGTCCCTCATGAGGCCCAACTCGACATCGAGTAGGTGCGGGCCACAGTTTGAGGAAGACCAGGAACTCCTGATGCCGGCGTCGCCGGTTGCATATCCCGGTCACCGTGCCGGTGGTGATCTCCAGGGCGGCGAACAGGGTAGCGGTGCCGTGCCGGAAACAGTCATGGGTGCGTTGCTCGGTCTGCCCGGCTTGCACCGGCAACAGCTTCTGGGTCCGGTCCAACGCCTGGATCCGGGAGTTCTCGCCTGCCGAGATCACGAAGTCGTCCTCTCCGAGCGGCTCGTCCTGTCACTGGCGGTCATACAGGCCGGTTGCTGGGACGTTGGATTGGTGGCCGGGGGCTGCCAGCCCGATCGGACAGCTTCCAGGTCAGGGGACCCCCGGAGGGAGCCCTTAACATCACTGCGGTCTCTTCCTCGCCCGATCCCACCGCCAACGAATTGGCACACGGAGGCACTGAGCGCTGCGGTATACCGGCAATGCTGCGGCTTGGGTCCCAGTCGTTTTTAGCTGGATCACGAATGACAATGCCGACATAGTTGTGGCTTGGGCCACCATGGCCGGAGGGATGATCGCCTTCTTCGCGGCGGTGTTTGCTTTGTCGGAACTGCGAATGATCCGTCGTGACTCACGGAAGCGGACTCGTCCATATGTACAGCTCGATGTCGTACCTGGCCTGCACGGCCCCGGCAGCTGGGATCTCATCATCGAGAACAGGGTGCCTCCGCAGCCACTTGAGGTGGTCATCGACGCCGGCAAGTTCATCCCTGTTGATGCGGAGCCCCACATCGCTCCCCGGCTTGCTGACTACCTACTTGCCCCCAAGACCCTCGTCCCGGGCGCCCGCCGCCGCGTGATGTGGGGTTTCCACCTGACTGATCGCAACCTTAAGGCTGGCGTCCTTGAACCAAGGCAAGCGACCGTGACCTACCTCGATGAGCGCAAGGCGCGCCTCGGGTGGCCGACGCCTCGGGCCTGTCAGGACACGTTCACCCTGCGCGATGCGTTCGGCGCAGCCGTCTTTCCTGCGCCCGCTGAGGGGAGTAAGCCGACTAGCCAAGACATGCTTGCCCACATCGACCGCGCTCTTCGGGCCATGAACGGTCACATTGGAGAGTTGCGCCGCTAGCAGGCTTGTCGGAGCGGGCTGAGCTCGGCGACGCGCACGAAGATTCATCACAGCCGGGCTCGTGGCCTCCTTGTCGGGAGGGTCCCCTGCTGGATCAGTGCTCGAGTCGTCCGGCAGGGGCGTGCCGTCGACATGCTCACTCTGGCGGCTGCCGCGCGTGTCAGCGCGCGACGCCCGGGTCAGGGTGTGCCGGTCGGTGTGAGTGGCCGAGCGGCGCAGGAGGGTTGGATGGTTGGGCGACCCGCTCTTGAGCAAACAGTCGAACGTGAATATCGCGGCTCTCGGCGTGCGCGTGCGCCGTGGCTTTGCGCGGATCGAGATTCCATGCACGCACCATAGGCGCGAGGGCTGCGCGCACGATCGCCGCCGGTATGCCGGTCTGGCTGGCAATGTGTTCGGCGCCGCTGGCCCAGCGCTGCCCGGGCTGGGCGGCGAGAACTCGCACGGCGTCGATGATCGCATCGCTGCCGTTGAGGTGGGTGAGTCGTTCGTCGATGAGGGTCTCGGCGAGCGGACGCGCGGTGGAGAGTATGCGTCGGATTTTCTGGAGATTGTTGCTGGCGAGCAGGTCGGCTGGGTCAGCTCCTTCGGGCAGCCGGGCGTGGAGGGGGTCGAACCCGTATAGCGCAAGCAGCCAGTAGCCCTTTTCGGCGGCGACCTGGCCGGCGACATCGGCGTCGGTGGCGACGATCGGCGCTTGGCCGTGGCGATACAACTGGGCGACCTGTGCTTCGGTGAGGCTGGTTCCGAGCTGGGCCGTGCCGACGAATGTTCCTGCGCCGGTGAGGGTGACGGCCCATGCATCCATCGGTCCTTCGACGATGACCGGAGTGGCATCGCTGTTGAGCGGGCCGGCGATGAAGAGATGCTCGCTCTTGCTGTACAGCGGCGTGGTCGGAGTGTTGAGGTACTTGGGCCCGCGCCTGTCGTTGTCAGCGTGACCGGGGTTGCGTCGTGCAACGAAACCGAGCACTCGGCCGTCGTGAAGGATGGGGAGTGTGAGGCGGTCGCGGAACCGGTCAATCAGGCGTCCGGTAGAGGCAACGAGGGCAACCCCAGCGGTCACCATCTCGATGTCGGTGACGCCAAGGCGACGAAGGTGGCTGACCAAGCCTGTCCACGAGTCGGGCGCATAGCCTGCACCCATGTCGGAGAGCGCGCCGCGGTGGCCGGGGAATCGCTCGGCGAGGTAGGGGAGCGCCCAGCTGCTGGTCAGTTGCCGTTCGAAGTAGGCTGCGGCGAGGGTATTGACTTCGGCGATCCGCGGCGGTGGCACAGGGCTGGCTGCGATGGCATCGGTGCGCGCCATCATGCGGGCGACATCAGCGTCGGTGGGCTCGGGCGGACCCAGGGTGGCTCGCACCATCCCCTCCAGGGCCAGCACGGCGTCGTCGGTCGGTCCGTCCCACTCGGGTTCATTGTCGGACGGGCTGGGCATCGAGCCGTCGGCGTCCCTTGTTCGAGCGGGACGCTCTTGGGCAGTGTCGGGCTGAGGTGGTTCCCATCCCTCGTGCATGTCGGTTGGCGGCTCGCGAGTGGGGTCGGGTGGTTCATCCTCGGTGTAGTAGCTGTCGGTGAACGCACTCAGCCGCCAGAGCCAGGCCTGGCACAGGTCGGTATGGCCGTCCGCGGTCGCGGGACGCGCTTCGTCGACGAGGTAGCTCAACGTCCAGCCTCGATGTAGACCCCGTTCGATCGTGGTGGCAAGGGAAGGCCACCAGGGGCTGACTTGCAGCTCGCGGGCGGTGGCTTCCCCGACCTGGGCGGTGAAGGCTTCTAGCCACGCGTTCGTCTCTCGTTTGTCGACGGCGCCGGCGAGCATGGTGCTCAGGTTTCTCGCGATGCGCCACCACAGAGCCGAGGCCGCGTGGTCATCGGGTAGCGGGCCTGCCTCGGCAGCGGTGGTCAGGAGGGCGCGGGCGTCGTTGCCGCCGGTGGCCAGTCGGGAGAGCCGAGCAGCCAGAATCGGCGCGAAGTCGTCACTGAGAAGGGTGGGGGAGATGGCCTTCAGGGTGCCGCCCCACTCGGTGAGTGCAGCGGACTGGCAGGTCGCCAGGCGGGCGAGGAGTTGTCGCTGCCAGCGCAGCTCGGCCATGCCGTGCTGGGGTTCCCCCGTGGGTCGAAGATCGGCGGGGTCGACCTGGTTGGCGGCCCGCCATACCTCCACGTCTTCGATCAACTCGGCCGACGGACGTCCGGCGAGGCCACCAGCCCAGGCCGGCATTGAGGCTTCTCTGTTGGCTGCGTCGCGTACCTGGTCGGCGAGGTCGCCCACCAGGGCGAAGCGTGCGGCGAGGTACTCACCCCACATCTCGTGGCCGGCCAAGTGGCGCGGGATGCCGGGCATCCAGGGCAGCGGCCCGCGTCGCTTGCCCCATTCGCCCTCGGCAACGCGCGACGCCAAGACGGAGCAGGGATCGCGGGTGTCCTGAAGTGGTTCGGACGATGCGGCGGCGAGCGCATCAAACGGATCGCGGTTGTCGGCGGCGACCGCGAGGAGTTGCGCTCGCAGCGCCGGCCAGGTGCCGGCCTGGCTGATTCGCGGCAGCACCTTGTCGATGTCGTGTTCGAGTCGTTCGATGCCGGCGGGGCCGATCAGGTGGCCGGCGGCGAATCTGATCGCGTCGCTGTAGCGGGCGGCCGCGTTACCGAGCAGGACCCTGGGGGTGTTGGCTTCGCGTAGCGCGGTGGTCGCGGAGACGGGTGAGTCGTCGCGGGCGAGGATGCGTTCGAGCAGGTCGGTGGGGGAGGGCGGGTTGATCGTGTCCGGGTGGATCAGGCTGTGGGGATCGCCGTCGCCGACTGAGACGAGGTAGGCGTGGTTCGCCTCGCGACCGCGGGTGAGCATGGTGTAGGCCTGCTGGCGGGACTCTTTCCCGGACAACAGACCGTGCATGGTGTCGGCTGTGACTCCTTGGGCGGTGTGGGTCGTGGTCGCGTAGCCGAGTTCCACCGAGTCCTTCACGTAGGTGGACGGGAGGATCACGTGTCGGCCGGTGCGGTTGTGGCGGGCGTGGATCGAGCCGTCAGCGCCCGCGGTGGTGACGTTCCATCGGTCGCCGTTCTTGACCCAGTCGGTTGCCGATGTCCGTAGCGCCCGGTTGTTGCGGCGGGTGATGATCGTGTCTCCGACGGAGGCGTGGTTGCCGTCGGACAGCAGCACCGACCGGTCGGGTGGAGCGGCATTGCTGAGACGTGCGTCGCGGGCGCGCTGGTTGAGTTCGCTGGACAGTTCTCGGGTTGGGGCGAGCATGATGGAGTCGATTCCGCTGGCGATGTCGGCCGACCAGGCGGCGAATAGCTCGTCGACCATGGTGCTTTCGTTGCCTACATGTACGCGTCCCTGGTCGAGGTAGAAGCCCAGCGCGGAAGTCTGACCTTGACGCAGCGCCAGAGAGGCTGATCCTTCGACCCGGTCCGAGAAGCGGACCAATTCGCTGAGCCGGAGCGCCCCCTGGGTTGCCTGGATGTCGCGGAGGATTCCGCCGGCACCGATCGCGGCGAGCTGTTGATCATCGCCGATGAGTCGGACGCTGCCGCCCCGCCGCACGACGTGATCGACAACGGCGTCGAGAGCAAGAGTGTCGGCCATGCCGGCTTCGTCGACGATCACCAGGGTGTCGGGCCCGATCGAGGCTACCCAGTCATGCTCCTCGCCTTTGGCGAGCGCCCATACGAGCTTGGCCAACGTCTCGGTGCGTCCAACGGCCAGCTGCTCGCCCAGTTCTGCAGCGCTGGCTGCTGATGGCGCCAGACCCAGCACGGTGCCACCGTCGGCGATCCATGCGCGGGAAAGCGCCGACATGGCGGTGGTCTTTCCCGCGCCGGCTGGCGCAATGGCGAGCTGCAGTCGTGCGCCACTGCCGGCCATTTCCCGCACCAGCAACACCTGTCCCGCGTTGAGTGGACGCCCGTTTGCCTCAGCCTCCAGGAGAGCCAGATCCACTGCCGTTGCGGGTGCTTTCCTGCCGTCTGAGCGCCCCGCGGCGGCCAGCAGGCGAGCTTCGGCGTTCAGCACGGTGGGGGAGGTGAACAACTGCGCCCCGGCGACGGTATAGACGCTCGCTCCGTCGGAACGACGCAGGGGTTTCGGATCGGAGGGCTCGGCAGGATCAGCGCACCTGGTCAGCGGCTTGCACAGTTCCACAGCACGACTAACGAGGTCCGAAACGAACCGATCGACGTTCTGCACGGGGATCTCGACCGCTCGCGCTGCTCGCAACGCCTCCGCGCGAAGGTGCCATGTCTGCCAGGTGGAGCGTCGTTGTTGCACCTGGTCCACCACGATGCGGGCGGCCCGTTCCATCCACTCCGGATCCGGCACACGTGTACTGGCGTTCGCCCGACGGAGGGTCGCGTTCACCATCGCGGTGATCGCTTCGTTGCTGCCCAGTACGTGCACAGCTTGGGTGCGCCAAGTGGCCCGCTGCTCGGCCAGGCTTCGAGGTGAATGTTTGCCCTGACGTGTTTCGAGGGTTGCCTGTTGTGCGAGTGCGATGGCCTCCGCCGGCGTCGGTGGACGGCCACGATGCTGTTGGAACTGGGTTGCCAACTCCTGTTGCCGTGCCTCGATACTGCGGCGTCTGCTCGACCATTGATCCGTGAGTTCCGGATTGACTCCGACCACTTCTCGTACCGGATTCTTGCCTGGATCTTGCCCTGCGCGCGCGGCGAAGCGCAGCCCGAGGGAGGCAGCCAGGTGTCGTTCCAGCGCGGTGTTGTACACCTCGGACGCGGTGACGGCAGCCTTGTGCAGAACACGGCCGTCAATCGATAACCACCGTCCGTCCTCCACGGTTTGGACCTTGTTGGCCACGGCGATATGTGAGTGTAGATCCGGGTCGCCAGCACGGCTATCGCGGTGGACGAACGCCGCCGCAACAAGACCTCTGACCTCGACCTGTCGTACACCGTCGCGCCCAGTGCGAGTGAACAAGGCATGCTGCTCGATGAAAGCCAGGGCATCATCGACCGCGGCGTGGTGGGCCTTCTCGATCTGCGCCGCCAGCTGCGGCTCCGCGAGCGCCCACAGGGCAGAAACGGATTTCACGGGTGAGAATGTGAGATCCCATCCCGCTACTGCCGTGGTCTGCTGCCGCGACAGTTTCGCGATCCAGCCCGACAGCTCGCGCTGATCGAGTGGTTCGCGGCCAAGCTGTTTGCGGAACATCTCCAGGCTGACCTCGGTCCGGATCAGGGCACGGTCTTCGATCGCCGTTGCGGCACTCCGGGGCAGGCCCCGCTGCTTGTTGAGCGTTTCGATCCGGCGCGCGACCTCGATCCTGAACGGGCTCACATCGTCGTTGAAGACCTTGAACGGCCTGCCCAATCTGGCCAGCGCCAGGTAGTCGACCTCGGTCAGCCCAGGACCAGCGAGCGCCGCCTGCCGCTCCGTGGCCAACGGGTGATGACCGGACCCAAACAGCGCCTGCATCTGTCCGTGGGTGACCACATCACCCACGGACAGCCCTTCGATGCCAGCCATCCCGGAACCCAGCCAGCGGCCAGGGGCCTCCCCCTTCTCGCTGTAGTACGAGGCCAAGGCGGCGTGGCCCTTCTCCGTCGAATCCTGCACCGCAACCTGACGTGTCAGATAGTCGTAGCCGGAGCCGGCGGTGATCCGGTGCAGGCTCATCGTCACAACCACAAATGCCGCGACACAGGGCACTTTCCGGACCAAGGCAACCACTCCGCCCTGGTGTTCGAACAGCTGATGAGGCCGGCAGATTCGTGGCGCCTGAACGTCAGCGACGGCGCGGCCGCTCAGCTCCAGCGCCGGGGCAGGCGAGCTTGATGCAAGAGGTGTGTGGGACTTCGAACCTGGCAAATCCGAGAGGGAAGGAAGCGGGCAGTGGGGCCGGAGGCCGAAGCGACGCGGGCGCAGCTGGCCGGTTCGCTGCTCATCCTCAGATTACGGAGGTGAGGGGCCGGCAGGAAAGGTGGTGGCTACTGATGGCGAAGCAGGGAGTACGACAAGCGGCCCGTCGCCGAGTTCAGGAAGCACTCGCGACGAAACAGAAGGAGCGGGTCGCGCGGGATCGCCGGCATAGTGACCTCGCCGTCACGCTGCTGGCGGCGCTCGCTGAACGGGACAAGGCGGTCACGAAGTCGGAGGCTGAGGCGGCCGTCGCGGTCGGATCCCTGGTCGACGACGGCCTCAGCCTGTCCGAGGTCGGCGAGTTGTGCGGAGGGTCCCTCACCGTGAAGGAACTCCGACGGCTAGCCAAGCTGAAGCCTCCTGAGTCGGCGGAGGTCTGAACGATGACTGGATGGCGCACAGCCTGGGCACTAGCCCAGATCACAGGTGTCGTAGTCAGCACGTGTATCTGGCTTGTGGTTAGCGCGCTTTGGCCCGTTGCCGCCGCCGTCGCGATCATGGGCTGCTGCCTCTATGTAGCCGGTCGGTTGACCGCCGCAGGCCTATGGTGGCGGTTCGGTGCCCGGTCTGCGCGCGACTGGGAGCGGGACCGATTGCTGGCATCCTTGGTGCCGATTGTCGCGCTGCGCGGGCGTCGCCAGCCGACCATCTGGATTGGGCGGTATGCCGCTGCCAGCACGGTCGTCATGGCGGGCGGAAACCTCATCGTCGGTGAGCGGGTACTTGGTCAACTAGTGTGCGGTGACCTTGATGAGCAACAGGCGTGCGCCCTCGTGTGTCACGCACTTGGGCGCCAAGACGTTTGCAGCTCAGCGGTCGTCGCCGCGGTAGACGGGTACTGCGCCCCCTGGAGCCTCCTTGCACTCATCGTCAAGGAGGTGCGCCGCCTATTGCGGCGCGTCCCGCTGCTGTCGTTCGCGTGGCGAATCCGGTGGTTGACCTTCGGAGTGGCGCTCGTCGACTCTGCCTACAACGGCAGGTGGCTGGCTTTCGTCGGCGTGGCACTGATCGCGACATCGACGTGGAGCACTGGGTACCTGCAAACACGGTGGCATGCCTCGATGCTGCGCCTCGGTGACCGAAGGGTAGTAGCCGAGGGCTACGGGCCGGCTCTTGCCGGACTGCTTCGGGGAGCCCCTACAGCTACATCCGATGCCCGCCGGATCCATGCGCTCACGCTCACGCCCGCACAGCCGCCGAGGAATTCGCCAACTCGCCAGCACGGTGGGAGATTCGGCGGGTGGAGCGAGTACGACCTAGGCAGCCCCAATTCGGCGACGCAGTAGGCATGGTGGTGGTCGACTTCGTGAGTCTTGCGCAGAACCGGGCTGTCGGCCGACGTGCCGCGTGCAGGAATGACGTCGCTAGGCCGTGCTGCTAAACGCGCGTCGCGGGCCAGTCAGAGAGTCTTGGGTCGTGTCGCGTGATGTGATCTCGGATGAGGCGTGGGGCTCTGATTGGTCCCTGTTCCCGAACGTGAAGGCCACTGGTCGGCCTCCGGTGGATAGGCGCACGGTAGTCGAGGCGACGGCGTGGCGGTTCCGCACCGGGGCGCCGTGGCGGGACGTGCCCGAGCGGTTCGGGAACTGGAGCACGATCTACAAGAACTTCAACCGGTTGGCTGAACAGGGCATTTGGGCTCGGGTGCTGGAGAAGATGCAAGCCCTCGCGCAGCAGTCCGGAGACCTGGACTGGGTGACCTCGATCGACTCCACCATCGTGCGGGTGCATCAGCACGGTGCGACACTGCCGCGCACCACAGGGGGCGGGAACGAACTACAAGAAGTTCGGTGACGAGCCGCCTGATCACGCGATTAGCCGCTCCCGCGGTGGGCTGACGACGAACACCTGGTCTGCGATGGGAAGGGTCGGCCCCTCGCGTTCATCCTCACACCCGGGCAGGCTGCGGCCACCAGCATGCTGACCGCGACGCTGGAACAGATCCGAGTGCCGGCGCGGCGGGGGCGGCCGCGGACCCGGCCCGACCGGGTGATGGCCGACCAGGGTTACCCGTCGAAGGCCAAACGAGCATGGCTGCGTCAGCGCGGCATCGCCGCGACGATCCCGGAGCGTAACGACCAGATCGCGCACCGCCGCAAGCGGCCGGGCCGGCCGATCGACTTCGGCGACGAGCAACGCGCCCGCTACCGCGGCCGCAACGTCGTCGAGCGATGCTTCAACAAGCTCAAGCGGTGGCGCGGGATCGCGATGCGCTCAGACAAGACAGCCCGCAACTACCGCGCCGGCCTCTGCCTCGCCGCAACCCTCCACTGGCTCACGAGCAGCCCGGTCGCGTCAGATTGACTGCAGCGGAAGGGCGGGCGCTCGTTACCGGAACGCCCGCCCTCGTGGGTTACGCGAGTTCCGCTGAGAACCGACGTTGTGTCGAGTCGAACTCGAGCACACGCAGGCTCAGCTTGTCGCCGGGCGCAGCGTTCACGCCCTTCGCGAGGCCCGACACGTCGGCGTACTCCACGAGAACGCCGAACGGCAGCGACTTCGTGACGGTAGCGGCGACTACGTCACCGACCGCGAGAAACTGATCGTCCATGCATCCACCTCCCTTCCCTGAATCGGGCGAAGGAGAACAGGCGGATCAAGGAGCGGTCGGGTAGCCCTTCCAGTTCGTGCCGCGCATAGCGTCCAGCACCATCCCGATCTTCACGGCGCCAGTCTAGCGACACGGCTCGACGACGAGGTCACGACAGCCGAGCTTTGGCAACACGGCCTAGGTCTGATGGTCGGCCTGGTTGGTGTGTTCTTGCCTAGCGGCCGGCTCACGAGACGGTGGGCCTGCCCAGCCCAGTCCTCGACTCCGCTGACGCACCGGTCTGTGAGCCGGGCGTGTTGTTCGACTCAGGACACGTTCTTCTTGAGCCAGTCGGTGGCGATCGTGGCCGCTGGGAGCTGCTCGTTGATGCTGCGTGCATTGAGGGCGATCAGTTCCTCGGGGGTCATTGTCCTGCTGATCGTGTTGATGATGTCGGCGGCTTGCTTGTCGAGCTTGTCGCTGGCGAGGGGGACGACATGCGAGGCCAGGAAGAGCCCTTTGGTGTCTTCGAGAGACACGAGGCCGTTGGCTGCGATTGTGGGATCCGCGGTGTAGATGATCGCGAGTTGGATGTCGCCGTCCTTAAGCGCTTTGACGGTGAGGGGTCCACCGCCGTCCTCGATCGGTGTGAACCGAACCTTGACGCCGTAGGTGCCGAGGAGCCCTTTGGGTCCGTTGGGGCGGTTCTCCCCTTCGGAGTTGCCGCCGAGCGTCATAGGGACCGTGACGTTCGCGAGGTCGTCCATGGTGGACAGGTTCCACTTCTTGGCGAACTGGTTGGTGACGGTGTAGGCGTCCTGATCGGTCGCGGGAGATTGATTCAGTACGCGCAGCCCTTTGGGTGTGCGGGTACTGAGATCCGCATAGACGTCGTCGGCGAGTCGGGCCCTTGTGTCGGGCTGCCAGTACTGCAGGAGTGGGCCGGTGTACTCAGGGAAGAGATCGATTCGACCCGCTTCGATCTCTGGCAGGTAGGCCTCGCGCTGCCCGATGCGGTATTGCCGGTCAATGGTGTACCCGGCCTTCTCAAGGGCCTGGGCGTAGATCTCGGCGATGATCTCGTTCGAGTAGTAGTCCTGCGAGCCGACCACGATGGTCCTGGAGCGGGCGCTCGGGCTGGTCGGGCTGAGCGGATCTGCGTTGCCGCATCCGGAGAGCGTGAGCGCACTGGTCGCGACGAGGGCGGTGAGGGTGGTGGTCAGCGTGCGTCTGGACATGCGGCCTTCTTTCGGTGGGGCAGAGTTCCGGGGGCTCAGGTGTGGGCGGAGTGAGCGAGTCGTATGGCGGTGTATCGCTGGCTCATGGCGAGGGCGATTTCGAGGACTAGGGCGAGTGCGGCGACAAGGATCGCGCCGCCGAGCATCTCGGGGTAGTCGCGCGACTTCAGCCCGGTGAACAGGTAACGGCCGAGTCCGACATCGGCGGTGTAGGCGGCGAGGGTCGCTGTCGCGACGACCTGGAGCGTCGCCGCTCGCAGGCCGCCGACGATGATCGGGGAGGCGAGTGGCAGTTCGACCTGAGCCAGGATCTGGCCGGGGCTCATCCCGACAGCCTTGGCGGCTGCGGGCACTGTGGGGTCGATGGATTGGATTCCGGCGTAGGCGCCGGCGAGCAGGGACGGAATGGCCAAGACGATGAGTGCGAGCAGGGGAGCGGTGAGACCGATTCCGACGCCGAGGCCGATGAGTGTCAACAGGCCGAGGGTCGGGATGGCCCGTGCCGCGCCGGTGATGGCACCGATCAGGCCGGAACCTCGACCAGTGTGTCCGGCCAGCAAGCCCACGGGAAGGGCGATGAGTGCCGCGGACGCCATAGCGATAGCGGTGATGGTGAGATGCTGAGCCAGGCGGGTGGGAATCCCGTCCGTCCCGGCCCAGTTGGTCGGGTCAGTCAGCCACGCGATTGCCCCAGTGAGCAGGTTCATGCCGCGATCTCCTTGGCCCGGCCCCGGTGTGCGCGGGTCCACGGTGTCGCGGCGCGACCGATCGCGAGGAGTAGCACGTCGAGGAGGAGCGCGAGGAGGACGGTGGCGGTGACGCCGGTCGCCACCTCGGGGACGATGCCGCGCTGGAACCCGTCGGTAAGCAGGGTGCCCAGGCTGGGGATGCCGATGAGTGCGCCGATGGTGACCAGCCCGATGGTGGAAACGGTCGTCACGCGCACCCCGGACAGCAGGACAGGAACGGCCAGGGGAAGGTCGACTCGCCAGAATACTGAGTGCGGTGAGCTGCCGATGGCGATCGCGGCGTCTTGCACGTGCGGGCTCACCGAGGTGAATGCATCCGCCGCAGTGCGGACGAGGAGGGCGACGCCGTAGACGGTGAGGGCGATGATCATCGTGGCGGCTGACCGCAGTGGGATGCCCAGGACCGCCGGGATGATGATCAGCAGCGGCAGCGCCGGGACGGCATACAGCATGCTGGCGGCGCTGAGCAGCGGCCCGCCGATGCCGGGTCGCCGGTAGGCCAGACGGCCGGCCGGCACGGCGATCAGCACACTGGCGAGGATCGCGGGCACGCTCAGCATCAGGTGATACAGGGCTAGCTCGATCACCTGGGGCCAGTTCGCGGTCAACCAGGTCACGGCGTGAGCACCCCGACCGGCCGGCCGTCGCCGTCGACCGCGATCAAGCGTCCCTCGACTTCGGTCGGGGTCAGCACCCGGTCGGCCCGGTCAGCGCCGATGAAGTCGCGTACGAAGTCGTCTGCGGGAGCGGCGAGGATCTGCTGCGGGGTGCCGCGCTGAGCGATTTGGCCTCGTTCACGGAGCACGACGACCTCGTCGCCGAGTCGGAACGCTTCGTCGATGTCATGGGTGACGAACACGATCGTCTTGCCCAACTCGCCCTGGAGCCGTCTCAACTCGTCCTGCAGTTCGCGCCGCACGATCGGATCGACCGCACCGAACGGCTCGTCCATCAGCAGGATGTTCGGGTCCGCGGCCAATGCCCGAGCGACACCCACCCGCTGCTGCTGCCCACCAGACAGTTCGGCAGGGTAGCGGCGTCCTAGTGCCGCGGCCATGCCCACGCGCTCCAGCAGGCCGAGCGCCTCGCTCAGCGCCTGCCGGCGCGGTGTGCCGGTGAGGATCGGAACCGTCGCGATGTTCTCTGCCACCGTGCGGTGCGGCATCAGCCCACCGTGCTGCAGCACGTACCCGATCGAACGCCGGAGGGCGACCGGGTTTCGGGTACGCACATCTTCCCCGTCGATGAGCACTCGACCGTCGGTGGGATCGACCATCCGATTGACCATCCGGAGGAGGGTCGTCTTGCCCGAACCCGACGAGCCCACCAGCACTACAGCGCGGTGTGAGGGCACGACCAACGAGAAGTCCCGCACTGCGTCGAACGCACCCCGGTAGGTCTTCGACACTGACTCGAACTCGATCACTCGCAGCCTTTCACCTCGCGCGCGGCGCGCGATCAGCCCAGCCTATACCTCGAATCGTGGTACAACGATTCGAGGATGTACCCTGAGTTCAATGATTGAAGTGATGATCCTGGGGTTCCTCGCCGAGGGTCCACTCCATGGATACGAACTGCGGCGCCGGATGGCGCAACTTCACGGGTACGCACGCACCATCAGCGACGGCACGATCTACCCGGCAATCAATCGCCTTATCACCGCGGGCGCCCTCACAGAGGAGATACAGCCCGGCACCGGCGCTGCGCAGCGCCGCACATTGCATCTCACTCGTGCCGGCCTTGAGCGGCTCGTGCAACGACTCCGCGACGCGCGCGGCCACGACATCACCGACCCCGGACGATTCTTCGTCGTCCTGGCGTTCCTCTCCCTGGTGCCTGACGAGGGCGACCGTCGCGCCGTCCTAGCCCGCAGGCTCGCCTACCTTGAGCGCCCGGTCAGCTTCTTCTCCGACGGAGGCCGGCCGCTCCGCGCGGCCGACATCAAGGACCCTTACCGGCGCGGCATCCTCGTTTCCGCGATCGCCTCCAACCGGGCTGAGCGTGCCTGGTTGCGCGAACAACTCGACCCATCCGCCACCGAGACGAAGGACACCCCATGACCACAAGGATGCGCGCCATCGTCCTCGACGAACCCGGCCCGGTGACCAATCTCCATCTGCGCACCCTGCCCATCCCCGAGCCCCGGCCCGGATGGGTCCGTATCCGCGTCAAGGCGTTCGGCTTGAACCGATCCGAGTTGTTGACCAGGCTCGGCCACTCCGGCGATGCCGTGACCTACCCGAGGGTGCTCGGCATCGAAGCTACCGGCGTCGTTGACCACGGCCCAGGCGGCACTTTCCGGACGGGCCAGCAGGTCATGACCATGATGGGAGGTATGGGACGCGCTTTCGACGGCGGTTACGCCGAGTACACCTGCGTCCCCGCCGGCCAGGTCATCCCGTTCCGCTCCGACCTCGACTGGGCCGTGCTGGGCGCCATCCCCGAGATGCTCCAGACCGCCTACGGCTCCCTCACGGTCGGGATCGACGCGCAGACCGGCCAGAGCATCCTCGTCCGCGGCGGCACCTCCTCAGTCGGGATGGCAACCACGATCCTTGCCAAGCGCCTCGGCATGACCGTCTTCGCAACGACGCGGAACCCCGACAAGATCGACGCGCTGACCAGCATCGGCGTCGACCACGTCATCATCGACGACGGCAAGATCGCCGACCGGGTGCGAGCTATCGCGCCCGACGGGGTCGATGGGGCGCTCGAACTCGTCGGCACCTCGACCCTGCACGACACCCTCCGCGCCATCCGCGTGCACGGCGTCGTTTGCTTCACGGGCATGCTCTCCAACCAATGGACCGTCAGTGACTTCTACCCCATCGACTACATCCCCCAAGGCGTGCGCCTCACGGCCTACTCCGGTGAATCCGGCGACCTTCCCCCGCATGTCCTCCAGGGCTACCTCGACGACCTCGCTGCCGGCAAAGCAACAGTCCCTATCGATCGCGTCTACGCCCTTGATGAGATCCAGGACGCCCACGCCAGGATGGAGGCTGGCGAGGCGCGAGGGAAGCTCGTAGTGCGCACTGCTTAGAGCGGGGTCAACTAGTCGGTAGTCGAGCCTACGGGATTGCAGATTTCACATCTCGATCCTCGGGCTTCCCAGTCGGGGAGCCATCTGGGATCGAAGGGGTCGATTATGGCGTGGTATCCGAGTCAGCTCTTCACCGCGCGCCTGCGGCCAGATCATTGCGTGGCAGTCCCCAGCCGATTCTGGGAGCAGTTTGTGTGGATCGTGTCCGGCGAGTTGTTCAGTGCTTGGTAGAGCGCTTTCACGACCGCGACCGCTGACTGGTCGCGTAGGGGCAATGGTGGGCGATGACGTCGGGTAGCCGGCTTGTTGTGCCGCGCCGGCCACGTGGAAGTGCTTCGTTGGGTGAGTGAAGATGCCCCGCAGCGGAGTTGCAGGTCAGGATGACCGCGAGTTCCCGTCGGCCGCTACGTAGGTCGACCGAGCACAAGAGAGACAACGATGAGCCAGAACACCCTCGACCAGATCCTCCCGACGGGGAACCTAACGACGCCATCGCGCAATACTTCATCGGCTAGAGCTACATCGCCCTGGTTGTTGTTGACGGCGGCGTCGCCGTCAACAACATCACTTTCGAGCCGCGCTGCAGGAACAACCGGCAGGTCCATCACGGCACCAACGGTGGTGGCGACCAGGTGCTGATCTGCACTACGGCTCCGGCTGGTACCAGGCGGAGGGCGAAGATCCCATAAGTATGGTGCCCGGCACCGCGGTCCGCGTTTGGGCCAGGACGAAGCACTGGCACGGCGCGGAGAGCGATTCATGACTCAGCCACCTCGCCTTCATCACCCCCGGCGACAACGTCAGCAATGAATGGCTCGAACCGGTCACGGACGAGGTGTATGACGGGCTCGCGAACTGTGAAGTCGAGTCGATGATCATTATCGCCAAGAAGGAGCAAGTTATGCTGACCGTCGAGAAGCGTCAGGTGTGAGGTTGAACCAGCAGTGATGGTGTCATGGATCACGTGAGGCTATAGCAACTCGAACTCGGCAGCGGTCGCCCTTGGTACGGCAGCTAGTTTGGGTGGGCGCTGCTCGGGACGGTATCCCGGAGTCGTTGCGTAGATCACGGTTTCGTCACCGAAGTGGAGCGAAACCTCCTGCTTCGCGAAAGTCTGCAGCAATGTGAGGAACGTCCCAATACGGATCGGCACCCTCTGCGTCATTCCGGTGGCCTCAACCTCTGCGGGGACATGCAGGACTCCGGTATGCGCGCTCGCAGGGTCAGTGAGCGAGGCAACGCTCATCGCACCATCGCTGACTGTGACCTCGACGAGGGTGCTGTTGCCTCCTGCCCAACTCGCTTCAGCGAGGCGCTTTGCGTCGATCAGGTGACGATGCACGTCATCGCGTTGGAACGTGACGGTCGTGCCATCAGCGAGAGGCATTGGAACGAAGCGCTCACGCCACGGGCGAACGTGAGATGTCCAGGCCGCCCAGCGCTCGCCGCAAGCCACGAAGAGTCCGTGTTCACCGATGTCAGCGATCTGACCTATCTGGACTGGACCGAGGGTCGCAGCAGACATCTGGCGAAGCCAGAGATAGTGGACAAGGGCTTCGATCCTGCCCTCAGGGGAGACTGCAAGGTTGGCCTGGGCGGCGTGATACTGGTGGCAAGCGTCAAGGGTTAGAACTCCGTCTGCTGCGCGCAGGCCAACGCAGTCAAGGTCTTTTCGGTCGGTCTGACGCCAGGCGTCGTAGCCGGCCACAGGGACAACATGGAGCACGGCGCGACGGAACGCTGCGCTGTCCGCAACCGCCACTAGGGAACGAGGGCTCGGCGGAAGAGGCGGCGCGATGACATGCCTGGGCAAGAGCGTCGCCCGGTGGGAGCGGTCATTGACACCGATGCGAATGTGCTTCTCGCCTTCGGTTTCGAGAGTCACGTATGTCGCCGATCGTTGCCGGGGCGGCGTGCCCTTGCGCAGCGCCTCGACGATTTGCCAGATGTCGCGGGCATCAGCCACAACCGTTCCGGGCACGTCCACCGTTGCGCTCAGATCCATGAACGCAGCTGCGTAGTCGTCGCTACCGCAGACGCGCACCTGGCCCTGAGATGCAACCAGCCACACTCCACCCTTGGGGTCGTTGTAGTAGTCGCCTCGACGGGCGGTCCTCGCCAGGGTGAGGGCTCGGACGAGGTCGTTCAGTGGCACCAGAATCCGTACGGCTTCGGCGGGTAACTCGCGAGCTGGATCGGGAGCGAGGCGATCAGTCCAGCCCGGCATCGGCGTACCCGACTCGCGCAAGGCACTGATCATCTGCTTGTACTGGTCCGATGACAACTCATCCACGAGGCGCTTGAACGCCCACTTCGACTTCACATCCACCCCATCATTCTGCTGGGCAGATGGCCGAACCTGAGCTGGGCGAAACATGGTGGAAGGCGAGCGGCGGCACCGTGTACTGGGCTCCTGGCTGACGAGGTGCGGCCGCGTCCGAGATCCGATGACTTGACGCGACCGAGGCCACGAGTCGCTCGACGGCAACCCGCTTGCGAGGCACTGTCGCACTAGTCTCGGCTGTGCTGTTCGCGATGCTCCACATCGGTAGCTTCTTCGCGGGGCAGGGGCCTGTTCGCCACCCCCAGGTCTTCTACGCCTTCGGATTCGGCCTGCGCATGTACATGGCCCTGCGCATCACCAGGAACCTGATCAGGCTGAGGAGGTAGTTGGCTGCAGGACGATGGCACGCCGCGATTCCGCGATGGGTGACCAACGCGTCGTGCTGAACCACGCTTTCCGCGCCGGCGAGTGAGACCGCCCGCTCCGGGTTCCCGGGAGCGCGCTCTGTTCGTCCTCGGCAGGAGTGCACCGGGGTGTTCTACAGCTTGATATCCCATTTCTATCGCCGACGCTCACACGGTTGTGCTCACGGGCGCCGCCGACTCATCCTCGGTGCGAGCGGTTCGTTCAGCCCCACGTCATCACGCCAGGCTCCGCGGGCGACATCGGCCTGACACCGCGACGGCCACCTCGCCGCCGAAGGCTTGTCGACGAAAGGTCGTCGGTGCGAGTCGGCGTGACGGTATGTCCCTTTTCTCAATCCACAGGCTGGTTTGGCCCTTGGCTAGCGCGGCACGACGCTCAGTGTGGGCCGGTGCAGCCGCGTACCACCAAGCACTCGCGCCATTGATGTCGCAGAACCTGCGAGGTCCCGGACGCCAGACGTGTCCGCGTCCCTACCTCGCCATCGTTCGTTGTAGAGTCAGCCTGTGCTGACCGTTCCTCGTGTCTCGACACCGTGGGTCGGCATGTGGTCGTCTGAACTCACGAGTGCGTAGTGGCAGAGGTTGAGGTTGCGGCCAGGAACACTCGCTACTTGGACTGCCAGGGGGCACTGAGTTGCTCCGGCGCCCCACTAATGCCGTCGGGTGTGGCCGCGGCTGTCTCGGTGTTGGCGGGGCTGCTGCTGGATGTCGCATTCCCGGATATCGGCTGGTGGCCAGCGGCCTTCCTGGGTGTTGCGCTCGGCCTCGCCGCTCTGGTGGGCCGCCGGCCGGTGGCGGCCTTCGGCCTGGGGTTGCTGTTCGGTACAGCGTTCTATGTGGCGCACGTGGCGTGGGTGGGCCGGTTCCTGGGGCCGCTGCCATGGCTGGGCCTGGCTGGCCTTCAGGCGCTACTCTTCGCCGCTGGCGCCGTTCCGATCTCCCTGGTGTTCGCCTGGTCGGCACGCGTGTTGCCGGGGCGATGGTCGCAGCTGACGATTGTGCCGTTGTTGGTCGGCGGCACCTGGACGCTACGCGAGGTCGTTGTCGGAATGTGGCCCTACGGCGGCTTCCCTTGGGCGCGCCTCGGGATGAGTCAGGCGGGGGGTCCGCTGGCCGAGACTGTCTCCTGGGTGGGTGTGACCGGGCTGTCGTTCATGATGGCCGCCATCTGTGCTGCCGGGCTCCAATGGCTGCGCGCCGGCAGAGCCGGCAACCTGTGGGGCCAGTTGATCCCTCTGGCGCTTGTGGGGGCGCTGGCTGTGGTGCCCCAGTCCCTGACCACTCCTGCGGGGGAGCTGACGGTGGGTTGGGCGCAGGGCGACGGCCCAGCCGGCTACTTCGATGCAGCTGCTCCCGGCTCAATGCTCGCCGCCCAGTCTGCCGCGAGTGCGCCCCTATTCGGCCGGTCGATGGATGTCCTGGTGTGGCCCGAGGGAGGCGTGGACAGCGACCCGCTGAACAATCGGGCCACCGCTGAGGTCCTAGACGGTCTGGTGCAAAAGGCTGGCGCGCCCTTGTTGTTGAACGCGGCCACGGCGCGCGACGGCAAGACTTTCAACACCTCACTACTGTGGACGGCCGACGAAAGTCCGATCCAGCTGTTCGATAAGGCTCACCCGGTGCCGTTCGGAGAGTACGTGCCGGACAGGTGGTTGTATGGACTGTTTGTCCCCGAATTGACCGGGCTGATCCAGCGCGAGTACACCCCTGGCAGCAGCCCGCCGTTCATGCGTCTCGACGATGTTGGTATCGGACTGGCGATCTGTTTCGACGTCATCTTTGACGACGTCATCTGGGCTGGTGCGCGACAGGGGGCGCAGGTCTACCTGCTGCAATCGAACAACGGTGACTTCCGAGGCACCGACGAGAACCTTCAACAGGCGGCCTTCGCCCGCATGCGGGCCATCGAGACCGGTCGTGCCGTCATAAATGTCTCCACCACTGGCACCAGTCAGGCGATCGCTCCGGACGGCACGGTCCTCGACGTACTCGATGCGGACATTGCCGGCGCTCGTATTACGACGGTCCCGCTACGCACTGGGATAACCCCGGCTGTAATCGGCGGGTACTGGATCGCTGGCCTGATCGCAGGCGGGAGCGCGATCTCTCTCATCGTGCTGGGGTTCGCCGCCCGACGCACCCGTGCCCAGGACGACAGGTCGGCACCGTGACGGACTCACAAGCCGGTGCATAGACTCGAGAACGCGGATCATGGCTGATGCCTCGGTCGGACAAACATCAGCGCGGCCCCTGACGTTCCAGCGATCCGTTGCCCGGACCCGCCGACTCGCGACCGCAAAAGACTCACAAGGGGTGTCGCGCTGCTTCCCGAAGGCACGAAGCAGCTGGCACGGATATGGCTCAGTTCGATCGAATACTGTCTGCCCTTTGGTTGTCGTCAAGATGACGTGACCGCTGTTGATTCTGTGCGGGGAAGGAATCGGGCGATCGCCAGGCTAGCGAGCGCGAAGGCCACAAAGATTCCAGTATCGATCAGCGAATCGGTCCATGTCAGAGCCTGTGTGCTGCGGAGTTGCGCGACGCTTGAGGTCAGCGTCGCCATCGTGTAAGCCCCAACGTTGTTGCAGACGTGAGCGGCGATGCTTGCCTCTAGGCCGCCGGTGAGGATCACCAGCGCGGACGCCAGCAGCCCGAACGCCAGACGATTCAAGAACAGCGCCAGGTTCTGGTTGCCATGCAACAATGCGAAGCCCATGGACCCTAAGAGCGCACCCACCCACGGGTTGGGAACAAGCCCGCGAACCGCATAAAGCAGATAGCCCCGAAACACATACTCCTCAGCAGCCGATTGCCATGGTGTGACCAGCGCAATCGCCAGCAGGAAACCCCACGCTCCTGACTGTGGTGTCAGGGTCAACGGAGTGCCCCGGATGGCGCCCACCATCAGGCTGCCACCGATGATCGTGACCACCGCCACCACCGTATAGACAGCGATGTGGCGCCACCGAAGTCGACCCTGGACTGAGGAGAGCTCGCCAAGACGTGCGCGGTGCACCACCCGCATGAGCAGGGCGCAAACGAGAAGCATCGAGGCGATCGAGAGGCCCGACGCGGCCAGCCCGATCGGTATTTCGTAGCTGGCCGCGGACGCCTGGAATGTCGTGAAAGACGACTCCGGCGATGTCAGGCTGTAGGCCAGCGCTATCACACCCTCGCGAACCAACGGGGTCACCCCCAGTAGGCACACAAACGCCAGAGTGATCCCTGCCACCGACTCGAGCCCGTTTGTTGGCCGGCCCAATGTGGCAGTTGGGGACTGCCGGCCTGTCGGGGGTTCCTGGTTCATCACGTGTCCTCTGTTCTTGCCAGCCTCCCTTGGAGGGCCCGCACGCGACGCCGCCTGGGGTCACGTCGTGTGAGTTGACCGCGGAGCGCGGCAGTAGCCAGCGGCGATCGCAACGGTAACGCACTCCCGTTTGAGAACACCGATCAGGGACGGCGAGGCCTCGCACAGACAGGTGTGGGCATCCAAGGGCATAGGTATCTGGGCCTTGTTCCCGCTGGCTGATTTGACCCCCGCGATCGCCGCCAAACGACCGAACTTCGCTGGGGCCGCGAAGCTCGCCGAGACCGCCCGCGTTGGCTCAGCCCGGGCGGGACGGATCTCGTGATCGGGAGCGGGGCCCCGGATCCATGGACCAACCCGCCGCCGCAAGAGTTCTAGTGGTGCTGGTGGTGGCTGTCGGGATAGTGCGGGTGCCGGTGGGTCACAGTCCGATGAGCATGGCTGTGTCGGTGTCGTGTGCCGGGTGCGACGGGTGGCTCGTGGGCATGGTCGTGGTGTCCGTCGTTGTGGGTGTGCCAGTGCTCGTGTGTGAGGGCTTGATGGGTGTGTTCGTGCTCGTGGCGTTCGGTCAGGTGCAGCCACACCCCGGCGGCCATGAGCACCCCCGCCACGCCGAGCTGCCAGGTCGCAGGTGCGCCCAGTGTGACGGCGATCGCCGCACCGATGAACGGTGCTATCGAGTAGTAGGCCCCGGCGCGGGCCGTCCCGACGTGGCGAAGCGCGACGATGAACAGCACCAGGCTGACTCCGTAGGACAGCAGGCCGACCGCCATCGCGGCGAGCAGCAGGCCCGCGGCCGGCAGGGTCGCACCCAACGCCAACGCGAGGGTGAGATTCACCGGGCCTGCCACCAGCCCCTTTGCGGCAGCGAGCCAGGTCGCGTCGTTCAGGGCGACCTTGCGCGTCAGATTGTTGTCCAGACCCCACGCGAGGCACGCGCCGATCACGGCGAGCGACGGCCATGGGTCGGCGACGTCGACCGAGCCGCTCCAGCTGAGCACCGCCGCACCGGCGACGATCGCGGCCATGCCCAGGAGCACCCGACGATCCACGTTCTCCCGGAACACGACCCAGGCGAGCACGGCGGTGAACACGCCTTCGAGGTTCAGCAGCAGCGAGGCTCCCGACGCCGGCATGCCCGCAAGACCGATCATCAACAGCACCGGGGCGACGACCCCGCCGCTGATGATCCCGCCCAGCAGCGGCAGCAGCTCGTGCGGCGCGAGACGTACCCGCGTGGAGCGCCTCGCCAGTCGATAGGCGCCCAGGCCGAGGCCAGAACCCATGTAGAGCAGACCGGCCAGCATCCACGGACTCAGGTCACCGAGCAGCAGCTTCGCCAACGGTGTGCTCGCTCCGAAGAGCACGGCCGACACCAGTGCCGCTTGCACCCCCGAGTTGCGCACTGCGTCGGAGTTCATGTCTAGAGTGTCCCATGCACCACATAGGTCAGTATCTGATGTACGGTCACTAAGTGCTGACTATAGCCTCGCGGGTGGATGTGGCCGTTTCCCCAGTGATCGAAGGTATGCACGAGACATACGGCGACCGAGTCACTTTCGTGGTTGGGGTCTTGCCGCCGCAGGGCAACTCGATCAACGCCGCGCTGGCAGCCGAGGCAGCCGCCGAGCAGGGCAAAGCTCGAGGCCATGTACAAGCGTCTGGTCGAGACCGCCGAGCAGTGGGGCCATCAGGGCACCTCGCAGCGCGAGGCGTTCTTCGGCTACCCGAAGGATCTCAACCTGGACACGCGGCGCTTTGCCGCCAGCCACGACGACCCCGCCACCCTGAAGCGGATCGGACAGAGCCAGCAGGACGGCCAGGATCCCGGATGACCGGCACACCGGTCTTCTTCCTCGACGGGGAACTCCGTAAGCCACAGAGTGTCACCAACCTGAAAGAGGCCTTCGATGCCGCGCTCCGCGACTGAAGCCCCCACCATCGAGGCCCAGGCGCAACTGGACGCGACCACCCGGGATGGGGGTTTGGGAGTACTGGTGGCTCTGGGCGGCCTGGTTGGTGCAGTCACCATGGTCGGTGCCGGAGCTTTGGCCGGCGCCCGCTTAGCCGGCTGGTTCTGGGTCGGGCTGCAGCGACGTGAAAGCTCTGCCGGCAACGGGGTCGGCCAGAACAGCGGTCGCAGACCGAATCGCCGTTCGGTCTTCCGCATGGTGCCGGTCCTGATCGCCGTCTTCATGGCCGTGCTCATGAGCGGATGTGGCCAGTCCGTGAACACCGACGGTGGATTCGTCAGCGGGGACGGCTCGATCACGAGGTTCAGTATTGAGGAGCGGAAGCTGGCTCCGGAGATCGCCGGGACGACACTGGACGGCGATGAGTTCAGCAGCAAGAGCCTTGACCGCCAGGTGATCGTCTACAACGTGTGGGGATCGTGGTGTGCGCCATGTGTCAAGGAGGCACCAGCGCTCGTGGCGGCGGCCAAGAGAACGGCGCGGGAGGCTCGGTTCGTCGGGTTGAACACGCGCGATCTCGATCCGGCTCCGGCACGTGCGTTTGTACGGGCCTTCGACGTGCCCTATCCAAACATCTACGACCCGGACGGTGAGCTGATGCTGAAGTTCGACGGCCTCGTGCCGGCCACGGCGATTCCCTCGACGCTGATCATCGACACGCAGGGCAGAATTGCGGTGCGGATCCTGGGGGAGACGACCGAGGCAACCCTGGTCGGCTTGATCACCGATGTGGCGGCGGGCCGGTGATCCCCCTGGAGGTGGCCGATTGGGCGCGTCAGGCGGTTGGCGGTTCGATGTTGCTAGCCATGCCGGTGGCACTGCTAGCCGGCCTGGTGTCCTTCTTCTCGCCGTGCGTGCTGCCGTTGCTGCCCGGCTATCTCTCCTACGCCAGCGGGTTGAGCGCCGCCGACATTGCCAACGGCGCGACCGGGCAACGCCGTCGGGTGCTCGTCGGCACAGCGCTGTTCATTGCGGGGTTCGCCCTGGTTTTTGTCTCAACTGGTGCGCTGTTCGGTTCGCTGGGCCACGCGTTGATGGTCTGGCGTCGCGAGATCACGATAGCCGGCGGGGTGCTGGCCATTCTGCTTGGCCTTGTCTTCGCCGGCTGGGTCCCATTCGCGAATCGTTCGTTCCGGCTCTCGGTGAAGCCAGGCGTCGGGCTGGGGGCTGCGCCCCTACTCGGCATCGTGTTCGGTCTCGGCTGGACGCCCTGTATCGGCCCAGCTCTGCAGGTGGTGCTGACATTGGCCCTGAACGAGGCCACGGCCGGACGTGGCGCCCTGCTGGCTTTCGGTTACGCGCTCGGCCTGGGCCTGCCGTTCCTGCTGGCCGGAGTGGCCTTCGACCGGTTCGCGAACGCCCTCACCTTCGTCCGGAAGCATCACGTTGGGATCCAGCGTATCGGCGGCCTGACGATGATCGCAGTCGGTGTGTTGCTGGTGACTGGTGGATGGGAGTTGCTGGTGGGAACCCTACGACAGTGGGTTTCCACCTTCGGGACCATCCTGTGACTGGTATGTGTGTTCGTGCTCGTGGCGCTCAGTCAGGTGCGGCCACACTCCGGTCGCCATCAGCACCCCTGCAATGCCGAGTTGCCACGTGACCGGTGCGTCCAGCGTGACCGCGGTCGTCGCACCGGCGAACGGCGCTATCGAGTAGTAGGCGCTGGCGCGGGCCGTCCTGAGGTGGCGAAGGGCGACGATGAACAGCACCTTCGAACCTGGTTCCTTGGCTCGCTTCGTCCCGCCTCCGGGCAGTCGGTAGGCTGACTCGCGATGGGCAGGCGCGATACGACAACTGAGCTCGCGTTGGCGGCTGGGCGTGGAGATCGCGGGGCGCTGTCCGAGTTCATTCGGCGTACGCAGGCGGACGTGTGGATGTTCCTAGCTCGATCCGCTGGTCCCGACCATGCTGATGATCTGACGCAGGAGACCTTCTTGCGCATGCTCGGCTCGTTGCCGGGTTTCGAAGGACGATCCAGCGCTCTCACGTGGCTGTTGGCTATCGCCCGCCGGGTCGCCGTCGACCGTTACCGGTGGGATCTGGCTCGGCCGAGCTTGGTGCTTGCCGATCGGCAAGTGGACGGGGACGTTGGAGGGGCGGGGCACGACCCTGCCGAGGCGGTGCAAGTGATGGCCATGCTGAATCTGCTCGACGACGACCGCCGTGATGCGCTCATCCTCACCCAGCTGATGGGGTTCAGCTATGCCGAGTGCGCCGAGATCTGCGGCTGTCCGGTGGGCACTATCCGTTCCAGGGTGGCCCGGGCGCGTGCGGACCTCGTGATCGCGTACAGATTGCGAGATGCTGCACCCGGCGGGCGACGGCTCCCGACTCCGAGCGATAGGGCGAGATTCTAAAAGGAAAGTACGGCGAGAAGTGGCAGGATCGGCAGCAGCAGCCCGGTGCTCATCCAGAACATGCCGAAGGTCATCGCAAAGTCCGAGAGCGTGGCCAGCCGGTATGTGTTGCTCCCCGGACGAGGCGCCTGATGGCAACCGGGCTGAAGAGTTGTCGTCGGTGAGGTTGCCAGGGCGACCGTTCCTCCGTCTGGCGCCTCACGCGGGTGTTCCTCGCCTGCGACGTGCTGATCGGCGGACGTGCAGTCCGGGTCGCGGCGGCCGGCCGGCTCCCGCGGATGCTCCGGCGCGAGGGTTGCAGGGCGTACTACTTTCCACAGCGAGCGCAGCGATGCGATCAGCAGGTACGCCATCAGTGGCAGCCCGATGAGGGCGAGGATCCACAGGGTTCCGCCTGGCAGGCTCTGCTCGGCGATCCAGGTAGGCATGTCGGCGCCGGCGCCATTCATGTGGGATGCGCCCATGCCGCTGTGATCCATGCCGCCCATCACGGCCATGGCCGCCAGGTGCCAGGTCATCGCAGCGAACATTGCTGCATGTCCGGCGCCGTGCCAGCCTCCGGCCTGATTCCGGCGGGCGAGGGCATCGAAGGTCAGGAACCCGAACCACAACGTGGCCGCTGCGAAGCCCGCCGCGAGCCATCCGGCTGGCAGAACAGCGGTCAGCAGAGCCCAGGTCGGGCCGGTCACCATCAGGAGCATGACCACTGCCATCGCCAGATGCAGCACGCTGGACACGCGTTGGCGGCCGTTCTGGGGGCGACTTGACTCGTAGCTGCACCAGGCGGTGCATAGTGCGAACAGCAGCAGCAGTACGGTGAACGTGACTGGTGTGTCGGAAAAGGTGAACATGATCGCTTCCTTGCGACGGCTGGGTCGGGGATTGTCCCCCTAAGGGGTAGTCGGATGCGAGATCCTGTTAGTTCCCGGCCATCCAGGAACTGGCCGCACCTGACTTATCCTGGCTTGATGGAGCAGGCGTCCCACGATCGGTACCGGGCGGCCCTGTCGGCGTTGCTGGACGGCGAGGAGCCCTCAATGGGTATTGGCTCGACCGTGGCGCATCTGTCGCGGTGCCCGGGCTGCTCGGCCTGGCTGGACAGCGCGGCCCGAGTCAATGCGGGAATGCGGGAACTTCCGGTAGTCCCTCCGGCGCTGGGCGAGCAGGTCGTCGATCGGGTGGACGTGTGCCTGTGCGCCTGCGTGACCGGTGGCCGCTGCTTGTGTGGCAACTGTCAGTGCGGCCCGACCTGCACCTGCGGTACGGATGCGGACGCGAACTGATCCTGGATCAGCGCCCAGGATTGAAGCGCCGTAGTCGCATCGAGTTGCCAACGACGAAGATGCTGGATAGAGACATGGCTAGGCCCGCGATGAGCGGGTTGAGGAGTCCGGCTGCGGCCAGCGGGATCGCGGCGACGTTGTAGCCGAAGGCCCAGATCAGGTTTCCCCGGATCGTGCCGAGGGTTCGTCTGGCCAAGACGATGGCGTCGGGGATGGCGTCGAGGCTGCGGCGGACCAGGATGATGTCTGCGGACTTGAGTGCTACGTCGGTGCCGCTGACCACAGCCAGGCCCAGATTGGCGGTGGCGAGTGCTCCGGCATCGTTGATGCCGTCACCGACCATGGCAACCCGGGCGCCTTGTTGCTGCAGCTTCTCGATGGCGGCCGCCTTCTCGGTTGGCAGGACCTCGGCGATCACCTCGTCGACGCCGACCTGGGCGCCGATCCGCTCGGCGACCGCACGGCGATCACCGCTGAGCAGGATGGCTCGCAGGCCGAGGCGCCGTAGCCGGGTGACGGCGTCGTGGGCGGAGGGCTTGAGGGTGTCGGCGACGACCAGGTAGCCGACAACCGCCTGGTCGACGGCGACCAGGACCGCGGTCCGTCCCAGGTCGGCGGCTTGTGCGACTTTGGCGGTCGCGGCAGCGGGGACGGAAGAAAGACGCTCGGCCAGTAGTTCTGGGGTTCCGATGATCACCTCGCGTCGTCCCTGCTCGTCGGTGACGAGCCCGTGGACGCCGTGTCCGGGCAGGGCCTGGACCGATTCGGCGCGGAGCGGATCCAGTCCTCGGTCTCGTGCGCCGGCGACGATCGCCGACGCGATCGGGTGCTCGGAATCGGCTTCGACGGCTGCCGCCAAGAGCAGCATCCGAGCTTCGTCCAGGCCGCCGAGAGCGCCGTGCTCGACCAGCGCCATCTGTCCGGTGGTCAGCGTGCCGGTCTTGTCCAGGACGACGGTGTCGATCGCTCCGGAGGCCTCCAGAGCATCCGGTCCCTTGATCAGGATGCCCAGCTGCCCGCCGCGTCCGACCCCGACCAGCAGTGCGGTCGGTGTGGCCAGGCCGAGTGCGCACGGGCAGGCGATGATCAGCACCGACATTGCGGCACCAAAGGCGTGCCGGAAATCCGTGCCGGCCAGGAGCCAGCCGGCTAGGGTAAGGGCGGCCAGCGCGAGCACGACGGGCACGAAGACCGCGACAACACGATCGACCAGCGACTGCACCGACGCCTTGCGCGCCTGCGCCTGCTCGGCGAGGACGGCGAGTTGGGCGAGTTGGGTGTGGGCGCCGATCCGGTCGGCGCGGACCACGAGAGCGCCGGTGGTGTTGGTGGTGCCGGCCAGCACCCGGCTGCCCGTGTTCACCTCGACGGGTTCGGCCTCGCCGGTCATCGCTGCGGTGTCGACCGCGGACGCCCCGGTGACGACGGTGCCGTCGGTGGCGACCCGTTCGCCGGGCCGGACGATGAACCGTTCCCCGACCGCGAGCGAACCGATCGGCACGTCGGCTTCGACGCCGTCGCGAAGCACGCGCACGGTGGTGGGTGCTAATCGTCCGATCGCGTCCAGCACGCCGCGAGCCGATCGCTTCGAACGGGCCTCGACGTAGCGTCCGGCAAGCAGGAATGTGGTCACGGCGGCCGCGGCCTCGATGTAGAGGCTGTCCGCGCCGTCGGGCGCTAGGCCGTAGCCGAGCCAGAAAGATGGTTCGCCGGGCACGCTGACGATGGTGGCGACGACCGACCAGGTGAAGGAAGCCAGCACGCCGAGCGAGACAAGTGTGTCCATGCTGGTGGTTCCGTGCCGGAGGTTGCGCCAGGCCGCCTTGTGGAAGGGCCAGGCGCACCAGAACACGACCGGGACGGCACCGATGATCAGAACCCATTCCCAGCCCGGAAACCGCAGCTGGGGGGCCAGTGCCAGCACCAGAGCGGCGTCGCCGAGCGGCACAGTGAGCAGGGCCGCGACGATCAACCGGTTGCGCAGCATGCGGACCCGGTCGGCGCGGCCGTCGGCCTGATCGTCGGCACCGGGACGCACCTCACTGGCGTCATACCCGGCCGCGCGAACTGCGTCAATCAGTTCACCGGCGCGATGCGGCGGCCAACCGAGCACCATAGCCCGTTCGGTGGCGTAGTTGACGGTGGCGCGGGCGCCGTCCAGCTTGTTGAGCTTGCGCTCGATTCGGCTGGCGCATGCGGCACACGTCATCCCGGCGACGTCGAGTTCGACCCGCTCGATGAGTGCGTCGGAAGATGAGCCGGGTTGGGTATCAGTCGACATCACGGCGCGACCTTTCCATGCTCGTGTCGCGGGCGGCGAGTTCGGCGAGCATCTCGTTATAGGCCCGCAGTTCCTGGTCGCCGTCCTGATCGGCGCGGCGGTCGCCGGCTTTGGCGACCCGGCTGTCGGACCGGAACCATTGCGCCGCCAGCATCACGATGGCGATGAAGGCGGGAACCTCGCCGGTGAACCAAGTGATCTGGCCAGCTGTGTTCTGATCGGCGAGCAGGCTCGGCACCCAGGGAATCGACAACGTGGCGTAGAACTGCTCGCCGATCAAACCGGGGGTGGTCATGATGCCGACGGCGAACATGGCGTGAAACGGCATCACGCTGATCAGCAGGGCGAACCGCAGCACGTACGGCAGTCGGCCGCCGTGCTCGGCGGGGGAGAGCAGCAGGTTGAAGAAGGCGAAGCCGGTCGCCATGAAGTAGAGCAGCATCGCCTGGTGTCCCCAGTGGTAGCGCATCAGCCAGGGGAACAGCGGGCTGAAATAGACCAGAAACAACGAGAAGACATACGCGGCCCACACCACCGGGACGCTGGTCAGGATTCGCACCGGTCGGAGCGTGGACAGATCGTCCAGGAGATCGGCGAAGCGCGCCAGATCGTGTTCGTCGCGTGGCCGGGACGCTTCCCTGACCAGCGTCAGTGGAGCACCTAGCGCGCATAACACCGGGATCATCATGTTGATGGTCATATGCACGAGCATGTGCCAGCTGAAGGCTGCCGTGCTGTACTCCCACAGGCCGCTCACCGCGAGGTACCCGGTCAACCCGAGCCCCGCAATGGTGAACAGAGTTCGTGAAACCGGCCACGACCCACCGCCCCGCCGGACCCGGACCACGCCCCAGCCGTACAAAGCCAGCGCGACCACGACCAGCGTCGCCCAGAGCAGGTTCGGGCGTCCCAGGCCCGCCACCCGGGCGATCGTGGGCGGGTCGAACACCTCGTAACCCAGGTAATTGATCTGGATCGACTGCGGGACGTCGAAGCGCGGCGGCGGCAGGTGCTCGGCCGCGTTCAGGCTGGCCACCGCGATGATCAGCAGCACCACATCGATCAGCACCGTCAAGAGTCGCAGCCGCTCGGCTCGGATCACGAGCCGGATCACAGCCGAGACCACCAACGCCGTCACGGCGCTGAAGCCGATCAGCACCGGAAGGCCGAAAGGAACGTCAAACAGCGAAACCCCTGCCAACTGCTGCCAGGCCGCCACGGTGTATCCGGCGGCGAGCGGTAGCAGCAACGGCACCGACCGTGCGTATCGGGCTAACCCGGGCGCCGGGTCGACGCCCGCCGCGCCGGTGGCCAGGACCGCGATGGCGCCGGAGCCGATCAGGACACCGGCGACGCTAGCCACGGCGACCGCGTCGGTGGCCCAATCGTGGTCGAGTCCCACCGACACGTTGCCGGTCACCGCGATGAACACAGTGGCGGCCGCTCCGACCAGCCACGCGGCGATCGCCCCTCCGCGGCTGCCGTGTCGATAGGCGACCACGAGGCACGCAAGGGCGGCCAGCGCCGAGGAGAGCCAGGCCAGTGCCACCGGAGAAGAGACGAGGAAGGTCCACCAAGCGGTGGGATTGAGAGCGAGTCGGATGGGGACGCCGACCACGAACGTCGGACTCGCGAAGGTCATCAGCAGCGCACTCGCTAGCCACAGTTGCCCGGCGCGCACGGCCCAGCGCAGAAGCACACTGCGAGCGTTCCTGATGCCTTCGGACTCATCGTCTCGGGGCAGGAAGGCGACCACTGCGGCGAGCAGGCCCAACGCGGCGGCGCTCGCCAGCCGAGCCACCAGTCCGCCCATCATCGAGACCACCGCGGTCGCGGCATCCGCCGTCGGACGGCCCGGCAGTACCGGCAAGCTCAGCAGAACCCCCGCATGGGTGAGGTTCTGAAGGATGGCCACGACCACGGCCAACCCGAGCACGCCCATAGCCATACCGACATAGGTCGGGGTTCGGGCGGGGAAATGGCTGATATCAGGCTCGTGCATCAGATCCGAGCTTAGGGCGCCGGCAGGCGGGTTGCCGCTTGTAGCAGGCGCGCGAACCTGTGTTCGAGACTGCAAGCCGGCTGACCGTCGAGTCCACCTCGGCCCTGCCCAACGACATCACGCAGTTCCCGAGGCAGCGGTCGGGCGATCCTCGTGCAGGATGCCGTGGTGGTCGCGGCCGTGGTCGAAGCGCAGCAGACGAAGCGCATTGAGCACCACGATGATCGTCGAGCCCTCATGGATGAACACGATGGGTCCCATCGACAGACCCATCAAGCTGGCCGGCACGAGGACGGCCACGATGGCAAGCGCGGCGATCAAGTTCTGCCGGATCAGCCGGGTCGTCGCTCTGCTGAGCCGGACGACGAACGGAACCCGGCCCAGATCGTCCGACATCAGGGCGATGTCTGCGGTCTCGAGCGCGACCGCCGAACCCGCGGCCCCCATCGCGATGCCGACACTGGCGTACGCCATGGCGGGAGCGTCGTTGACACCGTCCCCAACCATGCATGTGATGCGCCCCCCGCTGCTGAGGGTCTGGATTGTTTCCACTTTGTCCTCGGGCAGCAACTCGCCTACGGCGCGATCGACACCAACTGATTTGCCGACCGCTTCGGCAACCTTCTGGTTATCGCCGGAGATCAGCACCAGCTCACCGATGCCGGAGTTCCGCAGCGTTGCGAGGGTCTCTTGCGCTTCCCGCTTGGGCGCGTCCATCACGCCGATGGCGCCCAGAACGCTGTCACCGTGGGTGATGACCATCGTCGTGCGGCCTTCGTATTGCAGTCGCTCGACCTCAACAGCCAGATCCGCCGGAAGGGGGATGCCCGCCTCGTTCAACATCCGCACGTTGCCCAGCAGTACCGCTCGACCGTCCACGCTCGCACGTACTCCTCGTCCGGTGACGGCTTCGAGGTTGGTGGCGGTCAGGCGCTGATCGGCAGAGACACGCTTGCCAAGATCGCGGACGACTGCCCCAGCCAGCGGGTGATCGCTCAGCGTTTCCACAGCGAGCGCCACCCGGATCAGTCTGTCCACCGGAACGTCGGTAGCGGCGACCGTATCGGTGACTCTGGGGTGGCCCCAGGTGAGGGTGCCGGTCTTGTCGAAAGCCATCGCCTCGACCTTGCCCAGCGTCTCCAGGGGTGCTCCCCCCTTGACGAGCACGCCGGCCCGGGCCGCGCGGGCGACTCCGGCCAGGACTGCGGCGGGTGTGGCGATGGCAAGGGCGCAGGGGCTTGCCGCGACCAGAACGACCATGGCTCGGAAGAAGGCGTCACCAAAGGGTTCGCGGAGCACGAACAAGCCAACGGCCCAAACGATCACCACGACCAGGAGCACGCCCGGTACGTAGAAGCGCTGGAACCGATCGATGAACCGCTGCGTGGGGGACTGAGCGGTGTCGGCCTCCTTCACCAGCGTGACGACCCGCGCGAGTGTGCTGTCGGCGGCGGCTGCGGTGACGACCATGTCGATGGCCCCCGAGCCGTTCACCGTTCCGGCGAAGACCCGCGACCCAGAGGGCACCAGGTCCGGGTGGGCGAGCGCGCGCTGCACGTCGTCGACTGCCCGCTTCTCCACCGGTATGGACTCGCCGGTGACCGCGGACTGGTCGATCGCCGTGGACCCGACGCTTACGAAACCGTCGGCGGCTACCCGCGAGTTTGGTCGCACGACGACGATGTCGCCGACAGCCAGTTCGTCGACGGCCCTTTCCTGGGTGGAGCCGTCGGTGACTCGGACGGTGGCAGTCCGGGGTGCCAGCTCGGCCAGGGCCTCGATGGAGCGGGTGGCTCGCGCCATCGCGTACTCCTCCAGGGCATGCCCAATGCTGAACAGGAACAGCAGCACCGCACCTTCGGCGAGTTTGCCGACGGCAGCTGCGCCGATGGCGGCCACGATCATCAGGAAGTCGACCTCGAAGCGGCCGCGGCGGATCGACGCCCAGGCGCCTCGCACCGTGAAGTAGCCGCCGAAGAGGTAGGTCAAAAGGTAGAGGCCGGCCGCGGTCGGCTCGGGCGCGCGGAACACGAAATCGGCCAGTAGGCCACCTGCATAGGTGACGCCCGCAGCGATCGCGAAGTACAGCTCGCCACGCCCGTCCTCGTGGGTTTCGTCCTCTATCTCAATGCTCATGATCTGAACATATCATGATGTCTGCATGTGTTGCTAGGCGTCGACGCCGCGGATCTGGTTGGATCGGCTACGAAGCGCTGAAGGGCGGGTGAGTGATCGATGCAGTTGACGGCGGGGGAGGCGGACCGAATCGCCGAGGTGATGGGTGGCCTGTCCACCGCCGCGCGCGTGTTGATTCTTGCTCGCCTGCTGGAGGCCCCTGCGACGGTCACTGAGCTCACCGAGGAGCTCGACATGTCGCAGACGCTGGTGTCCAACCACCTTCGGATACTGCGGCATCTCTCACTCGCCTCTGGCGAGCGGCACGGCCGCCACATCGTCTACAGCCTGCAGGACGATCACGTGCGGGCGATGATCGAACAGATGCTCACCCACGCTCGACACGAGTAGCGATGGTGTTGTGCTAGTCATCTGAGACTGAATTTATCCTTAGAGGTTCTTAGATTAGGCTTCGCCTCCTAAACGAGAGGGGGGCCTGTGCGGCAGGCATGGCGGAATTTGCTCGTACTCGCTTCGCTGACGGTGTCGGTCATCGCCATCACGGTGTCTGTGGACTGCGTGCATGCGAGCGCGTCGCAGCACCGCTCTCCGCGACCTGCCTCAGGCGGTGCGCCGACTTCGGTCGCCGATCGGCTCCCGAGCCCGCCGCCGGAGGTACGCCTCCCGATGGATCGGCGGGCCGATCGGCTGCAGCGGCTGGCGGACGCCATCCAGCAGGAGCAGGTGAAGACCCAGCTAGCCAATCATCAAAGGGCTGAGGCGTCCGTCTCGCGCCAGATCCGTGCGGAGCGGAGCCGGTTGCGCAGTCTGACGGCGTTCAGGTTCCCAACGGCCGGGCGCATCGGCTCTGGCTTCGGAATGCGCAAGCACCCCATTCTGGGCTACACCCGACTCCATAACGGACTCGATATCGGAGCGTCGTGCGGCACACCCATCTATGCGGCCCAATCCGGCACCGTCATCAAGGCCGGCAGTAGCGCGAGTTCCGGCATCAACGCCCGCATCGACCACGGTCGAGTCAAGGGTGCGAAGGTAGAGACGGCGTACCTGCACATGAGCCGGATGGCCGTGACGAGCGGCCAGCGGATCGACAAGGGCGACCTTGTCGGCTACGTCGGAAACACCGGCCTTTCTACTGCCTGCCATCTTCACTTCGCCCTCTATGAGAACGGGAGTGGCAGCGACCCCCAGAAGTACCTGCGGCGGCGCTGACCTCTGTCGGGGCCTGGCCTTCGTCCTGCTCGTCTCTTGCTGCTCCGTAGCTTGTCGGCGCTCGGCCTCCTCGTGTGGCCCTGCCGCCCCTGGGGCAACCCAGCCGCAATTGTTCAGTGTAGGCTGACCAATAATCGGTGCTGGCGGAGGCCGCTGAGCGTGACTCGCGGCCAGGGGTGGAGTTGCGATGGGGTGGCGGCTGAGTGTGTCGGGATTGGTTCGCCTGGTGGCGGCGGCGACGTGTGGGACGTTGTTGGTCGTCGGCTGCTCTGCTTCCCCGGCCGTCGATCCGGCGGGCGGCGGCGATCAGGGGAGTTTCACGATGTTGCCGCCCGCGCAGCGGCAGGCTGCTCCGCTGATCACCGGCGACACGCTGGAGGGGCGAACCTGGCGCAGCGATGCGGTCAAGGACAAGGTGATCGTCTACAACGTCTGGGGTTCCTGGTGCGCTCCATGCATATCGGAGGCTCCCGCGTTGGTCGCGGCGAGCAAGCGGACGAAGGCCAGTGCCGTCTTCATGGGGATCAACGTCCGCGATCCCAGCATGGCTGCACCCAGGGCCTTCGTGCGAACCGAAAAGATCCCCTACGACAGCCTGTTCGACCCCGACGGGGCGCTGCTGCTGAAGTTCTCCGGGCAACTTCCGCCCAATGCGATCCCCAGCACCCTGGTCATCGACCGGCAGGGCCGGATGGCTGCCCGGATCATCGGCGAGACCAACGAGGCGACCCTGGTGGGTGTCGTCGAGGACGTCGCGGCAGGCAAGTGAAAAGCTCCATCGACTGGTCATCAAGCGATGTATAGTCAGCGCATGCTGACTGTAGCTTCGACGTTGGACGCCATGAACCGGCTGGGTCGGGCGATGGCTGACCCGACCCGGTCGCGCATTCTGCTGGAGTTGCTGGATGCGCCGGGATATCCCGCGCGGTTGTCGGAGTCGCTGGCGTTGACGCGCACCAACGTGTCGAACCATCTGGCTTGCCTGCGAGGTTGCGGCCTTGTCGTTGCGACCCCGGAAGGACGCCAGACGCGGTACGAGATCGCCGACCCGCATCTCACCCGAGCGATCAAGTCCCTGCTGCAGGTCGTGGTGGCCTATGACGACGGCGCACCCTGCCTCGACGACGAGTGTGACGTCCCGCTGTGCTGTGGTCCTGGGGCGTCGGGGGAGGCGATCCAGTGAGCAAGGAGTGCTGCGGCGGTTCCGCGCCGGTCCGGCGCATCTGGCCACCCGCCGTCGTGACGGCCGCGGCTCACCACCCCGCCTCGGCGGGAGGCGGCTCCTGTTGCGCGGCCGAGCCGTCGGAGCCGTCGCGAGTCGGCTTGCCGATCGCTGGACCGCAGACCGCCGGCGTCTGCTGCGCGGAGACGCCGAACCTCTCGGGGTCGGCGGCTGTCGAAACGGGCGACGCCTGTTGCGGCGATGACGGAGTCCACGCCTCCGCCGACGGCGACCAGGACGCGGTCCGCCCACCGTGGTGGCGGGATCCGGCGCTGGCGCCGTCCGCGATCGCCGGGGTCGGCTTGTTGGCCGGCTACGTCCTGGCCTGGGCAGGCCTGGAACTGCCAGCGCTGATGCTGCACTGGATGGCCTTGATCGCCGGTGCGACCACCTTCGTCCCAGGAGCCGTCCGGCGGCTGCTGCGGGGACGGCTCGGCGTCGGCCTGTTGATGACCATCGCGGCGATTGGCGCGGTGCTGTTGGGGCAGATCGCGGAGGCCGCGGCCCTGGCCTTCCTGTTCTCCCTGGCCGAGGCGCTGGAGGATCGTGCGATGGATCGGGCGAAGGAGGGGCTGCGGGCGCTGCTGGTGCTGATCCCCGAGACGGTACGCATCTCCCGGATGAGCGGTGACATCAGCGTGCCTGCGGCCGAGGTGCGGGAACTCGACATCATGGTGATCGGCGCCGGCGAGCGGGTGGCCACCGACGGCGTTGTGGTCGCCGGCAGATCCAGCATCGACACCTCCGCCATCACTGGCGAGTCCATACCCGTTGAGGTCGCCCCCGGCGACCCGGTACCTGCCGGTGCCGTCAACGGCTCAGGCACGCTGCAGATCGAGGCGACGGCGGACGGCCGGGACAACTCGCTGACCCAGATCGTCGCCCTGGTCGAGCAGGCGCACGCCCGCAAGGGCGATCGTGCCCGGCTGGCCGACCGGATCGCCCGGCCGCTGGTGCCGGCGGTGATGATCGCGGCCGGCCTGGTGGCGATGCTCGGGTTCATCGTCGGCGATCCCGCCACCTGGGTGGAGCGCGCATTGGTCGTGCTGGTCGCTGCCTCGCCGTGCGCGATGGCGATCGCCGTCCCGGTAACCGTGATCAGCGCCATCGGGGCGGCGTCACGGTTCGGAGTGGTGATCAAGTCCGGCGAGGCGTTCGAGCGGATGGGCGCCGTTCGTACCGTCGCTCTGGACAAGACCGGCACGCTGACCCGCAACCAGCCGCAGGTTGTCGACGTCCACACCATGCCGGGCTGGTCGCGCGCCGACGTCGTGCGCCTCGCCGCCGCCGTGGAGGCGTCCAGCACCCATCCGCTGGCCACCGCCATCCTCGCGGCGGCGGCGTCCGAGGTCTCAGGCGCCGGAGAGATCACCGAGCATCCCGGTCACGGGGTGACCGGGATGGTCAGCGGCACCCAGGTCCGCGTCGGCAACGTTCGATGGCTCGACCCGGCTGAGTTGCGGGGCGCCGCCGACCTGATGGCCGCAGACGGCATGACGGTGGTGGTGGTCGAGGCCGACGGTGTAATCGTCGGAATGGTCGGGGTGCGGGACGAGTTGCGTCCCGAGGTCCCGGAGACGGTCGACCTCTTGCGGCAACAGGGGATCGGTGTCGTCATGCTGACCGGGGACAACGCGCGGACGGCGGCGGCGCTTGCAGCGCGGGCAGGCATCGACGATGTCCGGGCGGAGCAGCTGCCGGCCGACAAGGCCGCCGCGATCGAGACGCTCAGCCGATCGGGCCCGACGGCGATGGTCGGCGACGGCATCAACGACGCTCCGGCACTCGCGACCGCCACGGTCGGGATAGCGATGGGCGTCCAGGGCTCCGCTGCAGCCATCGAATCAGCGGACGTCGCCTTCACCGGCCACGACCTGCGGCTGCTGCCGGGCGCGTTCGCCCACGCCCGCCGCGGACGCCGGATCATGACCGCCAACATCGCACTGGCTCTGCTGATCATCGTCGGCCTGTTCCCGTTCGCGCTGCTCGGAATCCTCGGCCTCGCCGGGGTGGTTCTGGTCCACGAACTCGCCGAGGTCGTCGTCATCCTGAACGGTCTGCGGGCCGCTCGCCGACCATCGCAGACCCGAATCGCGGCGCCCGCAACCGTCTCCGACCTGGCGGTGGCGAGATGACACCCGACGACCTGCTCGACCGTGGTGGACGGCGGCCAGGCACCCTCGCGGCCGAACCGACCACCTCGGACTGGCCGGGCACGGCGATCGTGCGACCGCAACTGGTCGGTTGGGTGCTGCTCCTCGCCAGCCTGGCAGGCTTCGCGGCCTCCTTCATCCTGGCCGTCGAGAAGTACTGGCTGCTGACCAACCCCTTCTATCAGCCGTCCTGCAGCGTCAACGAGACGATCTCCTGCGGCCCGATCATGACCTCCGATCAAGCTGCCGTTCTGGGCTTCCCCAACCCCTACCTGGGGATCGCGGGGTTCGCGATCGTCGCCGCCACCGGCGCGATGCTGCTGGCCGGAGCACGGCTCGCCCGCTGGTACGGGGTGGGCCTGGTGATCGGCAGCAGTCTCGGTGCGCTGTTCGTGTTCTGGCTCATCGGTCAAAGCCTGTTCGTGATCAAGGCCTTGTGTCCCTACTGCATGGTGGTGTGGGCCGCCACGCTGACGACCCTTTGGTATTCCACGCTCGCCATGGCCGGGACGCCTCCGTCACGATCGCGGTGGTGGCCCCTTCGACATCCAGGAACCGCGCTGGCCGGCCTACTCACGGCGATCGGCATCCTTGTCGCCTGCGTCGCCTCCACCTTCTGACGTTGCATGGCTCGGGAGCCCGTTGTGACGGCCCGGTATAGTTCAGTCAACGCTGACGGTTCATCTCCGAAGCCTGCACAATCCGCTCGACATCAGGAGTCCACTGTGACTGCTCGGCAGCACCGCGACGCGGCAGCTGCCGCGTCGATCGCGCTTGCGGGCATGGTGCTGGCCCTGATCCCTCCGGTTCTGCATCTGGCCGAGGGAGCCTGCCTGGCGCAACCGTCCTGGCTTACATCGGTCGGCCTGCACCTCAACCTGCTGACGACATCTGCGCTTTGTCCTAACGACAGCTACACTCTGGGCCCCGCACTGTTGGCCCTGCTGCACTGGTCGGGCGCACTGACCGGGTCCGGTGTCTCCGCATTGCTGCTGTCGGTCTTGCTGATCCTCGGCCTGACCTCGTGGGCCAGACGGACGATGAAAGCCGTCGTCGACTGGTTCCGCGAACTGTTCCGCACCGCACCTCCGCCCATCGTCATCCCCGAAGCCGCCGTAAGCCCGAGTGCACGGACGCCCGACCAAGGCGGCGGCGGATGGCTGCTGGCCTCGCCGGTGCGCCGACGCGGACCTCCGCTGCTCATCTAGGACAGCTTCGCGACGACTGCGCACTGGCGCCATCGACCCTCCGAGCGGGTCTGTCCGGTGACTCCGAGTCCCGTCCAACAATGCTCAATCCGCCCTGCAACCTGCCGTGGCCGCTCCACGGCTCGGGCGGTCCCGCTGCTACATCTCAGCCGCTGGTCCCCAGTGGCGCGTTACCCGGCTGGAGCGTCTCCGTAGCCCGGGCACCACGACCTCTCGAAGGAAAGCCATGAACAAGAAGTCCAAAGCTCGTAGACAACCCCGACGCCGACCGGCGGCCCGCAAAGTCCCGGAAAAGCCGTCCCGCTCTCGGCTCCGCCTCATCATCGCCGCGGCGGCTGCAGTCGTACTCGCGATCAGCAGCATCGTCATCTACCAGCTCAACCGACCTCAACCGGTGGCTGCGGCCCCATCGGCGGCGCCCGCCGACGGACAACTCGGCCGAACCGTGCAGGAGAACTCCCGCCGACTCAACGACGTGCCCAACGCCAAGGCGACCTTCGTCGAGTTCCTCGACTTCGAATGCGAGGCCTGCGGGTCGGTCTACCCCGCCATCGAACAGATCCGAGAAACCTACGGCGATCGCGTGGCGTTCGTCATCCGCTACTTCCCCTTGGAGGGACACTTCAACAGCCAGCGAGCCGCCCGCGCGGTCGAGGCTGCCGCGCAGCAGGGCAAGCTGATCGAGATGTACAAGCTGATGTTCGAAACCCAACGTGAGTGGGGCGAGCAGCAGGTACCGATGGATGCGCTGTTCCGGCAGTACGCCCAACGCCTCGGCCTCGACCTGGCCAAATGGGACGCCGCCTACTCTGCACAGTCCACCCTCGACCGCATCCAGCAGGACATCGACGACGGCAAGGCACTCGGCGTTCAAGGCACCCCGGCCTTCTTCCTCAACGGCAAGCTGATCAAACCGCAGACGACGGCGGAGCTAACTGGAGCCCTCGACCAAGCACTGGCCGCGTGACGTGCGTGCCCAAACACTTCTGGGTTCCAAGGATGCTGCTCCGAGCGGATCTCGTGTGGCAGGCTCGTCCCCGGGGTCGCAGGCTGTATCCGCTCAGGCGCCGCGTCGACGTTTTGGAATGTGCGCTTACGACCTTGTCCTGGTGGGCGGGGTGCCCGGCGCGGGCAAGAGCACCGCGATAGCACAGGCAACGGCGGGCCTCAGCTACGTCACCACGGCCGATCCTGAGCACGTCAGCGAATGGCTAAGACGCAGGCTGCCACCGCAGGTCCGCTATCGCGCATACCGATGGTTGGTCCACGGGACACACACGGTGCGAGTCATCGCCCACTTGCTGCGCGGACCGGCTCCGGGTCGTCGCCTCGTTATTCATGACCCCGGCACGCGTCGTCGTCGCCGCAAGCTCCTTGTTGCACTCGCCCACTGGTCCGGCTGGTGCGTTGCCCAGCTCTACATCGATGTGGACCCCGCGGCTGCACAGGAGGGTCAGCGGCGGCGTGGCCGGGTAGTCCGTTCCTTCGACCAGCATTGGAGGAGTTGGGAGGAGCTTCGACTTACGTTGGTGACCGCGGGTCGCGGATATGCGACCTGCGGGGACAGGGTCGGTCTGCTCGTCAATCGCGAGGACACGGCGACGCTGCTCCGCACTCTATGTTCGTAGAGACGACCGCCGCGATATCGCAGAAGCCAACGTCTGCAGCCTCGCTGGCAATCGCGACTGGTCCTTGCTGGCCGTCGACGGTCACGAGCGGTGCTGTCACGCCGGCGAGATGGTGTCCGGCTCAGGGCGCGGTGACCTCGGGGGCGTGGATGTGTAGATGTGTTCGGCGCCGGCGCGGGTGGTGTAGGCGTCACAGTAGAGCTGGGCGATGCGGTCGGCAGAGGTCTCCTCGGGGCCGGAGTTGATGTACACGCCGATTGCGACGTGCGCGGCGTAGATATGCCCATGGGCTGGAGGGTGGTGTGCAGGTTGATGGCCCAGTTCCGCAGCGCGGCGACGGCGGCGTTGACGTTGCCCATCTGCGGGATCGGGGTGAACGACCCGGCCCCGGTGGTGAACAGCAGTGTGCCGGCGCCGCGGTCGGTCATGGAGGGCAGAACCTCGCCTACGGCGGTGATCGCGGCGTGCAGGTAGAACTCCAGCTGCGGCTGGATGCTCTGGACCGTGACTTCGGCCGCCCCGGCTATCTCCAGTCGGGGGACTGCGGCGTGCGGGGCGGGTGAGAACTCGAGCACGTCGATCTGCCCGAACCTCTCCGTTGCCGCGTGGAGTGCTCGGCGGAGTGCGTCGCGGTCGAGGATGTCGGCGGCGAAGCCCTGTGCGGTGATGCCGTCCTGGTCGAGCTGGGCGGCGAGGGTGGCGAGGGTGGTCTGGGTGCGGGCGATGAGGGCGACGTCGAAGCCTTGGTGTCCGAAGACGCGGGCGATTCGACAGTCCGAGGCCGGGGCCGGCGCCGATGATCGCGATGGTGGGCATAGGTGGTGCTCCTGTCGTGGAAGTGGGCGTGCGCGGCACGGTGAGGCCGCAGCAGGGAGGCCGTGGGGAGGGCCAGGGTTCGGGTCGCCGGGCCCTCCCCGCGCCGGTCAGTTGGTGGTGGTGAGGGCGATCTTGCCGAGCGTGCCGCGGTGCGCGTACCCTCGTCCGCAGCCTGGCCTCGCGGTGATCTAGGCTCCGGGCATGGCAGCGCTGCGAATCAGCCAGGTTGAGACCACGAGGCGCACCGGTGGCCTTGACACGGTGACGAGGGTTGCCCAGACGAGGTGCAGGATGATGTCTTCAAAGCCGGGACAGGTGGCCGTGCGTCGGCAGGGCCAACCGACGAGGTGTATTGATGCTGATCCCGACTCGTCGATGTTCCACATCCTCTACGCCGACAGCACCTCGGCTGGCCGGCTCGCGCCGCTCATCCCCTGAAGCAAGCACATGGAGTGGCTTGGACTCGTCGGTGCACTGGCCGGCTCAACGATCACAGGCCTCCTTGCGCTCTGGCTCGACTCGCTGCGCGGGAAGAGAGACGCTCTAGAGGCGAAAAATCAGCGTGAACATGAGCGTATTGAGCGCCGCTACCAGGATCGACTCGACGCCTACGCCGCATTCGACAGCGAAGCCGTCAGGCAGATTCGTGAGGCGAATGACTTCATGGAAGAGCATGGGGGGCTGACCCCCGACGAAGTTGGCTACGTGGAGTCGGAACTCACCGGGCTCCGCGATGCTCTCAGCCGGGTCCAGCTGCTAGGGAGCCCTGAGCTTGGCGCGGCGGCCGCCACTCTGGCAGATCGGGTCCATGGCTACGTCTGGGGCTCGTTGGCCCATGACCAGGTGTCCGCTAGCCACCGAGCATTCCGAGAGGCAGCTCAGAAGGATCTCAACGGTGGCTAGACGCCCCGGTGCGCCGGGTACCTCGACTATGAGGCCAGCGTCCGAATCAGGCCACCTTGGGGCGACAGGCTGACCTACTCCCAACTTAGGCCCCAAAGGAGTCCCCAAGGTCCCTTCGTAACCGATCCAGACTCTCATCACGCATTGTCAGAGGCTAGTTTCACGGCGGCTGCCCACCGCTTCAGTGTCTGCGCTATTGGTCGGCCCCTGGACCATAACTGCCTTGGTCTGGCTACAGCTGCGGCTAACATGGCCCAACCCGAGGACGTGTCCGAACTCGTGCACTGCGACCATTCGCAATGGCGCCGTCGTCCCTCCCGATGAACCTGTGCAGTTCCAAGTGATCTTCACTTGGCCGAGGCGCCGACCGTCGCCGTCGAGGTCTCAATCGGCGCGGCCACGGCCACCCAGCGTGGCCGGCACCGTCACGCCCTGCGCCCGATCCGACTTCGGCTCGATACGGCCGCTGCAGATATCACGGCTGAGTGAGCAGCGCGTCGCTGTCGAGTGCGACCAGCTCCGCGATCTTGACGGCGATGTCGGCCATCGAGTCGTCGGCTGTGTTGAGCCCGTTCCGTGAGGCGAGAAGCGGGCTCACCCGTTCGAGTTCGTCGTAGGTCGTCCCGTGGACGACAGGGATCAGCAAGTCACGCCGGAGTAGCGCCGAGAGTTCCTTATCGGAAACGCCCCCACCAGTGACGCGTTTGAGCAGGGCGGGGGTCACGAGGACCAGTCCGGTGCGAGACTTCGCCAGGCCGCGATCAACCTCCCGCATGAACGGTTGCCCGAGCACGATGTCTCTCTCGCTGAACCAGACCGACACCCCCTCGGCTTCAAGCAGGTCATGCAACTCCGTTGCGGCACCGCGTCGGTCATCCCAGGCGTGGCAGAGGAAGATGTCGCGGAGTTCAGGGAGCTGACCTCGCAGCTCAACCGTGCGCCGGTACGGGCTTAGTGCCCGAACTTCATCAGGTGTGTAGGTCACGGAGGAACTGCTGGGCGACCAGCTCGGCCGCGTTCTGCCGCCGCCGGTAGACCCGCCGCCTCGGCTCGCGCCTGCCCCGTTGGTGCTCCGCGGCGTGTAGGTCGAGGAGGGATTGTAGGTCGGCGTCGGTGAGTAGTACCCCCGGCCTCGGCTGCCATGAACGGGGCAGTCAGCTTCGCCGCTCGCCGTCCGGTGGCCTCGTCGAGGGGCTGTGCATCCACTCATCGTCCGATGGTACTGGCGCCGAGTGCCGGTGGGGCGTAGTTCGCCGTAAACGATCGTTTCCGGGCCGCCCGGGCGGTCATGATGGGGATTTACAGCCCCCAAAGCCGTTCAAGCAGCCATCTCGCCAGGAGCGCCCACGACCGGTGGGACACCACATCACCACCCTTAGTGCTCGGGCGACAGGCTCGCGGAGTCGGATTCTAGCCCCAGGGAAGCCCCCAGGCCCGATTTGCATTCGACGAAGACTCTCATAAAGCGTTGTCAGAGGTCAGTCCGTCGGAAAAGCGCCGCAGGTTCGAGTCCTGTCGCCCCGACGTTGGGATATGCCTCTCACTAGGTGCGTCGCTTCGTCTCTTCGATCAGTGCGCAGGCCCGGCGAAGAGCTGCCGTCCGGTCGGTTGCCGATTGAGGTGTT
>JAGPGQ010000246.1 GCA_018055925.1 Micropruina sp.
CGCCCGCACCTCGACGGCGGGCCGCGGCAGCCGTTCCTCGACGCGGCGTTTCAGGTCGGCGATGCCCTCACCGGTGCGGGCCGAGACGAAGACCGCGTCCGGATGCTGCGTCCGGAGTGCCGCCAGGGTGGCCGCGTTCGCCCGGTCGATCTTGTTGATCACCATCTGTTCGGCGATCTCGCCGGCGCCGATGTCGGCGAGCACGGTGCGGACGGCGGCGATCTGGCCCTCCGGATCTGGGTCGGAGCCGTCGACGACGTGCAGCAGCAGGTCGGCCAGCACCGACTCCTCCAGGGTGGACCGGAACGCCTCCACCAGGTCGTGGGGCAGGTGCCGGACGAATCCGACGGTGTCGGTGAGCGTGTACACCCGCCCGTCGATGGTCTCGGCGCGCCGGGTGGTCGGGTCGAGGGTGGCGAACAGGGCGTCCTCCACCAGCACACCCGCCCCGGTCAGCCGGTTGAGCAGCGACGACTTGCCGGCGTTGGTGTAGCCGACGATCGCCACGGACGGGATCTCGCGGCGCTGTCGTTCCTGGCGCTTGGTGGCGCGCACCTCGTCCATCGCGCGCAGCCGTTTGCGGAGCATCGAGATCCGGGTGCGGATCCGGCGCCGGTCGGTTTCGATCTTGGTCTCGCCGGGACCGCGTCCGCCGATGCCGGCGCCGCCGGCGGCCCGTCCACCCGCCTGCCGGGAGAGGTTGCCGCCCCAGCCGCGCAGCCGTTGCCGCAGGTACTGCAGCTGGGCGAGCTCCACCTGGGCCTTGCCCTCGGCGCTCTTGGCGTGCTGGGCGAAGATGTCCAGGATCAGCGCGGTCCGGTCGATCACCTTGACCTTGACCCGGTCCTCCAGGTTGCGCAGCTGGGCCGGCTCGAGTTCGCCGTCGCAGATCACCGTGTCGGCACCGGTGGCGATCACCACCTCGCGCAGCTCGTCCACCTTGCCCCGGCCGATGAAGGTGGCCGGGTCCGGATGGCTGCGGCGCTGGACGAGCGCCTCCAGCACCTCGGAGCCGGCGGTCTCGGCGAGCAGTTTCAGTTCGGCCAGGGCGTTCTCGGCGTCGGTGAGGGTGCCGGTCGCCCACACGCTGACCAGCACCACCCGCTCCAGCTGCAGGTCGCGGTACTCGACCTCGGTGATGTCGGCCAGCTGGGTCGACAGGCCGGCCACCCGGCGCAACGACAGCCGGTCGGCCAGGTCGAGTTGATCGCCGTCGAAGTCGATGGCCTCGGGATCGTCGGCGTCGTCGAATCTCACGTCACTCACACGTTCACCTTGCCACGCGCCACGATGACCGCGGGACCCGTGAGGTAGGCCTGCCCCGGGGTCAGCTCGACGATCAGGGATCCGCCGGGCGGATCGACCCGCCAGGTTCCGCCGGGCTCGCCGGCCTCGGCGGCCGCGGCCCGAGCCACCGCCACGGTGCCGGTGCCGCACGAGAAGGTCTCGCCCACGCCGCGCTCCCAGACCCGCATGGCGACGTGGTGCGGTGCGATCGTCTCGAAGAACTCGACGTTGGCGCGGTTCGGGAACACGGCGTCGGGATAGCCCGGTTCCACGCTCAGGTCGAGGCCGGTCAGTTCCCCGCGGACCACGGGGGCGGCCGCGTGCGGATTGCCGACGTCCACCGTCCAGGCCGGGTACCGCCTGCCGGCGACCGTGACCTCGACCTGCTCCTGAGCGACGACCGGGCTGCCCATGCCGACCCGGATGTCGCCGCCGGGCACGAAGGTCCCGCTGCGGAGCCCGGCGCGGGTGACCACCTCGGTTTCGTCGTCGGGGTCGATCAGGCCCTCCTCGGCCAGGTAGCGCAGGAACACCCGCAGGCCGTTGCCGCACATCTCGGCGATGGACGCGTCGGCGTTGCGATAGTCCATGAACCAGGCGTCGCCGTGCCGCTCGTAGCCGGGCACATGCCGGGCCCGGACGGCGCGCAGCGTGCCGTCGCCGCCGATGCCGGCGCGCCGGTCGCACAGGAACCGCAACCGGTCGTCGCTCAGGGCGAGGTCCCCGTCCGGATCGGTGAAGCACACGAAGTCGTTCAGCGTTCCGTGGCCCTTGGCGAAGGCGAGCATTCCGGAATTGCACCCCAGGGGACCGCGGCCGGTCAAACCGGTGCGCCACTGAACGGGAATAGGAACCGTCCCCATTCCCGGTCAGGGGACGGTTCCTATTCCCGTTCAGCCGGTCACAGCGTCGCGGCGAGGTGTTCGGCGAGCCCGGGTTCCCCGGCCGGAACCCACCGGATCCGGGGATCCCGGCGGAACCAGCCGAGCTGCTTGCGGGCGAACCGCCGCGTGCCGGCGATCGTCCGGGTCTTCGCCTCGTCCTCGCTGCACTCCCCGGCCAGATGGGCCAGCACCTGCCGGTAGCCGAGCGCGCGGGCGGCGGTGCGGCCGTCCGCCAGCCCCTGGCCGGCCAGCATCCGCACCTCGGTGACGAAGCCCTGCGCCCACATCCGTTCGACGCGGGCCTCGATCCGTTCGTCGAGCACGTCCCGGGGGAGCTCGAGGCCCCACTGCCGCACGTCGTCGACGGCGTAGGACCAGTCGGGCAGGGTGGCCCGCCACGACCCGGTCAGCTCGATCACCTCCAGCGCCCGGACGATGCGGCGGCCGTTGCCGGGCAGGATGTCCGCGGCCGCCTCGGGCGACAGCCCGGCCAGCCGGCGATGCATCGCCTCCGCACCGAGCTCGGCCAGGTCGGCCTCGAGCCGGGAGCGGACGGCCGGATCGGTGCCGGGAAACTCGAGGTCGTCCAGGATCGCGTGCACATACAGCGCCGAGCCGCCGACCAGGATCGGGACCACGCCCCGTCCGCGGCAGTCGGCGATCGCGGCCCGGGCCAGCCGTTGAAAGGTGGCGACGCTGGCCGTCTGGGTGACGTCGAACAGGTCGATCAGATGGTGGGTGATCCCGCCCCGCTCGGCCTCGGTCGGCTTGGCGGTGCCGATGTCCATTCCCCGGTAGACCAGCATCGAATCGGCATTCACGATCTCGGCCGGCCGACCCCGCTCGGCGAGCAATTGTGCCACCCCCACCGCCAAGGCGGTCTTCCCGCTGGCCGTCGGCCCGTTCAGCACGAGCAGGGGTGTGGACACCCGACCATTGTGCCGCAGCCGTCCCGCGCAAACCCGGTAAGTTGGCGCACCCCCTTGGCCCAGGGGGTGATTCCAGGTAAGAATGACCTTGAGCCGGGCTGAACCGGGAGTGCGAGCGAGAGGAGGCTGAATGGACTTCGTCGAGAAGATCAAGGGGGCCGTAGCCGGCAACAAGGACGCTATCGAAGGTGCCGTCGACAAGGCTGGCGACTTCGTGGACTCCAAGACCGAAGGCAAATATGCGGCTCAGGTCGATCAGGCCCAGGATTTCCTGAAGGATCAGGTCCGAAAGGCCTCCAACACTCAGCAGTGATCGCAAGCGTGATCGACTGATCTATCGAACGAACATCAACGGGTGGGGCCGGACGCTACGTCCGGCCCCACCGCCATGCCCGGTGCCGCTTCGCCGCGGGGTCGCCCACGGGCTCACGCCTTGGACTCCGGCACCCGCCGCTTTTCGCTGGACGGGCACCGCGGCTCAGCGGGGCTGGTCGCTCCCCCACTGTCCCGGACGCCCGTACCCGGGCGACTGGCCGGGTTGCGTCGCGGGAGGCTGCTGGGCCGAGTAACCGGGCTGACCTGACGGCTGCTGCCCGTAGCCCGGCTGACCGGACGGCTGCGCGAACCCGGGTTGCCCGGAGGCCCACCCCGCCTGTCCGGGCTGGCCGTAACCGGCCTGGCCGGGGTACACCGTCGCGGGGCCCCGGGCCGCCCGGCCGGCGGCCATGATCAGCAGCACGGTGCCCACCAGGCGCAGCACGAACAACCCGACGTTGGTGGCCTGGTACATCCACATCAGGGTCCGGTTGGACAGCATCATCGGGGCGAACATCGAGGCGAGCTGCGTCACGCAGAGAATCACGATGCCGGTCCACAGCAGCATCCGCGCGGACGGGTTGACCCGGGGGCCGACCAGCGCGCCCGCGATGACCAGGACCGCGATCAGGGGGATGGAGTACAGCAGGGTGATCCAGGTGAACATACGGTTCTCCTCCTCCGGGGGACTCCCGGCAGGCTAACCGACGCCGGTCCCAGAACCCGGCGACACCCGGCCGGGCCGATCCCGCTCAACCGGCGACGGCGACCGTCCGCTTCGGCAGGCCGAGGCCGATCAGTTTCTTCTGCGGCTTGTGCCGGGCGTCCCAGGCGTCGCCGCCCCGGGTGCGGCGCAGATCGGTGATCGCCGAGTCGGCGACCAGGTGGTGCGGCGCGGCGTAGGTGATCTCGACGGTGCCGATGTCGCCCGGACGCGGCCGCTCGGCGCCCTCGGGGACGGACACGTGCACCAGCCGGTTGTCCCGGGCGCGGCCCGAGACCCGGGCGGTGGCGGAGTCCTTGCGGCCCTCGCCGGCGGCGAACAGCACCTCGACCGGGGTGCCGACCAGCTTCTTGTTCTCGTCCCAGGCGACGTCGCCGACCAGTTCGACCAGCCGCTCGTAGCGCTCCTGGACGACCTGCTTCGGCACCTGGTCCGGCATGGTCGCGGCCGGCGTCCCGGGCCGGATCGAGTACTGGAAGGTGAACGCCGCCGCGAACCGGGACGCCGCCACCACGCGCAGGGTCTCGGCGAAGTCGGCCTCGGTCTCGCCCGGGAAGCCGACGATGATGTCGGTGGTGATCGCGGCGTGCGGCATCGCGGCCCGGACCCGCTCGATGATGCCCAGGTACCGGTCGGAGCGGTACGACCGGCGCATCGCGCGCAACACCTGGTCGGAACCGGACTGCAGCGGCATGTGCAGGCTCGGCATGACGTTGTGGGTCTCGGCCATCGCGGCGATCACGTCGTCGGTGAACGCGGCCGGGTGCGGCGAGGTGAACCGGACGCGCTCCAGCCCGTCGATCGTGCCGCACGCCCGCAGCAGCTTCCCGAACGCGAGCCGGTCGCCGAACTCGACGCCGTAGGTGTTCACGTTCTGGCCGAGCAGCGTGATCTCCTGGACGCCCTCGTCGACCAGCGCGTGGATCTCGGCGAGCACGTCACCGGGACGCCGGTCGGTCTCCTTGCCGCGCAGCTGCGGGACGATGCAGAACGTGCAGGTGTTGTTGCAGCCGACGCTGATCGACACCCACGCCGAGTAGGGCGACTCGCGCCGGGTCGGCAGCGTGGACGGGAACGCCTCCAGCGCCTCGACGATCTCGACCTGGGACTCCTGCTCGATGCGGGCCCGCTCCAGCAGCACCGGCAGCTTGCCGACGTTGTGGGTGCCGAACACGACGTCCACCCAGGGCGCCTTGGCGACGATGGTGTCGCGGTCCTTCTGCGCCATACAGCCGCCGACGGCGATCTGCATGCCCGGGTGCCCGGCCTTCACCGGCGCCAAGTGCCCGAGGTTGCCGTACAGCCGGTTGTCGGCGTTCTCGCGCACCGCGCAGGTGTTGAACACGACCACGTCCGCCTGGGTGCCCTCGGCGTGCGGGGCGTACCCGGCGTCCTCCAGCAGTCCGGCGATCCGTTCGGAGTCGTGGACGTTCATTTGGCAGCCGTACGTCACGACCTGGTA
>JAGPGQ010000247.1 GCA_018055925.1 Micropruina sp.
AATCGCGATGATTCCTAGAACGCCCTGGAACCGCTCCATTGCACCCTCCTGGTGCGTGGACGAAGCGACCCTATCGGCTGGCGTGGACGCTGGGGAGGGGGCGCGAACACAAGCGCTCGCCCACCTGAGTCAGGTGGGCGAGCGGTATCGGTGACGAGCCGGGTGGCGTCAGCGCAGGTCGTCCGGATTCTGTTGCGGACGGTCCTCGCTGCCGGTGCCCTTGCCGAAGGCGCTCTTCGCCTCGTCGAGGCCGGTGGGGCCACCGGCCTCCATGGGCAGCACGGCCCACAGCACCAGGTAGGCGATCCAGCCCACCTGGGTGAAGATCGCGGCCAGCACAGTGACGATCCGGACCAGGCCGGAATCGACGTTCAGGTAGCGGGCGAGGCCGCCGCAGACACCCCCGAGAAACTTGTCGGTGGACGAGCGGGTCAGAGTCTTTCCGTTCATCGGTTTCCTTTCGTAGATGGGCGGGAAAGTACGAGTCCGGCGAGGCCGATGACGACCAGGCCGAGGGGGGCGAGGATCGAGACGAGTTTCCAATCCACGCCCGAGAAAGCGGAGCACAGGGCCAGCGCGGAGATCCCCAGGCAGACCAGGCCGACGTTCAGGGCGGCGACGTCGATGCGTCTCATTGGGTCACCCGCAGACTGCCGACGTTCGCGCCCACCACGACGGTGAGCACGGGCGCCGACGGGTCGACGATCCGCTCGTGACTGCCGGTCAGGTTGACGCCGTCCTGCGCCCGCCCGTCCGGTCCGGTGACGTCACCGACGCCCACCGTCCAGCGGACGACCACATTGCCGGACGCGGGCAGCCGCACCACCAGGTCGCCGGCGTTACTGGTGAATTCGATCTGCCGAGTCTCGGTGATCGACAGGTCGGTCAGGTCGACGGTCACGTCGCCGACCGCGTGCCGCTGGGCGGCGGCCGGCAGCTGCGCCATGCTGGTGTACCGGTAGGTCTCGGTGCCGAACCGGCCCAGTTGCGGCACCGGGATCATCATCACCAGGGTGGTCAGTCCGGCCAGGATGCTCAGCGGCAGCATGCCGCGGGCCCGTCCGGTGAAAGCGCTGATCAGCAGGCCGAGCCCGAGCGCCCCGAGCACCGTCGCCGCGTAGGCCGAGCCGGGCACGTGCACGCCGGCGACGCCCGACCAGACCGCGAGACCGGCCAGGCCGGCCCCGGTCAGGCAGAGCACCAGCGGCCACAGCCAGGCCGGGCCGCGGCGGCGTCCACGACCGGCCGGCGGCGTCCACTCCTGCACCGCGGGCGGCGGCCGATAGGCGGGGATCTCCGGTTGGTGGGCGGGGATCTCCGGCCGGGTGGCGGCGGGCGCCACCGGTGGGTTCTGCTGCCGCGCCTGTTCCTCGGCCACCCGGTCACGCCACTCGGCGGCGGCTCGCTCGAAGTCGCTCTGTTCCAGGTCGGTCCGCTCGGGCGCCTGCGCGGCCGCCTGCCGGCGCCGGTAGAAGCCGAAGTACCACAGGAAACCGAGGCCGACGACCGGGGCCAGCCCGAACGGCAGCCACGGCCCGACCACCAGGGTGATCACGATGCCCAGCCCGACCACCGCGCCGATCGCCGCCGCCGGGGACCAGGAGCGGGTGAACGGGGCCACCCGGTAGAGCGGGAACTCGGTCGAATCGTCCCGGGGGATCAGCAGCAGCGCACCCACGTAGAAGGCGACGCCGAGCGCGCCGATCAGGGCGAGCAGCACCATGCCGATCCGGACGATCGTCGGGTCGACCCGCCAGCGGCGGGCCAGGCCCGCGCACACCCCGCCGAGCACGGCGCCCGAGGACGCCCGGCGCAGTGGGGTGAGTTCCATGCGTCCACTCTTGCCGGTCGTGCCGAACGGACAATCCGGGTCGCCCCCTGAAGCGACCCCCAAAGCCTCCGCAGTAGGGTCGAGGGACGATGACCACGACCCCGGCCGTTCCGGCGGTTCCGCACCGGGCGGACCGCCGGCTGGACACGGCCTGGCTGGCGGGCGTGTGCAGCGGCCTGGCCGCGCACCTGGGCTGGCCGGTGCTGGTGCTGCGGACCGGCTTCGTGTTGTTGACCGCCAGCATGGGTGTCGGGGTGGCGGTCTACCTGGTGCTCTGGCTGGCGTTGCCGCTGGCCGCCGAGGGACCCCGCGCCCCCGGACTCGAGTCCGCCCGGCGCCGCGGGATGCGGGCGGAGCATCCGGGGCAGCGGGTGCCCGCCGACCTGGGTGCGATGTCGGCGCTGGGACTGCTCGGGCTGGGCCTGCTCTGGCTGGTCCAGGTGTACGGCATGGGCCTGCCGCGCCAGTTGCTGTGGCCCGCGCTGGCCGGCACCGCCGGGTTGATGCTGATCTGGTGGCAGGCCGACCACATCTCGAACCGTGCGATGCGCCGGTTCACCGGCCTGCGGCGCTGGTTCGGGCCCCTGCTGGCGCACTGGTCTCGGATCGTCCGGATGCTGCTCGGGCTGGCCGGGCTGGGGGTCGCGGTGGCGTTGAGTGTCGCCACCCTGCCGGCGATGTCCGAGTTCGCCCGGACGATGCTGGTGCTGGCCCTGGTGATTCTCGCCCTGCTGCTGGCCGCCGCGCCGTGGATCCTCCGGGTCCGGCGCACGCTGACCACGGTGCGCGAGGAGAAGATGGTCGCCGACGCGCGGGCAGACATGGCCGCCCACCTGCACGATTCGGTGCTGCAGACGCTGGCGCTGATCCAGCGGCAGGCGAGCGATCCGCGGGCGGTGGTCCAGCTGGCCCGCAGGCAGGAGCGCGAACTGCGGGCCTGGCTCTACGGCGAGACCTCCGACGAGTCCACCGTGAAGGCCGCGCTGGTGGCCGCGGCGGCCGAAGTCGAGGACGATCACGGCCTGGACGTCGACATCGTGGTGGTCGGCGACCGCGACCTGGACGCCGGCCTGCGGGCGCTGGTCCAGGCCGCCCGGGAGGCGATGGTGAACGCGGCCAAGCACGCGCACGTCGGCCGGATCGACGTCTACGCCGAGGTGGACGACGGTAGCGTCGAGGTGTTCGTCCGCGATCGTGGCCGCGGGTTCAACCTCGACGAGGTCGGCGAGGACCGGATGGGCGTGCGGGGCTCGATCGTCGAGCGATTGCGACGTGCCGGAGGCAATGCCACGATTCGAAGCGCCCCCACCGAGGGCACCGAGGTACGACTGGAGATGAAGCGATGACCGAGGCAACCAACATTCCCGCGGGCAACACCCCGGCGGCCCGGCGGGTCGTGGTCGTGGACGATCACGCGCTGTTCCGCAGCGGCGTCCACCACGACATCGGCGGCCGCGTGCAGATCGTCGGCGAGGGCAGCGACGTCCCGACCGCGGTGGCGGCGATCCTGCGGACCCAGCCCGACGTGGTGCTGCTCGACGTCCATCTGCCCGGCGGCGGTGGCGTCGAGGTGCTCAAGCAGGTGCATGCCACCGAACCGGAGATCAAGTTCCTCGCGCTCAGCGTCTCGGACGCCGCCGACGACGTGATCGGCGTGATCCGGGCCGGCGCCCGCGGCTACGTCACCAAGTCGATCAGCGCCGACGAACTCGTGGACGCGATCGGCCGGGTCGCCGAGGGCGACGCGGTGTTCTCGCCGCGCCTGGCCGGGTTCGTCCTGGACGCCTTCTCGGGCTCCATCGACATCTCCAGCGTGGACGAGGAACTCGACCGGCTCTCACCGCGGGAACGCGAGGTGATGCGGCTGATCGCCCGCGGCTACGCCTACAAGGAGATCGCCCGGGAACTGTTCATCTCGATCAAGACCGTCGAGACCCACGTCTCCAGCGTGCTGCGCAAACTGCAGTTGTCGAACCGGCACCAGCTGACCCGTTGGGCCACCGATCGTCGGTTGGTCTGAGGCGCCGCCGGGTCAGCTCCCCGGTTGATGGGCCCCGGGCGATGGATACCGGGTTTTCCCACCCAGGTTTTGTCCCTGTCGCGACGAAGCGGTGCAGCCCATTCTTGATGGTGGGGGGACGCACCCGCACCGCTGGGGGTAGGTGCGGGGCACTGCCGGCGCGCGGGGGAGGACGCGCGCCGGCAGTCAGCGTCAGCGCGCCGTTCGCGGGTCCATCAGATCGCCCGGCGCCAAGCCGAGGACGCGTTCGATGTCCGCCGGCGAGGCGTCCGGGTCGAGTCCCACATCGTGCAGGAACCAGACCATCTTCGACATCACCGCCTCCAGCCGGTCGGCCGCCGTCTTGGCCGAGATCGACAATCGCCGGGCGATCGAGTCCCAGGGCTCGCCCCGCGCCCGCGCCGTGAGCACCTGCAACTGACGCTCGGTCAGGGTCGGCAGGCGGCCGCGCCGGTTGAGGATCTCCGCGAGTCCGACCAGGGACCGAGCGATCACAACCTGGCCGTCCGCGGCTCGGACGAAGGCCTGCTGATTGGTGGCCAGCGAGTCCGACTTGCGGACCAGGCCGATCGCCCCGGCGGCCAGGCAGTGGGCAAGCACGAGCGGGCGGCGTTCGTCGGTGTACAGACACACCCGGTAACCGAGGTCGCCCAAAGCCCGGATCGCCGGAGGCCCTTGCAGGACCGCACGCTCGTGCAACCCCGTGCTGAGCATCAGGTCGAGGATCACCAGATCGACGACGGGACGTGACGCGATCAGGCTGTCGACGGTCGCGAACGCGCCCTCGAGGCGGAGTTCCGGATAGGCGATCTGGAAAGTGTCACGCGTCTGGCTCCCGTCGTCGACGACCGCGACGCGGGGGGTCACCCCGCTGCCGACCGGCCGGTCATGGTCACGCATGTGCCTTCTCCCTTCCTGGACTCCAAGCGCACAGCGATGTCGTTGCGCTCGAGCGAGTCGATCACCTGGACCCTCAGGCCGAATCCCAGGCGTGCGTTGTCCGGGTCGAAGCCGACTCCGTCGTCGGTGACCGTGACCTCCCAGATGTCGCCGGTGAGATCGGCATGAATCGTCACCTCGGACGCCTGAGCGTGGAACTGCACGTTGTAGAGCAGGGCAATCAGCGCGGCCTGCACCGCGAGCGCCTGCTTCTGGCTCATCAGCGCGTTCCGGCCCAGGGCGATGGGCAACTCGAGCGGCAGATGGCCGAAGCCGGCGGTCGCCTCCCAGATGACCGTGCCCAGGCGCACCGAGGCGTCGTCGTCCTCCGGGCTCGGATCCGAGCGGTGGGCCCTCAGGAGCTGGTTCCGCAGGCGATTCGACTCCTCACCGGCCTGCCTGCGGAGCGAGGGGAGCAGTGCGGGCGGCGTGTCGGGACGGGCGAGGACGGCGAGTAGGCCGGTGGCGTTGTGGACGTGGAAGCGGTACTCGGCGAGCTCGAGTTGCGTGGCCAGCCGGATCGCCTGCTGGCGAGTCTCGTCCGACTGTCGCGCGACCCGACGGCAGTAGGCCCCGAAGGCGGCGGCGGCGATCGTGAACATCGGTATGCTGATCGCGTTCTCGATCACCGAAAGCGTATCGGCGGTGCCATGGGCCAGGAACACGGTCAGGTAGAGGGCGCCGAGCGCGACGCCGATCGGGATGGAGTGCCGTGGCCGGCGGCACCAGGCGGGAACGAAGGCGGCCACCTGGTTCAACAGCGCCGGCGCCCAATTGATCCACGATGAAACGGAGTCGGGGATCAGTGC
>JAGPGQ010000044.1 GCA_018055925.1 Micropruina sp.
CGCGGCCGCCACCACCGGGAAGGACGCCGCCCGCAGCCGCGCGAACGCGTGCTGCCCCAGTTCGGTGAACCGCCGGAGCTCGTCCGGATCGTTCCGCTCGGCCAGCGCCGCGAACACGTTCAGGTTGGCTCCGGCGGAGAACGCCCGCGGGTGATCGGTGCCGATCACCAGCGCGGCGAACACGCCCTGCTCACCCAGCTCGAGGGCCCGGTGAACAACCTCGAAAAGCCCCGGTTCGCAGACGTTCATCTTGGTCTTCGGGCTCAGGCAGGCCACGCCGTCGCCCAGGTCGACCAGGGCCGCCGAGTCGTTCTCGGCGAAGACCCCCACCGCCGACGCCACCCTCAGCGGGCCGGGGGCCAGCTGAGTCACCGAGCCGTCGCCGGCCAGGATCGCGCCCGGACGGGGACGGAACCCGCCCGCCTCGCGCGCCGCCCGCAACAACCCCGGCAGGGCGATCCCCTCGGCCTCGAACCGAGCAACCAGCCAGTCCAGGCCGACCGCATCGGCCAGCGCGAACGGCCCGGCCTGCCACGCGTAGCCGAGCGTCATGGCGTCGTCGATCAGGCCGGCGTGGTCGGCGACCCGCGGGGTCGTCTCGCAGCAGTACCGGACGAGCTCGCGCAGCACCGCCAAGGCGTAGCGCCCGGCGGGCGAATCGGTCTCGCAGGCCGCCCGCAGGCCCTCCGCCGCCAGCGCGGGGTCGTCCGGACGCCGCCGCGGCCGGTACTCGAACGTCTCGGTGTCGATCACCTCGTCCACCGGCCCGTCCTCTGTCCGGCGGCGCCGGGTGAACCCGCCCGGCCCGCGGCGTCCGACCAGGCCGCGCTCCAGCAGCCCGGTGAACGCCGGCTCGCGGGTGATGTCGAACCGGTGATACGCGTCCGAGGGCGGCAGCAGCCGCAGGAAGCTGGTCCAGATCGGCGGCACCAGGTTGATCCCGACCAGGTCGAACAGGCCGAACACGCCGGTGCGCGGCGTCCCGAAGAACCGGGCCATCACGGCGTCCGCGGTCTCGATGCCGACGCCGCCGCGGAGCGCCTCGGCGGAGGCGACCGCCATCCAGAAGTTGCCGATCCGGTTGGCCAGGAAGCCGGGGGTGTCCCGGCAGCGCAGCACCGTCTTGCCGAGTTGCCGGTCCCCGGCCCATTCGAGCCGGGCCAGCACCTCGGGGTCGGTCGCCGGTCCGCCCACGAGTTCGAGCAGCGGCAGGTGCCGGGGCGGGTTGAAGAAGTGGGTGATCGCGAAGTTCCCGGTGAACGCCCGGTCGCGGCCCTCGACCAGGCGGGCCAGCGGAATCGTCGACGTGTTCGAGGTCACCATCGTGCCAGGCCCGCGGTGGCGCTCGATCGTGGCGTACAGCTCCCGCTTGACCGCGAGGTCCTCGAAGACGGCCTCGATCACCCAGTCGGCGGCGTAGGCGTCCACGTCGTCGACCACGTTGCCGGGTGTCACCCGCTCGGCGAACACCGGGAGCATGAAGCCTCCGGCCTTCACCTGCCGCGCGATGCCGTCGCGGGCGAGCCGCGAGCGGTCCTCGTCGTCGTCCTCGGGCAGCACGTCCAGCAGCCGCACCCGGATGCCCGCGTTCGCCAGCTGGGCGGCGATCCCGGAGCCCATCGTCCCCGCGCCGACCACGACCGCGGTCCGCACATTCGTTCCCACCGCCGACACCTCCCTGTGTTGTCTGGAATCGTACCGACCGGCTACCAGACGGATGCTTCACTCGGGGTATGAAGGTCAACCTCGTGCTGGGTGCCGGCGGCGCCCGCGGGTTCGCGCACATCGGCGTGATCCAGGAGTTGGAGGCCCGCGGCCACGAGATCGTCGGTGTCGCCGGGACGTCGATCGGTGCCCTGGTCGCCGGCGTGTACGCCGCCGGCGGCCTGGACGACTTCGCCGCCTGGGTGGGCAAGCTGACCAGGGGCGACATCGTCCGGTTGACCGACCTGACCCTGGGCGCGGCCGGGCTGATCCGGCTGCAGCGGGTGATGAAGGAGCTCCACCGGATCGTCGGCGAGGCCCGGATCGAGGACCTCGCGATCCCCTACACCGCGGTCGCCACCGACATGGACCAGCTGCGCGAGGTGTGGTTCCGCAAGGGTCCGCTGATCGCCGCGATCCGCGCCTCGATCGCGATCCCCGCGGTGTTCACCCCGGTCCGGATCGGGGAGCGGCTGCTGGTCGACGGGGCCCTGCTGAACCCGCTGCCGCTGGCCCCGACGATGGACATGCCGGGCGAGCTGACCGTCGGCGTCTCCCTGTTCGGCAAGCCGCCCGGCCTGCACCTCGGCACCCCGGACGAGGAGAGCGCCGACGACAGCGAGGGCGGCCACAACCAGCTCGAGGCCACGGACGGCTGGCACGCCTGGACGTCGCGGATCGGCGAATCGCTGGCCGAGTCGTGGCCCGGACGCCGGCTGTCCCAGATGATGACGCCGGAACCGCCCGACGAGAAGGACTTCGAGGACCTGCCGAACGACGTCAACCTGCTCGAACTGCTCGGCCGCGCCCTGGACGTGATGCAGGGCCGGATCGAGATCGCCCGGACGGTGCTGAACGCGCCGGACGTCCTGGTGTGGGTGCCGATGGACGCCTGCCAGGTGCTCGACTTCCATCGCGCGGACCACCTGATCGAGTTGGGCCGCGGGTTGGCCGCGACGGAGCTGGACCGGCTGGGCCTGTAGCCGAGTCGCCGCGTGCCCGATCTCCGCGCCGTGTCCGCGACGCGCCGCGCGGATCGCATCCTTCTCGAGTGGGCCCGGCGAGACTGATCCCGCACACCGCCCGCACCGACCCTCGACCTCATCGGAGGACAATGGACGCCGTCCGGCTGATCGCCTCGGACATGGACCACACCCTGCTCGACGAGAACGGCGAGCTGCCGCCCGGCTTCCACGAGTACGTCCGCCGGCTGAACGCGGCCGGGGTCACGTTCGTGGCGGCCAGCGGCCGGCCCCCGGTCAGGCTGAAGCTGATGTTCCCGCCGCGCGAGGGCATCGGCCACATCGGCGACAACGGCGGCACCGTCAGCTACCACGACACGATCCTGTTCCAGAGCCTGCTGGCGACGCGCAGCTACCACGACATGGCCGCGCGCACGCTGGCGTCCACCCAGGGCGTCCCGGTGATCTGCGGCGTGGACGCCGCCTTCGTGCTCTCGGACCACCGCGAGCACGTGGCCGAGTTGCACGGCTTCTACCCCGAGATCACGCTCGTCGAGAGCCTCGCCGACGTCCACGCGGATGCCGACAAGTTCACCATCTTCTTCCCCGAGGGCGACAGCCGGGAGTTCTACGAGACGGTGTTCCGGCCGGCCTACGGCGACGAGTTCTCGGTGACGATGGGTGGGCCCAACTGGGTCGACCTGATGAACCGCGGGGTGCACAAGGGGCACGGCATCCGTGTGCTCGCCGAGCACCTCGGCCTGCGACGCCACGAGATGATGGCGTTCGGCGACGCGCTCAACGACGTCGAGATGCTGGACGAGGTGGAGCACAGCTACGCGGTCAGCAACGCCGACGAGAGCGTCCGGAAGCGGGCCCGGTTCGCCGCCGCGTCGAACGCCGAGCACGGCGTGCTCCGGGTGATCGAACAGGTGCTGGCCGCCCGGGAGGGATGATCTCGCCGATCGATTCGAAAGCGTCCGGCACATCGGCGAGGATGGAGCCTCACTCAACAGGAGGCAGCGCCATGACCACCGATCACGGTAAACAGCCGTACGTCGTCGACATCGAGAAGACCACCCTCGACAATGCCAACTTCCGCACCACGCTCTGGACGGGTGCACACCTGCAGCTGACGGTGATGTCGATCCCCGTCGGCGGCGACATCGGCCTCGAGGTGCATCCCGAGAACGATCAGTTCCTGCGGCTCGAGCAGGGCAAGGGCCTGGTCGAGATGGGGCCGGCGAAGGACGAACTGAGCTTCCGCGCCGAGGTCGAGGACGACTGGGTGATCCTGGTGCCGGCCGGCACCTGGCACAACGTCACGAACACCGGCGACGAACCGATGAAGGTGTATGCCCTGTACGGCCCGGCCGACCACCTGCCGGGCACCGTCCATGCCACCCAGGCCGACGCCGAGGCCGATCCGCACGAGCACTGAGCCGGTCTGGGCTCACGGCCAGGGATTCGGCGTGCAGCCGTCCAGACCGGCGCTCTGCGGCATCATCACCGGCGCCTTCTTGCCGTTGCCGGAACAGCGCGCGGCCGCCTTGCCGAGCAGCTTCCCGACGGCCTGGTTGATCAGGTAGGTCCGGTAGCCGGCGGCGTCGCCGGCGTAGGCCGGGGCGGCGGTCTTCCACCGTTCGGCGTTGATCACCACCGTGTCGCCGCGGACGCAGCCGTCGGCTGCCCGGGCGTCGGAGCCACACAGGCCGGTCGCCGTCTTCGGGCTGGCCAGGTAGACGGTGGTGGTCGCCTTCGCCTTGCCGACCAGGGCGAACCGGACGGTGCCCGTCCCCGTCCAGGAGCGCGGATCGTTGAGCACCGAGGCGATCGTGCCGGCGGCGCTGTCGGGCTTGATGCCGGCCGAGGTCTCGGCGGCGACCGCGTACCGGTAGAGCTCGCCCTGCGAGCCCGCCGCCGGGGCCGTGGCGGTCGACCAGGTGAAACTCCCGGACGACTTCATGGTGCTCGTGGCGGTCGGCTCGGCGCTGGCCGTGGGGCTGCTGCCGGTCGTCGGGCTGGTGGTGCCGCCGGCGCTCGGAGTGGGGGACGGCGTGCCGGCCTGCGTCCCGCTCGGGGAGGGCACCGGGAGCGTGGGCACACCCACCTGCTCCACCGGCGCCGACAACGCCCGGACGACGAGGGCGATCCCCACCACCACGGCGACGGACGCCACGATCAGGGCGATCCGTCTCCAGTTCGGCCCCAGCCGTCCCATTCCCGGTCCGTCCACCGGTTCACCCTAGACGACGTCCCGGGCACCCTCGGGCTGCGACCCTCGGCGCGGACCCGATCCGGAGGCCAGCCCCGAGATCGCCGCCAGGCCGGCCCCCGCGACCGCGATCCAGGCGGCGGCCGACGGCGAGTGCGCGTCCACCACCTGGCCGGCGAGCGCGGAGCCGGTCGCGACCCCGACCACCAGGGCCGTGGAGAGCACGGTCAGCACCGTCGAGATGCGCTCGGGTGGCGCGATCCGCTCCGCCCCGGCGAAGGCGGCGATCAGCACCGGTCCCACCGCCAGGCCGATCAGCAGGCAGGCGGCCGCCATGCTCGGCGCGTCCCCGGCCACGGTGAGCAGCGGCGTCACCGCGGCGGAGCCGAACCCGAAGACTGCAACCCGGGCGCTCGGAGAGAACCGGGCCGGGAGCCGGGTGCTGAGCAACCCCATGACGGCGCTGCCCACCGCCATCGTCCCGTAGACCGGGCCGGCGAGGGCGGCCTCGTCGCGCAGCGTGAAGTAGGCCGCGATGCTGGTCTGCGAGCCACCGAACAACAGGCCCACGCCGCCGACCGTCACCCCTAGCCAGAACAGCATCGTCGGGTCGATCCGGTCGGGTGAGGCGGCGTGCCGGTGGCGTCCGTGACGGGCGGGTGGCAGCGCGGTGGGGTGCAGCGCGAAGCCGACCTGCCCGGCCCACGCCAGCCCGATCGCGACCAGCAGGGGCGCGGGGGCGGCGACGGCGGCCAGGGTGGTGGCCAGCACCGGGCCGAGCACGAACGCGACCTCGTCGACCGCGCCCTCCCAGGCCATCGCCGAGGCGGTGAAGGCCGCGCGGTCCGGACGCCGCGCCGCGGCCTGCGACCAGCGTGCCCGGGCCATCGCACCCAGTTGCGGGTTGGCGAAGCCGGTCAGCCCGGCCAGGCCGAGGACGGGTGCGAGCGGGACCTCCGGACGGCAGGCCAGCATGAAGCCCGCGAGCGCGGCGGTCTGCCCGACGGTGGCGGCGATCCCCACCGTGCGGTGCCCGTACCGGTCGGACAGGTGGCCGACGAGCACGGCGCCGCAGGCGCCGCCCAGGCTGAGCGCCGCGGCCGCCAGCCCGGCCAGGGCGAAGGAGCCCAGCCGGTGATGGGCGTACAGCAGCATGGCCAGCGGGAGCACGGCGGTGGGCAGCCGTCCGACGAAGCCGAGGACGACGAAACCGGCGCCCTGGCTGCGCAGCAACGCCCGGTAGGGCAGGTGCTCCGGCATGGGGCGGCGGGGCGGGGGAATGCCCCCGCCCCGCCGCTGTGATGCCTGGTTCAGGCGGCGACCACGCTCAGGTTGATGTGAGCGACGACGCCGGCGGTCAGCTTGACGCCGACCGTGTGCGCGCCGACGGTCTTGATCGGCTTGGCGATCTCGACCGAGCGCTTGTCGAGGGCCGGGCCACCGGCCTTCTTGACGGCCAGGACGATGTCGGCCTGGGTGACGGCGCCGAACAGCCGGCCGGAGTCGCCGGCGTGGGCCGGCAGTGAGACGGTGAGCGCCTCGATCTGGGTGCGGATCTCCTTGGCGTGCTCGACGTTGCGGATCTCGCGGGCGTCGCGGGCCCGCTTGATGCCCTCGATCTGCTTCTCGGCACCCTTGGTCCACTTGATCGCGAAACCCCGGGGCAGCAGGTAGTTGCGGCCGTAGCCGTCCTTGACCTCGACGATCTCGCCGGGAATGCCGAGGTGGTCGACCGGTGCGGTCAGAATGAGCTTCATGCGCGCGTTCCTCCTTCTCAGCGGGCGGTCGAGGCGTACGGCAGCAGAGCCAGCTCGCGCGCGTTCTTGACGGCGATCGCGACCTTGCGCTGCTCCTGCACGGACAGTCCGGTCACCCGGCGGGCCCGGATCTTGCCGCGCTCGGAGATGAACTTGCGCAGGGTGGCGGTGTCCTTGTAGTCGATGTGGCCGATGCGCACGGACTTGGCCGGCGCGACCTTCTTCTTGTTCACAGGCTTGCGCTGTGATGAGGCCATTGTGGTGCTCCCTTTCAGTGAGCCCGGCCGGAGCCGGAATGACGTGGATGGTGGGTGAGCCGCCGATCAGAAGGGAGGCTCGTCGCTTTGGGCCTGGGCCCAGGGGTCGTTGCCGGCCGGGCGGTTGCCACCGCCACCACCGGACGACCAGGAGTCGTTGCCGCCGGACTGGCCGCCACCGGACTGGCCGCCACCGGAGTTGCCGCCGCCCGAGTAGTTGCCGCCGCCACCGCCGCCGGAGTAATTGCCGCCGCCGGAGTTGCGGGTGACCCGGGCCGAGGCGTACCGCAGCGAGGGACCGATCTCGTCGACGTCGATCTCGAAGACGGTGCGCCGCTCGCCCTCACGGGTCTCGTACGAACGCGACTTGAGCCGACCCTGGACGACGACCCGCATGCCCTTGGTGAGGGACTCGGCGACGTTCTCGGCCGCCTGCCGCCACACCGAGCAGTTGAGGAACATGGCGTCGCCGTCCTTCCACTCGCTCGTCTGGCGATCGAACGTGCGCGGAGTCGAGGCGACGGTGAAGTTGGCCACGGCGGCACCCGAGGGGGTGAACCGCAGTTCGGGGTCGGCCGTCAGGTTTCCGACCAGGGTGATGATGGTTTCGCCTGCCATGAATGTTGTCTTTCGATCGGAGGGATTTGCGTTCCCTGCGAGCCTGCCAGCAGCCGCCGACAGTTATCGGGTGTCGGGACGGATGACCTTGGTCCGCATGATCTGCTCGTTCAGGGTGAACTGGCGGTCCAGCTCCTTCACGGCGTCGGGCTCAGCGGTGATGTTGATCACGGCGTAGATGCCTTCGGACTTCTTCCGGATGTCGTAGGCGAGCCGACGGCGGCCCCACACATCCAGGTTGTCGACGGTGCCACCGGCCTTGGTCAGGCCCGCGAGCGGCTTCTCCAACAGGCCGTTCACCTGCCGATCGTCCACGTCGGGATCGATGATCACCATGACTTCGTATTGACGCATACGCGAACTCCACCTCCTCTGGTCTCGAGCGGCCATGGGCATTTCCCATGGCAGGAGGGCGTGTGCAAACGGTGCCGGAAGGCACCAAGGGTCGATCTTAGCGGCCGGAGCCGCCGCGCAGCGAATCGGCGCCGACCCCGCTCAGGCGGTCTCCCGCCTCCGCAGCATCGTCTTGGCGCCTTCCATCAGCAGGAAGATCGCCACCGCGAAGCCCAACGGCACCAGCCAGCCGAGCACGCCGACCGGGGCCGAACCGAACCAGGTGTTCAGCACCGGCAGGTAGCTGAACAGCACCTGCAGCACGATCAGGACGCCGACCACCGTCAGCGCGACCGGGTTGCCGCCGATCGCCTCGCGGCGGATGCTCGACTCGCGCAGGAACCGCGAGTTGAACAGGTAGGCGGCCTGGCCCAGCGCGAGGGTGTTGACCGCCCAGGTCTGGGCCACCCCGCGGTCGGCGCCGAGCGCGCCGGCGATGACGAAGGTGGCCAGGGTGGCGGCCGCGATCGCCACCGAGGCGATCGCCAGCCGGGGCAGATAGACCAGGCTGACCAGCGGCGCGTCCGGCGGCCGAGGCGGACGCCGCATGATGTCGGGCTCGGCCGGCTCGTAGGCCAGCGCCAGCGACAAGGTGACGGCGGTGACCATGTTCACCCACAGGATCTGCACCGGATCGAGCGGCATCACCAGGCCGAACAGCACCGCCACCAGCACCACCAGCGACTGGGCGCCGTTGGTCGGCAGCAGGAACAGCACCGACTTGTGCAGGTTGTCGTTGATCCGGCGGCCCTCTTCGATGGCGTACTCGATGGTGGCGAAGTTGTCGTCGGCCAGCACGATGTCGGCGGCCTCCTTGGTCGCCTCGGTGCCCTTGATGCCCATCGCGACGCCGACGTCGGCGCGCTTCAGCGCGGGCGCGTCGTTGACGCCGTCGCCGGTCATCGCGACGATCTCGCCGTTGGCCTGCAGCGCCTTCACCAGTCGAAGCTTGTGTTCCGGGCTGGTCCGGGCGAAGGTCTCGGTGCGATCGACGATGGTGCGCAGTTCGGCGTCCGTGGCAGCCTCCAGCTCGGCGCCGGTGACGGCCTGCTCGGTGGCCTCGTCGAAGATGCCCATCTCGCGGCTGATCGCGGTGGCGGTGCCGGCGTGATCGCCGGTGATCATGGTCACCTTGATGCCGGCGGTGTGGCAGGTGGCGATCGCGGTGATCGCCTCGGGACGCGGCGGGTCGACGATGCCGGTCAGCCCCAGCAGCACCAGGCCGGCGAGATCGTCGTGGTCGACGCTGCCCGGCTCGGACGCCGGACGACTGGCCGCGGCCAGCACCCGCAGCCCCTGGCTCGACAGCTCGTCGACCCGGGCGTCCCACCAGGCCCGGTCCAGCGGCTCGGTGCCGCCGGTCGCCGACAGCTGGCTGCTGGCCCGGTCGAGCAGCCGGTCGGGGGCGCCCTTCACCATCAGCACCGCGTGACCTTCCGGGGTGGTGTTCGCGGTGGCCATGTACTTGTGCTCGGAGTCGAACGGCAGCACCGCCGTCCGCGGGTAGCCGGAGGGGTCGAAGCCGACCTTCAGGCCGAGGGTGGCCAGGGCGCCCTCGGTCGGCTCGCCGACCAGGCCCCAGCGTCCGTCCGTGGGGGCGACGACGGCGTCGTTGGCGACCGCCATCACCACGACCACCGCCTTCAGGTCGCCGCGGGTGGCCAGCGCCACGGGTTCACCGTCCAGCCGGACGTCGCCGGCCGGGTCGTAGCCCAGCCCGGTCACGTCGTAGTCGGACGCCCGGGTCACCACGGTGCGGACGGTCATCTCGTTGGTGGTCAGGGTGCCGGTCTTGTCCGAACAGATCCGGGTCACCGAGCCGAGGGTTTCGACGGCGGGCAGCTTGCGGATGATCGCGTTGCGCTTCGCCATCTGCTGGACGCCGAGCGCCAGCGTGATGGTGACCAGCGCCGGCAGCCCCTCGGGGATCGCGGCCACGGCGAAGCCGATGGTGGCCGAGATCAGTTCGCCGGCCGGCATGCCGTGCAGCACCTTGCCGATCGCCACCATGGCGACCGCCATCACCGCGATGATCAGCGACAACTTCTTGCCGAAGGCGCCGATCTGCCTGGTCAGCGGGGTGTCGAAGGCCTCGATCTCGGCGAGCATGGTGGTGATCCGGCCGATCTCGGCCCCGGCGCCGGTCGCGGTGACCACCCCGATGCCCTGCCCGGCCGAGACCAGCGAGGACGAGAACAGCATCGACGACCGGTCGCCGATGCCGGCCCCGGCGGCCACCGCCTCGACCTGCTTGCCGGACGGCACCGCCTCGCCGGTCAGCGCCGCCTCCTCGACCCGCAGGTTGCTGGCCTCCAGCAACCGGATGTCGGCCGGCACCTTCGACCCGGCGGAGACGCGGACCAGGTCGCCCGGCACCAGGTCCTCGGTCGGCACCCGCACCCACTCCCCGTCGCGGCGCACCTGCGCCTCGGCGGACAGCATGTTCTTGATGCCGGCCAGCGCCTGCTCGGCCCGGCCCTCCTGGACGAAGCCGATGACGGCGTTGATCACGGCCACGGCGAGGATCACCCAGAAGTCGATCCACTCCCCCAGCGCCGCCTTCAGCGTGGCGGCGGCGAGCAGGATGTAGATCAGCACGTCGTCGAAGTGCCGCAGGAAGCGGCGCACCGCGCCCTCCTTGGGCGGCTCGGGCAAGCGGTTGGGTCCGTACCGCTGCCGCCGGGCACCGGCCTCGGACGTGCTGAGCCCGTCGCCGGTGACCTCCAGCGCGGCCAGGGTCTCCGCGGGGCTCAGGGCATGGGCCGTCGCCATCGGGTCGGTCGAGGTCAGGGTCATGGGGTCAGTCTGCTCCCACCCACCGGCGAGAGTCCGGCCGACGCCCGACGTCGGCCCGCGGACCGTCAGTTCTGGGGGTCCCGCCGGTTAGGCTCGCGGTCATGATCGCGATGGGTGCCCATGTCGACGCCACCGACCCGATCGCCGAGGCGAGGGCCCGCGGCGCCGGGCTCAGCCAGTTCTTCCTCGGCGATCCGCAGGGCTGGAAGGGTCCGCGGGTCGACTATGCGGGCGGCGCGGCCGCCCTCAGGAGGGACGCCGAGGCGGCCGGCATCGCCCTCTACGTGCACGCCCCGTACGTGCTCAACGTGGCCAGCAGCAACAACCGGATCCGGATCCCGTCCCGGCAGCACCTGCAGAAGCAACTGCACGCGGCCGCCGAGATCGGGGCCGCCGGGGTGATCGTCCACGGCGGGCACCTGACCGCCCGGGAGGACCCCGAGGTGGGCTACACCAACTGGTTCAAGGCGGTCGACGGGCTCGACATCGCCGTCCCCCTGCTGATCGAGAACACCGCCGGCGGCACCAACGCCATGGCGCGGCACCTGGAACGGATCGACCGGCTGTGGGCCGCGATCGGCGCCTCGGCGAACGCCGACCGGGTGGGCTTCTGCCTGGACACCTGCCACGCCCACGCGGGCGGCAACGAGCTGGTCGGGCTGGTCGACCGGATCCGGGCGATCACCGGCCGGATCGACCTGATCCACGCCAACGACTCCCGGGACGCCTTCGACTCCGGCGCCGACCGGCACGCCAACTGGGGTGCCGGTCAGTGCGACCCGCAGGGCGTTCGCGACGTGCTGCGCTCGGCCGGCGCCCCGGTGGTGGTGGAGACGCCCGGCGGCGTGGACGAGCACCGCGCAGACCTGGCCTGGCTTGCCGGGAGGTTCTGAGTGCTGATCATCGCCGGCCGGACTGTCGGGATGATCCCGGGCGGAGCAGTCCGCGCCGGCCACCACCGATTCGCGGCCCCCGACGGCCTCCCGGCGAGTAGTCAGGCGTACTGCCAGTCGGTGTAGGTCACCTTCCCGCGGGCGACGGTGAAGTCGAACGAGGCGCGGAAGCCCCCAGAACCGCTGGCGTTGGTCACGAAGACGATCAGCTTCTGGCCGTCGTCGCGGGGCTCGTCCGCCTCGAGTACCCGCACCCGGTAGCCGGTGACGTGGGTCGACGCGGCCTCGCGAATCCCACTGGCTCCCCGGTACTCCCGCGAACCGTCGATCAGGGTCGCGTCGTCCGAGAACTGGGCAGCGAACGCCGTCTGATCACCGGCGTTCCAGGCTTCGATCACGGCACGGACGGTGGGGTTGAGCGCATCCAGCGGGATCGCATGCGGGGACGACTGCGCGCTACCGGCCGCGGCGCTCGGTGCGGACGTGGTCGGCTCCGCGGGCATCCCCGGCGACGAGCAACCAGCCAGCACCAGAGCGGCCGCGAGCGCGACCAACAGCCTTCGGATCCCGGCCCCGGTGAGATTAGCCATGCAGCAAGTCTGGCGCCGGCCACGAGACCGTGACAGGTTCGGGTGGGACCCCTCTAAGCCTCGATCCGGGAGGACCCCAGCGCGTCCAGCAGGCGGCCATCGTCGGGTTCAGCGGGCGAACTGCCCGCAGACAGGCACAGTCGGGCACCGTTAGCCTGAGCCCCGTGACTCGAATCATCTACGTTGCGGCCCCCGAGGGCCAGACCGGTAAGTCCGTCGTCGCCTTGGGTTTGCTCGACACGTTGTTGCGCGAAGTCGAGTCGGTCGGCGTCTTCCGTCCACTGGTCCGGACGGACGGCCACGACGACATCCTCGAAATGCTGCTCGGCCTGCCGGGCGTCGACCTGGCCTACGAGGACGCGGTGGGCATCACCTACGACGAGATGCGCGCCGACCCGGAGGCCGCCCTGGAGCGGATCGTCGACAGGTTCGGCCGGATCAGCCCGCGGTTCGACGCGATCGTGGTCCTCGGCTCCGACTACGCCGACGTCACCAGCCCCACCGAGCTGGCGTTCAACGCCGAGATCGCGGCCAACCTGAACGCCGCGCTGCTGCTGGTGGTCAGCGGCTTCGGCCGGGACGCCCGCGAGATCCGGGACGCCGCCGACGCCGCCCTGAGCGAGTTCACCGCCCACCACGTCCAGACCATCGGGGTGATCGCAAACCGGGTCGATCCGGCAATCCTGGACGAGACGTCCGCCGCGCTGCGCGGCCTCACCGACCTGGTCGTGGCCGCCCTGCCGGACGACCCGCTGCTGGTCGCCCCCACACTGCGCGCCCAGTTCGAGGCCGTCGGGGCGACCCACGTACTCGGCAACCCCGACCTGCTCGACCGCGAGTCGCAGGACGCCATCGTCGCCGCCATGACCCTGCCCAACGTGCTCTCCCGGCTGGTAACCGAGGCCACCGTGATCATGCCCGGCGACCGCTCCGACCTGCTGCCGGGCCTGATCCTGGCGCACCACTCCGGGTCGTTCCCGCAGCTCACCGGCGTGATCCTGACCGGCGGCTACCCGATCCCCGAGAACGTGGTGAAGCTGTTCGACGGCATGCACCTCGACCTGCCGGTCGGGATGACCGACCAGGGCACGTACACCACCGCCAAGGACGTGTTCAACACCCACGGCCACTTCACCTCGTCCCCGCGCAAGGTCGAGACCGCCCGGCGGATCTTCGCCGAGCAGGTGGACTCGTCCGAGTTGATCAAGGCGCTGGCGGTGCCGCCGGCGAGCGTGGTCACGCCGCTGATGTTCGGCTACCAGCTCAACGAGCTGGCCCGGCGGGACCGGCGCACGATCGTGATGCCCGAGGCCAGCGACGACCGGATCCTCGAATCGGCGGCGATCCTGCTGCAGCGCGGCGTGGCCGACCTGGTGCTGCTCGGCGACCCGGTCGAGATCAAGACCCGGGCGTCGGCGATGGGCTGGGTGCTGGACGGCATCGAGATCGTCAACCCGAACGACGCCGAGCTGGTCGAGCGGTTCTCGCAGGAGTACGCCACCGTGCGGGCGCACAAGGGCGTCACCGTCGAACAGGCCCGCGAGAAGATGAAGGACCTGTCCTACTTCGGCACCATGATGGTGCACCTGGGCATGGCCGACGGCATGGTGTCCGGCGCGATCAACACCACCGCCAACACGATCCGGCCGTCGCTGGAGTTCATCAAGACCAAGCCGGGCGTCAAGGTGGTGTCGGGCTCGTTCCTGATGTGCATGCCCGACCGGGTGCACGTCTACGCCGACTGCGCGGTGAACCCCGACCCGACCGCCGAGCAGCTCGCCGACATCGCGATCAGCTCGGCCGAGACCGCGATCGCGTTCGGCATCGAACCACGGGTGGCGATGCTGTCCTACTCCACCGGCACGTCCGGTTTCGGCGCCGACGTCGACAAGGTGCGGCAGGCGACCGACATCGTCCGCGAACGGCGTCCCGACCTGGCCCTGGAGGGGCCGATCCAGTTCGACGCCGCCGTCGACCCCGACGTGGCCAAGACCAAGCTGCCGGACTCGCCGGTGGCCGGCAAGGCGACGGTGTTCATCTTCCCCGACCTGAACACCGGCAACAACACCTACAAGGCCGTGCAGCGCTCCTCCGGGGCGGTCGCGATCGGCCCGATCCTGCAGGGCCTGAAGAAGGCGGTCAACGACCTGTCGCGCGGCGCACTGGTCGAGGACATCGTCAACACCGTGGTGATCACCGCCATCCAGGCGCAGGCCGACGCCAACTGACCCCGACCTGACCGCAAGGAGCCCCTAGATGAGCACGCCCATCCTGCTGCTGAACGCCGGTTCGTCCTCGATCAAGTACCAGGTGATCGACGCCGACGACGAGGCGGTGCTGGCGTCCGGCCTGATCCAACGGATCGGGGACGAGTACGGCACCATCGACCACACCGTCGACGGACAGACGCATCATCAGGAGCGCGGCTTCCCGAACCACGGGCGCGCGCTGAAGGTGATGACCCAGCTGTTCGAGGAGCACGGCCCGCAACTCGCCGACGTCGTCGCGGTCGGTCACCGGACGGTGCACGGCGGCGCCGCGTTCCGCGAGACCACGCTGGTCACCGACGAGATGCTGGACACGCTGCGCGAGCTGTCGCCGCTCGCCCCGCTGCACAATCCGCCGGCCATCGCCGGGATCGAGGCCGCCCGCGCGGCACTGCCGGACGTGCCGCACGTGGCGATCTTCGACACCGCCTTCTTCTCCAGCCTGCCGGCCGAGTCCTACACCTACGCGCTGGCCAAGGACGTCGCCGAGACCCACGGCATCCGCCGCTACGGCTTCCACGGCACCTCGCACAGCTACGTGTCGAAGAAGGTCGCCGAGGTGCTCGGCCGGCCCTACGAGGAGCTGAACCAGATCGTCTGCCACCTCGGCAACGGCGCCTCGATCTCGGCGATCCGCGGCGGCGTCGCCGTGGACACCTCGATGGGCCTCACCCCGCTGGAGGGCCTGGTGATGGGCACCCGCAGCGGCGACGTCGACCCGGGGCTGCACGCCTACCTGTCCCGCCAGGTGGGCATGAGCATCGACGACATCGACACCCTGCTGAACAAGAAGTCCGGCATGCTCGGGCTCTGCGGGGTGACCGATTTCCGCGACATCAACGATCTGATCGCTGAGGGCAACGCCGACGCCAAGCTCGCCCTCGACGTCTACGTGCACCGGCTGCTGCACTACATCGGCGCCTACCTGGCGGTGCTCGGACGGCTGGACGCGCTCACCTTCACCGCGGGCGTGGGCGAGAACAACCCGGGGCTGCGCAAGGCGATCGTCGACCGGCTCTCGGGGCTCGGCTTCACGCTGGACGACGAGGCGAACGCCGTCCGCTCCAAGGAGCCGCGGGTGATCTCGGCGGCCGGTTCGCCGGTCACCGTCCTGGTGGTGCCCACCAACGAGGAACTGGCCATGGCCCGCGAGACCAAGGCGACCGTCGGCGCCTGAGCCTCACCCGGCCTGCCCGGGGTGCACGGCGGCGAGGCCGGGAACCTGCGCGAAGTCCCGGTCCAGCGTGACGATGCGGTCGAAGCCCGCCTCCAGTGCCGTGGCGGCGTGCAGGGCGTCCCGGCCGCGCAGCGGCGTTGACTCGACGACGCCGAGTGAGCGGCGGAAGATCGGGGCCGTCAGGTCGTGCAGGTGCAGCACCGCGAACAGCGCCCGGGTCTCGGCCAGCGCGCTCGTCCGGTCGGCCCGGCGCATCCGGTGGAACAGGTACTCCCGCATCGCCTCGATGCTCGCGTGTACGGGACGGTCGGCGCGCAGCGCGCCCGCCAGGAACGCCCGGCTCGGCTCGCGATCGGGATGCTCGCCCCCCGCCGCCAGCAGCAGCACCGAGGTATCGACGAACCAGCCCTGCCGGTTCAACGGGTACCGCCGGCCAGGTCGTCCTCGATGCCGGCCTTGATCTCGCTCCAATCCTCGGCCGGGCCGGTGGGCCGACGGGTCAGGTCAAGCCAGACCTCCAGGGCGGCCCCCCGCTCACCGGAACCCAGGAACCGGTAGTCGATCGCCTCTCGGATCACCGCGGCGACGCTCCGTCCGCTGCGGGAGGCCTCCGCCCGCACCAATCCGTAGCGCTGCTCGTCGAGCAGCAACTGCAAGCGACGCTCCATCACCGACATACACATACATTAGCATGTGTATGTTTCAGCCGGCTGTGCCCGCGATCACCGCTCGAACGCCGAGGTGGTCGGTGCGGGGCACCTCGAAGGTGCCGAACGCCGTGGCTGTGAGGGCTCCGTCGACCAGCACGTGATCGATGGCGATCACCGGCGGGAAGCGCCGGTCCGCGGGCCAGGTCCGGACGAACCCGGCCCCGGCCAGGTGCGCGGCGCTGCGGAACCCGTCGGCGTAGAGCGCCTGCATCGTGTGGTGGTCGTCCACGGCGTTGAAGTCGCCGGCGACGACGGTCGGGATGCTGCGGTCCCGCTCGTCCAGCCAGGTGCGTAGCCGTTCGGCCTCGCTGCGCCACAGGCCCCCGCCGCAGTAGGGGTTGCACGGGTGCACGGCGACCACGCGCACCGCACCCAGCTGGGGGGTGCGGACGATCGCCGCCCACTGCTGGAACGAACTGGAGGGCAGCGCCTCCACCGCACCGATCGGGTGCCGGGAGAAGATCACCGACCCCTCGACCCGGTCGACCGGAGCCAGGTGCGGGAACTCCTTGCGGAAGCTGTCCGGCAGCGCCCACACCCAGGTGCGCTCGACCTCGGCGAGCACCACCACGTCGGCGCCCCGCGCCGCCTCGGCCAGAGCCTCCATGTCGGCCAGGCGGGCGATGTTCAGGCTGACCACGGTCAGCGACTTGGTGGTCACCGGCCGCGAGTCGGCGACGAACGCCGGCCCGTGCCACACCAGCGCCAGCACCAGCCCGGCGGTCGCAGCCAGGCCGAGCAGGCCGGTGCCGAACCGCCCCGGGGTGCGGTGCCTGGACGACCGCACGGCGGCGGCGCCAAGCAGGACCGCGGCGGGCAGCCAGAAGACCAGGCCGTAGGGGATGAACGCGGCCAGCTTCGCCAGCCGGTCGCCGGTCGGCGACATGATCCGCAACGCCGTGGCCCCCACCGCCGGCACCGCGGCGAGCAGGCCGAGGACGACCAGCCACCCCTGACCGCGGGGCCGCGACCTGGCCGCATCGACGGATCGGCGGGTCGACGTCGCGGTACTGGGTGGAGTCACGCCGACAAGCGTGCCGGACGGAGACAAATCCGTCCGCGACCGCCCTACAGCAGCTTGAACGGCGAGCCGTCCCGGGCGCTCAGCTGCCGCACCGCCGCCACCCCGCGTCCGTTCATCACGGCGGCGTCGCAGATGATGTGCAGCACACGTTGGACGGCGGCCGCCGGCAGCCGAGGCTCCCGGCCGACCGCCATGGCCAGGTCGGAGGTGTGCACCACCAGCTCGACCGTGCGGGTCTCCAGGTAGTCGGAGAACCGCATGCTGCCCAGCAGGGTGCAGATCACCGGATCGCCCTCGGTGGCCGCGATCGCGGCCCGCAGTCGTCCGATCATGGTCTCGACCACCTCGGCCGGCTCGTCCCCCAGATCGTGACCGGCCGCCACGCCCCGCACCGCGACCCCCTCGTGCACCGACGCGTCCACCCGGTAGCCGGCGGCCAGGTAGGCGGCGGCCGAGGGCAGCTCGACCGACACTGCCGGCCTGTGCAGGTAGTCCTGGGCGGTGATCACGGCCCGTGCCGTGTGGCCGACCAGGGCGCGCACGTCCCACACCCCCAGGGCGGGCCGCTCCCACGCATTCTGCGGTATCTCACTGACGAGTGCCACGAACGCCTCGGCGGCCGCCAGCATGGTCTCCGCGTTCTCCATGCCTGACGGTAGCGCGTCGTCCACCGCCGCGCCGAGGCTCGTCGGCGACCCGATAGCGTTCGCCCATGGCAACGGCATTGATCACCGGGGGCACCGCCGGAATCGGGGCGGCCTTCGCCCGGGCGCTGGCCGAGCGCGGCAACGACCTGGTCCTGGTCGCCCGGGACGCCGACCGGCTGGCCGACACCGCGGCCGAGCTCGCCGGCCGTCACGGGGTGAGCGTCGAGACCCTGCCCGCCGACCTGTCGGTGCGCGCGGACGTGCTCCGGGTCGCCGCCCGGCTGGAGGACGCGGAGCGTCCCATCGACATCCTGGTCAACAACGCCGGCTACGGGTTGCACGTGAAACTCCTGCGGGACGACCTGGCCGCCCACGCCCGGGCCATCGACGTGATGTGCCTGGCGGTGCTGATCCTGGGCGGCGCCGCCGGCCGGGCGATGAGGGCCCGCGGCCACGGCCAGATCATCAACGTGGCCTCGCTGGCCGCCTACATCGCCCAGGGTGGCTACTCGCCGATCAAGGCCTACGTCCTGGCCTATTCCGAGGGGTTGGCGAACGAGCTCCGCGGCACCGGCGTGCGGGTCACGGTGGTGAACCCCGGCTGGGTGCGCACCGAGTTCCACCAGCGCGCCGGTATCCGGACTTCGGCAATACCCGACATCGTCTGGGTGGAAGCCGACAGGGTGGCGCGCGAGACCTTGGAGGATGCCGACAAAGGACGCGTCATATCGGTACCGACAAAGCGCTGGAAGCTACAGAAACTGTTGGCGCGGCACGCGCCGCGTTCCGCGGTCCGGTGGGCCTCCCGTATGTTGAGCAGAAGCCGGGAGTAGCCGGGGCACTCCGCGAACCGCGCGACAATGTGCTGATCGATCGGGGAAGGGGAACGGTGGCCGATAACGACACCGCCAAGTACTCGTC
>JAGPGQ010000248.1 GCA_018055925.1 Micropruina sp.
TCGATGGCCGAGCGGTAGTGCGGCCCGGCCAGCCAGAGCCGGACGGCGCGGCCGCCGTGCTTGGCGACCGCGGCCGCGACGTCGGCGGTGTTGCCCAGCGACTTCGACATCTTCTCGCCGGCCATGGTCACCCAGGCGTTGTGCATCCAGTGCCGGGCGAAGCCCCGTCCGGCGGCGCGCGACTGGGCCAGCTCGTTCTCGTGATGCGGGAACCGCAGGTCGAGGCCGCCGCCGTGAATGTCGAAGGTGTCGCCCAGGTACTTGCCGGCCATCGCCGAGCATTCGATGTGCCAACCGGGACGGCCCCGTCCCCACGGGCTCGGCCAGGACGCCGTCCCGGGCTCCCCCGGCTTGTACGCCTTCCACAGTGCGAAGTCGCGCGGATCGCGCTTGCCACGCGGATCGGCGTCCTCGGCGGGGGTCATGTCGGCCACCCGCTGTCCGGTCAGTTCCCCGTAGTCGGACCAGGATTGGACGTCGAAGTAGACGTCGCCGCAGCCATCGGCGGCCGGATAGGCGTGACCGCGCTCGATCAGGGCGCCGATCAACTCGATCATCTCGGGGATGTGCCCGGTCGCCCGCGGCTCATAGCTGGGTGGCCGGACGCCGAGCGCCTCGAACGCCTCCCGGAAGGCGGCCTCGAACAGGTAGGCGTGCGCCCACCAGGGACGCCCGGCCTCGGCGGCCTTGGCCAGGATCTTGTCGTCGATGTCCGTCACGTTCACGACCAGGGTCACGTCGTTGCCGGTGAACTCCAGCCAGCGCCGCAGCACGTCGAAGTTCACCCGGCTGCGCATGTGCCCCAGGTGCGGCGCGGACTGCACGGTGGGCCCACACACGTAGATCGAGACCTTGCCCGGCTCCAGCGGGTGGAACTCGACGATCTCGCGGCGGGCGCTGTCGTACAGATGGAAACTCACCGGCCGAGTCTATCGGGGTCGCCGGGACGCCCTCACGAGATCCCGCGGGCCTTCTAGTCATCCCGGCGAGATCCCCAACCACGGGATCCCGGGTCAAGCCCGGGACGACGGATCCCCTGTCATCCCGGCGAACGCCGGGATCTCTACCCCAACCACGAGATCCCGGGGCGAGCCCGGGACGACGGATCCCCTGTCATCCCGGCGAACGCCGGGATCTCCTCCCCAACCACGAGATCCCGGGGCGAGCCCGGGACGACGGATCCCCTGTCATCCCGGCGAACGCCGGGATCTCCTCCCCAACCACGAGATCCCGGGGCGAGCCCGGGATGACGGCCCTTCCCCGGGACGACGGAACCGACCGAACGGGCCGCGGCGGTCAGCCCCGCGCCCGGCGCAGGGCCGCGATGTCGAGCATGCCGGTGGGTTCGGGCTGGTCCTGCGCCTCCGCCTCCCACGGGTCCTCGGGCATCTCACCGTCGTCGTCCAGGAACCCCTGGGACGGATCGTACGGGTTGGCCAGCTGCCGGGCGCCCTCGGCCAGCGGACGGCTGTCCATCGCCTCGTCCGGGAGCGCCTCGAGCACGTCGTGGATGTAGCCGTGGGTGGCGTCGACCAGCGGCACGTCGCGGTGCTCCCGCTGCGAGGCGTACCAGCGGTAGTCGAGCACCTCGTGGAAGATCTGGGCGGCGTCCCGCTTGCCGCGCAGGTGCGCCGGCACGGCGGTCACCACCGGCTCGAAGCATTGGGTGAGCCACTGGTGCGCCACCAGGGCCTCGTCCACCGCCTGCTGATTGGTCCGGAACCGGTAGGTGTCGAGGTCGTTCAGCAGCCGGCGCGCCTGGTTCTCCTCGACGTCCAGCCCGGTCAGCCGCAGCAGCCGGCGGGTGTGGTGGCCGGCGTCCACCACCTTCGGCTGGATGCTGACGCTGGCGCCGTCGGGCGAGGTGGTGATGTCCAGTTCGGCGACGTCGAAGCCGAGCGCGTTCAGCCGCCGCACCCGGCTCTCGATCCGGTCCAGCTCGGTGCCCGGGAACTCCTCCACCCCGGTCAGTTCCGCCCACAGCTCGCGGTAGCGGGTGGTGATCGTCTCGACCAGCGCCAACGGGTCGAGCGACTCGTCCAGCAGCTGGCCGGCCTCCAGGTCGCTGAACTCGCCGAACAGGTTCGTGGTCGCGATCTGCAGGTCGTGCTCGCGCTGGCCGTTGCTGAGCGTCTCGTGCAGTTCGGCGGTCTCGGCGTCCACCAGGTAGGCGGCGAACTCGCCGGCGTCGCGCCGGAACAGGATGTTGGACAGCGACACGTCCAGCCACAGGAAGCCGATCAGGTGCAGCCGGGCCAGCAGCACCACCATCGCGTCCAGCAGCCGGTTCACCGTCTCGGGACGGACGCCCTGCGAGAACAGCGCGCGGTACGGCAGCGAGAAGTCCAGGTGCTTGGTGATCAGGACGGGGTCGAGCGGCTCGCCGAAGGCGTCGGAGCGTCCGGTGATCACGGCGACCGGGGCGACCGCCGGGGTGTCCTCGCGGGCCAGCTCCTGCAGCATCCGGTACTCGTGGACGGCCGCCGACTCGATCACCTCCTTGGCGGCGTAGACGTCGTTGCCGACCTTGATGAACCGGACGACGTGCCGCGAGATGCCCCGGGGCAGCGCCACCAGGTACTCCATCGGCCACTCGGCCAGCGGCGTGCCCCACGGCAGCGGGATCAGGCGCGAATCGGGCGTGGCCGACAGGATGCGGGGCATGGCCGCCATTGTGCCAGCCGGCTTCCGACTCGGCGCCGGCGGGGTCCGGACGCGACGGTGCCCCGGGCCGGAACCCGGGGCACCGTCGTGCGCTCTGCCGTCCGTCAGTCGGAGAGGCGCTCTCCGGTCTTGTTGCTGAACACGTGCACGGTCGCGTTGGGCGCCGTGGTGAACCGGACGGTGCTGCCCTTCTCCGGGGGGCGCCGGCCGCTGAGCCGGGCCACGATCTGGGTCGCCGCCAGCTTCTCCTCGTCCGCCAGCCCGGCCAGCAGGCCGTAGGTGAACGCGTCGGCACCCAGCTCCTCGACCACGGCCACCTCGATCGCGATGCCCTGGTCGCCGAGGTCGAAGTCCTCGGGCCGGATGCCGATGCTCAGGGTCTCCTCGTCGCCCGCCTTGGCGAGGGTCTCGCGCGGGATGGGCAGCGTGTAGTCGCCGATCTCGACGCCGTTCTCGTTGACCTTGCCGGCGATCAGGTTCATCGCCGGGGAACCGATGAAGCCCGCCACGAAGATGTTGTTCGGCTTGTCGTAGAGGGTCAGCGGGCTGTCGCACTGCTGCAGCAGGCCGTCCTTCATCACCGCGACCCGGTCGCCCATGGTCATCGCCTCGACCTGGTCGTGGGTGACGTAGACGGTGGTGACGCCGAGCCGGGTCTGCAGCGCGGCGATCTGGGTACGGGTCGAGACCCGCAGCTTGGCGTCCAGGTTCGACAGCGGCTCGTCCATCAGGAACACCTGCGGCTGCCGGACGATGGCGCGACCCATCGCGACCCGCTGCCGCTGGCCACCGGACAGCGCCTTCGGCTTGCGGCTGAGGAAGCTCTCCAGGCCGAGCAGCTTGGCGGCCTCCATCACCCGGGCGTCCCGCTCGGCCTTCGGCACGCCGGCCATCTTGAGCGCGAAGCCCATGTTGTCGCCGACCGTCATGTGCGGGTAGAGGGCGTAGTTCTGGAACACCATCGCGATGTCGCGGTCCTTGGGCGGCAGCTCGGTGACGTTGCGGTCACCGATCCAGATGGCGCCCGAGTTGACCTCTTCGAGTCCGGCCAGCATCCGCAGGGAGGTGGACTTGCCACATCCGGACGGGCCGACCAGGACCATGAACTCGCCGTCACCGATCTCGAGGTTGAGCTTGTCGACCGAGGGGTGATCCGCCCCGGGATAGATGCGAGTCGCATCCTTGAAACTGACTGTGGCCATGGCAAATAGATCCTTTCCACGGGCAGGTACGTGCCCGACGATCCGTAGTGGAAAACGGCCGCACCCTTGACGGCCTGTCCGCATAGTGGCAGATCGGTCCGGCGTTCATCAAGTGTTCACCTGCCGAACGGACGCTCACCCGCGCCGCTCGCCGTACTCGCTCGCCCTCGGGACGTTCGGCGAGCGGGGAGGGGTTGGGCGAGCGGGGAAGTCGGGCGAGCGCCCGGGGACTCCGGCGGTGGATCGCGGCATATAACCTTGACCAGCGTGAGCAACCAACCCGGCCCGAGCCCGTCCGGAGAAGAACCCGGACGACCCGACGAGCCGGGACCGCACCGGCGGCCTGAGCACACCGGACAGCCGGGACCGCCGGACCACGCCGGACCACCGGAGCAACCCGAGCAACCGGGCGAGTGGTGGCAAGAGCCGGGCCTGCCCTGGAAGCACAAGCCCACCCGGACCGACATCGCCTGTCTCAGCTGGATGGCGGCGGCGTCCATCTACGGACTGATCCTGCTGCCGCTGCGCCCGGTGATCCTGGGCCTGGCCCCGCACGTGCTCGGCTCGCTCGGCTACCGCACCGGACTGGTGATGACCGGCGCGCTGGGCTCGCTGGGCGATCCGTGGTGGCCCTTGGTGACGCTGCTCGGCGCACTGATGGCGATGAAGTTCGACTGGATCTTCTGGTGGGCCGGCAAGCTGTGGGGCCACGGCCTGATCGAGGTCTGGTCGGGACGCTCCGAGCGGGCGCGGCGGCGCAACGAGCGGGCGATCGCCTTCACCCAACGGTTCGAGTCCTGGGCGATCTTCGTCACCTACCTGCCGATCCCGCTGCCGGCCGCCGTGGTCTATGCGGCCCTGGGCGCGGCCGGGACGAAGCTGCCCAAGTTCCTGATCGTCGGGTTCCTGTCGTCGCTGTTCACCAGCGGGTTGTACGTCTACCTCGGCTGGACGATCGGCGAGCCGGCGGTCGCGGTGCTGGACACCTACGGGCAGTACCTGTGGTACCTGTCGCTGGCGATCCTGGCCGGCATGCTGTTCATGGCCTTCCGCAACCGCGACAAGAAGAAGACCCCCGGCGTACCGGGGCCGCCGAGGGTCTGAATCGGCGGCCGTGAATCAGTGGGCCCTGGATCAGTGGCCCCGGATCAGCCGGCTCGTCCGATCAGCCAGCCGAAGCAACCGGCCTCGGTGAGCGTCAGGGCGGCGTCCCCGGGTAGCACGTCGCCGGCGATGTGGTCGGCGGAGTTCGACAGCAGCACCCGCGACTCCGCGTTCAGCAGCACGCAGACGCCGTCGGCCTGGGCCAGCCAGGGCGACAGCACGCCCTCGAGCGTCGCCACCCGGACGTCGGCCGCCATCACCCCGGCGAAGTCGTCCCCGGAGGTGACCGGCACCGACACGGTGACGATGTTGTCGTCCACGCCGCCGTAGTCGATGTAGGGCCCCATCGCGCTGGGCGCGCCGGTCTCGCGCGGCCGCACCATGTAGTCGCGGGCCGCGTAGTCGTAGAAGTCGTCCCGGCCCGGGTCCATCTGGTGCCGGTAGTCGCGGTCGAAGCCCCCGTCGGCGGCGCGCTGCCACCAGTGCATCCAGTAGGGGACGTCGGTGAGCACCCCGGTCTCGGCCATGAA
>JAGPGQ010000249.1 GCA_018055925.1 Micropruina sp.
ACTACGTCCGGGGCTTGTGCCATTCGACGGAGACGGTCTCGCCGTCGGGGGTGAGGTGGGCGACCAGGACGGCGGCGGTCTGCATCGGCCGGTTGGGCACGCCGAGCGCCTCCAGCATGAACGGCAGCACCGGACGGTGGCCGCAGATCGCCCGCGGCACACCACCGGCGGCGGTCTCCCGGATCAGCCGCTTCATCAGCTTCTTCACCGCGGCCGGACGGTCCTCGGCCTGCTCCTCCGACAGGGTCGCCCAGCCCTTCACGTCGAGCCGGTTGGCCTTGGCGTAGGGGGCCAAGGTGGTCATGCAGCGGGTCGAGGTGGACGACTCCAGGTCTCGCACGCCGTAGGCGTCCAGCAGCGGCACCAGCTGCTTGCTCTGCCGGCGGCCCCGGGCGCTCAACTGGCGCAGCTGGTCCTTGCCGGACCAGTTGCGCCGCTCCATCGCCTTGGCGTGCCGGACGACCAGCAGCGGAGTGGTCTCGGGCAGGGTCACCGCCTGCTCCAGCAGCTCCCGCTCATCGGCGTAGGTCATCCGCTTCAGCGCCGACGGGATCGACAGCCAGGCCCGCTGGTCTACCTCCGAGTTGCGTTTGAAACGGCGGGTGGCCACCTCGGTGCCGAGCCAGTACGCCACCCGTTTCACACCGCTGGGGATCTGGTATTGGATCCGGTCGACCGGATGCCGCAACCGGACCTTGATCGCCGTCTCCTCCAGCGTCTCCCGGGCGGCCGCGGCGGCCAGGTACTCGTCCGGATCCAGCTTGCCCTTCGGCAACGACCAGTCGTGATAGCTGGGCCGGTGGATCACCAGCACCTGCAGCCGTTTGCCCTTCGTGCGGCGCAGCACGACCGCGCCGGCCGCCTCGACGACCCGTCGCCGGCGGCTCATCCGGGCGTCCGATCGCTGCGCCGGGAGGCGAGCTGCTGGATCAGGTGCTCCTGCAGGTCGAGCAGCGGTTCGCCCTCCAGGTCGCTGGTCCGCTGCGACCAGCCGTCCTCCTCGAGCCACCAGGACGCGGTGCCCGGGTCGAAGGCCAGGGCGAACAGGTTCTCGATGGTGGCGATGTGCCGCGGGTTCGTCAGCGACACCAGCACCTCGACCCGGCGGTCCAGGTTGCGGTGCATCAGGTCGGTGGAGCCGATCCCGACCCGGGGCTGACCGCCGTTGGCGAACCAGAACAGCCGGCTGTGCTCCAGGAACCGGCCCAGGATCGACCGCACCCGGATGTTCTCGCTGAGCCCCGGGACGCCGGCCTTCACCGTGCAGATGCCGCGCACCCACAGGTCCACTTGCACCCCGGCCGTCGACGCCCGGTAGAGCGCGTCGATCACGGTCTCGTCGACGATCGAGTTCACCTTGATCCGGATGCCGGAGGGACGGCCCGCCCGGCGGTGGGCGATCTCGTCCTCGATGAACTCGACCAGGCCGCGGCGGATGCCGTGCGGCGCCACCAGCAGCCGCTTGTAGTCGGTCTCCTGCCCCATGCCGGAGAGGTGGTTGAACAGCCGGGCGACGTCGTCGGTGACCACCGGATTCGAGGTGAGCAACCCCAGGTCCTCGTACATCCGGGCGGTCTTCGGGTTGTAGTTGCCGGTGCCGATGTGGCAGTAGCGGCGCAGCCCGTCCGTCTCGTCGCGGACCACCAGCGACAGCTTGCAGTGCGTCTTCAGCCCGATCAGCCCGTACACCACGTGGCAGCCGGCCCGTTCCAGCTTGCGCGCCCAGGCGATGTTGGCCTGCTCGTCGAACCGGGCCTTGATCTCGACCAGCGCCAGCACCTGCTTGCCGGCCTGGGCGGCGTCGATCAGGGCGTCCACGATCGGCGAGTCGCCCGAGGTGCGGTACAGGGTCTGCTTGATCGCCAGCACCGCCGGATCGGCCGCCGCCTGCTGGATGAAGCGCTGCACGCTGGTGGCGAACGAGTGGTACGGATGGTGCAGCAGCACGTCGCGCTGCTTGAGGGCGGCGAACATGTCGGCCGGCTTCGCGGTCTCGACCTCGGCCAGTTCGGGGTGCGTCTTGGGCAGGAAGGCCGGGAACTTCAGCGACTCCCGGTCGAGGTCGGCCAGCGAGAACAGCCCGCGCAGGTCGAGCGGCGCGGGCAGCCGGAACACCTCGTTCTCGGAGATGTCCAGTTCGGCGACCAGCAGGTCGAGCATCTGGTCGTCGATGTCCTCCTCGACCTCGAGCCGGACGGGCGGACGCCCGATCTTGACCCGGAGCAGCTCCTGCTCCAGCGCGTACAGCAGGTTCTCGGCGTCGTCCTCCTCGACCTCGAGGTCCTCGTTGCGGGTCACCCGGAAGATCGAATAGGTCACCACCTGCATGCCCGAGAACAGCCGGTCGAGGTGATGCGCGATCACGTCCTCCAGCGCGATGAATCGGCCCTCGCCCAGCTTCAGGAAGCGGCTCAGCAGGGTCGGCACCTTGACCCGGGCGAACTGCCGGGCCCCGGTGGACGGGTTCCGCAGCAGCACCGCCAGGTTGTTCGCCAGGCCCGAGATGTAGGGGAACGGATGGGACGGATCGACCGCGAGCGGGGTCAGCACCGGGAAGATGCGTTCCTCGAACAGCACCGTCAGGTGCTCCTTCTCGGCGTCGGTCAGCTCGTTCCAGCGGAGCACCTCGATGCCGTGCAGGGCCAGCGCCGGGCGGATGTCCTCGGCGAAGATCCGGGCCTGCTCGACGACCAGGTCGTGGGCCCGGGACAGCATCAACTCGTGCAGGTCGCGGGGCAGGATGCCGGACGCGGACGGCACCGCCACGCCGGCGGCGATCCGGCGCTTCAGGCCGGCCACCCGCACCATGAAGTACTCGTCCAGGTTGGACGTGAAGATCGCCAGGAACCGGGCCCGCTCCAGCAGCGGGATCCTGGCCGAGTCGCGGGCCAGGTCGAGAACCCGCCGGTTGAACGCCAGCCAGCTCAGCTCACGGTCGGAGTAGCGGTCTTCGGGCAGCTCGGGAGCCGTCGGCTCGGCAAGGTCGGCGCTCATCCTGCTCCTGGGATCACTCGGCGATGCGGTGGACCGGGCCGTACTGCACATCGCTGTGCACCACGGCGAAGCCCGCGCGTTCGTACAGTTCTACCGCGCGCGCGTTCGCGGCTTCAACGTAGAGGTGCACGCTGCGGCTGCCGGTGCGGGCCAGATGGTCCAGCCCGGCGGCCAGCAGCCGGCGTCCCAGACCGCCGCCCTGGGCCCTCGGGTGGGTGGCCAGGATGTAGACCTCGCCGCGGCCGTCCGGGTGCCGTTTGGTCCAGTGGAAACCGGTGACCCCGTCGGCGTCCTCGGTGACCAGCAGGCCGTCCGGGTCGAACCAGTCCTCGGCCATCCGGGCCTCGGCGTCGGCGCGGGAGAAGTGCCGCTGCTCGGGATGCCAGTCGAAGGCGGCCGCGTTCACGGCGAGCAGGCCGTCCAGGTCGTCCGGCCGGAAGACCCGGACGCCGTCCTGTTCGGGGCCGGGGGGCTCCAGCGGGCGTTCCATGACCAGCAGCCGGCGGCGTTCGACCAGGTCCTTGTCGGCGGCGAACGCCCGGGCGGCGGGCAGGTCGCCGAAGGCCCACACGCCGTAGCCGGCCACGTCCAGCAGCAGCTCGCCGCCGATCCCGCGGCGGCGGTGCGCCGGATGGACGAACAGCTGTGCGCTGCCGAGCCTGCCGTTGCTCTGCGCGTACCCGACCAGGGTGTGGCCGTCGCGCCGCAGGTGGTGGGTCAGCGCCGGGTCGTCGGAGACCAGCGCCAGGCCGGCCTCCTCGTTGAGCGGCGCCTCGCCGTCGACCGCGGCCACCGATCGGGCCAGTTCGCGGACGTCCTCGACCTCGTCACTGCCCAACATGGGTTCAGGGTAGTGGCCTCCGGCTACGGTGAGAACCGGTAACCGACGTTACGCACCGTCCCGATCAGGGACTCGTGCTCCGGGCCGAGCTTGGCCCGCAACCGGCGGATGTGCACGTCAACCGTGCGGGTGCCGCCGAAATAGTCGTAACCCCAGACGTCGGCCAGCAGATGTTCCCGGCTGAACACCCGGCCCGGGTGCAGCACCAGGTACTTCAGCAGCTCGAACTCGGTGTAGGTCAGGTCGAGCGGATCCTCGCCCAGGCGGGCCGAGTAGGCGGCCTCGTCGATCACGATGCTCCCGGCCCGGATCAGGCCCTCGTTGTCGCTGGTGCTGAGCAGCAGCCGGAGCCGGGCGTCGAACTCGGCCGGGCCGGCCCCGTCCAGGATCAGGTCCGCGATGCCCCAGTCGCCGTTGATCGCGGCCAGGCCGCCCTCGGTGACCACCAGCAGCACCGGCAGGGTGATGCCGGACGAGGCGATCAGCCGGCACATCGTCCGGGCGCTGGCCAGGTCGGAGCGGCCGTCCATCACGATCGCGTCGGCGGTCGCCGACTCGGTCAGCGCGGAGGTGTCCGCCGGCGCCGCGCGCAGGTCGTGAGCCAGCAGGCCCAGCACGGGCAGGGCCTCTTCGGGCCGCTGACCGCTGGACAGCTGATTGCTCACCACAAGCAGTGACGCCATGCTCTCACCCCGTTCCGGCCGGTAACAGGATAGTGACAAGTCCGTGATCCTGGCTCGCCCCGATCCGGTGATCGGGTCTGTAACCCGGCCGTCACAGGGCTGTGCTTCGCGGATCGGCGCGGGACGCCGGGTCAGGCCTCGAGCAGCACCGTCATCGGGCCGTCGTTGACCAGGGCGACCTGCATCATCGCCCCGAACGAACCGGTGGCCACCTCGGCTCCGCGCTGGCGCAGCGCGGACACGAACGCCCCGACCAGCGGCTCGCCGACCTCGCGCGGTGCCGCGGCGTTCCAGGACGGTCGGCGCCCCTTGCGGGTGTCGGCGTAGAGGGTGAACTGGCTGACCACCAGCAGTGGCGCCTCGTCCTGGGCGCAACTGCGTTCGCCCTCCAGGATGCGCAGGTTCCAGGTCTTGTCGGCGAGGGTGTCGGCGACCGCCGGGGTGTCGGCGTGGGTGACCCCCAGCAACACCAGCAGTCCCGGACGGTCGATGGCACCCACCGTCTCGCCGTCCACGGTCACCGACGCGGACGTCACCCGCTGCAGCAATGCCCTCATGGGCGCACCCTAGTGGGCGTGTTCATGAGCTCGCCGGGAGTCGGTGGGCTTGGTGGGGTAGCTGCGAGTCGGGATGGAGAAGTAGCTCTCGATCTGGTTCAGTCACCAGGCGTGCATGGGCAGGTGGACCTGGTGTTGGGGTGCGCGGTCTGCGGCGGTCCGGCCGCGTTGTGAGCCGTTGTCGACCATCCGGTACGTAGGAACTGTATGGATTGTGCATTTCGTCATCCCGGCGAACGGATTTTGTCGTCCCGGCGAACGGATTTCGTCATCCTGGCGAACGGATTTCGTCATCCCGGCGAACGCCGGGATCTCGGGGTGCGGCATTGGTGGTGAGATCCCGGGTCGGGCCCGGGATGACATGTAGGTGGGGATCCCGATGTGGGCGCGCAAGGAGCCGATTCAAGGA
>JAGPGQ010000250.1 GCA_018055925.1 Micropruina sp.
CTCCGCGACCGAGATCCCGGGTCAGGCCCGGGATGACGGACGAGACCCCACCGCTCCGCGCCGCGCGGGCCGTCCTCGACCTCATCGGAGTCGAGCCGTCCGGGTGACCGACGCCCCGGCCTCGCGGGCCGTGATCAGCACACCGCGCTTGGTGAGCGTGAGGGGCACGTCCACCTCCTCGGCCCGGGCGGGGTCCAGGAGGTGGTGCCGGCAGTACGCGCGCAGTTCGTCCCGGTCGCGGATGACCTGCGGGACCTCCCAGGCCATCGCGTCGACCGTGTCGAAGACCGCGCGGGTGATCGCTTCCGCGTCCTCGGCGTCATAGCTGGTGGGCGGATAGCCGTCCGGGACCAGTTCGGGATCGTTGGTCCGGGCGGACGTGCAAGCGTAGTACGTGCCGCCCTCCCGGAGCACCCGCCGGGCCTCGGCGACCGCCGTCACCGGATCGGGCACGTGGTAGAGGCACCACAGCTGGAGCACGGTGTCGACCGAGCGATCGGCGAACGGCAGCCGGCGCATGTCGGCCTGCACGACGGGACGGTCCCGGACCCGGGACAGTTGCCTCCACGAGGCGTCCACGCCGATCCAGGTCACCGTCTCGGGCAGCAGCCGGGCCAGCCGGCCGTCCCCGCAGCCGACGTCGAGCACCCGGCCGGCCAACCTGCCGGCCAGCAGGTGTGGGACGTCCCGCGCCGCCGACCAGGAGCGCCAGCGTTCCGGGTCGGAGTCGTAGTCGGGCTCGATCGGCGGGCCGTCCGGCACGGTGTCGCCGGCATCCCGATGCTCGGTCATCCGGTCCTCCCTCCGAAGCCGGCCATGGCCGGCCGACCGCCCCGGCTGGCACTCGAGGCTAGTCTGCGAAGGCAGGAGGACACCATGAACCACGAGCCGACGATCGACCGGGAGCAGCAGTTGGTGGAGCACCGGCGTCCCGACGGAACCGACGACGCCACCGTGGCCGCGGTCGGGAAGTTGTCCGAGGCGCTCGAGAAGGTCGAGGAGGCGCGCGGCCACCTGTACGCGTTCCATCGGCTGTGCGGGTCGGCCGACCTCACCCTGGGCGACGCCGTGGACGAACTGCGCGCCGCCGGCCATCGTGACCTGGCCGACCTGCTGCAGCGCGAGCTGATCGGGCGCAACATCATCGAGGGCCGCTGGAGCTACCAGGTGGTCGAGGAGTACGACGACACCTACTGGTCGGTCTTCCGCGATCTCGAGGAGCACGTCCGGGGCAGGCTCATGGCCGGGCGCCGGCACATCTTCGAGGCCGAGATGAAGGAGGACCGGCGCTCCCACGGACTGCGGCACCACGAGGCGGTGCCGGACGACAGCGGCCCGCAGTCGCCGCCCCGGTGAACGAGCACCGGCAGCCATGACGAGTTCCCGTTCGTCGCTGTACGACAGCTTCGCCCTCTACGCCAGCGGCCTCACCCTGATCACGGTGCGCGACGGATCCGACGACCAGTTCTTCGTCGCCGGATCCGTCCTGACCGCCTCGGTGGAGCCATTCACCCTCGCGCTCTCCGCCTGGAAGGACCGCTTCGGAGTGCCGGCGATCACCCGCGGCGCGCCGTGGGCGGTGTCGGTGCTGGCCGCCGGGCAGCGGCACATCGTCCACCGGCTCACCGCGCCCGGGACGAACGCCGAACGACTGGACGCCCTGCGCGAGGCCGGTGCCGTGACCTCGCCCGAGGGACCGCTGTGGCTGCCCGATGCCCTGGTCACCCTGTGGTGCGGCACCCATTCGGTCACGCCCGTGCACGATCAGCTGGTGATCGTCGGGACGGTGGAGCGGGGCAGCCCGCACCGGGACGGGGAGCCACTGCTCCGCTGGAACCGCGACTACCGCACCGTGACCGGGCTCCGCTCCTACCAGAGTTCCCGGTAACGGGCCGCCGTCCGGCTCTGACTGCCGCTGGCCGAGCCGCCGGAGCCGTTCCACCGCAGCACGATGTGGTCCAGGTCGTAGCCGTCGATGTTGAAGAAGGTCTCGAACACCAACTGGCCCGCACCGGTGCCGGCGTTCGCCCGCATCCAGGCGTGCATGGCGGTCATGAAGGCGGGAGCCTCGCCGCCACCGCCGGCCACGCGTCCGTTCGCCGAGTTCGCCCATTCGGTGATCGCGAACGGCTTCCCGACCGACTCGGCCCGCTGCCGGCCGACCTCGAGCATCCGGATCGCGGGTGCGCCGTTCTCGGCCCACGGCCAGGCGTTGTAGATGGTGCAGCCGACCAGGTCATAGGTGTCGGGTGCGGGCATCATGGCCGCCGGCACGTCCCGGACGCAGGCGGCCGGCAGCACCAGCCTGACCTCGGGGAACTCCTGTCGCCAGATCCGGGCGACCCGGGCCCACGCGTTGCGGAAGTCGGCATAGCCCTGCGTGGTGCGGGTGACGCTCCACTTCATCCAGTCGCCGTTGTACTCGTAGAACGGCGACACGAAGGTGGTGCCCTTCCCGGCCCGCAGCTTGCGGGTGTTCTGGGCGGCGGCCCGCCACCAGGCGTCCATGTCGCCGCGGGCGATAGCACCGTAGGAGCGCCAGCCCTGCAGGCCCTTCCAGTCGGGGCCGGGCTGGTAGGACAGGCTCATCGGGCCCTGGAAGCCGGCCCAGGAGTCGCGGATCGAGGGGTTGATCCCCCACACGTCCGGCGTGTGCGGCCAGGTCTGGCCGATCTCGACGGGCGTGCCGCGCCAGTCGCCGAAGTACTTGGCCGGATCCGGGCCGTTGCCGTTCTCGCGGGTGGCCACACCGGACAGCCAGCCCATCCGGCCCTGGCCCGACTGCGGCGTGCTCACGGTGGGGGTCACGGACGCCGTCGGCGTGCTGCGCGTGGGGCTCGGCTGCACGGTGGGCGTGGCCGTCGGGCTGGACGCCGAGCCGGCGACGATCGTCACGCTGCCGGATCCGACCGAGGACGACACCGTCAGGCGGTAGGTGTCGCCGCGCACCAGGCGGTTGAACGTCCAGGAGCGGAGCTTGGCCGAGATGGTGGACGACCAGGCGCCGTAGCCGCCCGCGTCCTTGCCATCGCGCCCGACCCGCCAGCCTTCGCGTGGGTCGGACGGCGAGGTCCAGGTGATCGTGGCCTGGTCGTTCTGCTGGACGACGCTGACCTCGATCGCCGGGTCCGGCGGTGTCGTGGTCCGCGTGGGGGTGGGCGTCGGCGTCGAGCCGGCGACGACCGTGACGCTTCCGGTGCCGGCCGACGACGTGACCGTCAGGCGGTAGGTGGCGCCGCGCACCAGGCGGTTGAACGTCCAGGAGCGGAGCTTGGCCGAGATCGTGGTCGACCAGGCACCGTCCCCGTCGGAGTCCTTGCCGTCGCGTCCGACCCGCCACCCTTCCGGCGGGTCGGAGGGCGAGGTCCAGGAGATGGTGGCGCGATCGTCCTGCACCACGACGGTGAGGTCGATCGCCGGGGCGGCGGTTGCGGAGGTGGGGGCGGCCAGGGTGCCGGCCAGGACCGCGGTGCAGCAGGCCAGGGCGAGCAGAAGGCGCGCGACAATGTTCAGGGCAGGGGTCATCGGAATGGGGGCTTTCCGTGAAGGCTTGCGCCAAGGGGGTGGGTTGCACTGAGCCGTTGGTGACAAACACCGAAAGCACAGTGCCTGGGGGGTTCGCGTAGGTTACCAGTTCTGTCGGAATGAAAGCGAAACCGACCGATATGCGTACCGTTGTGGGCGGGTATCCGGTCTCACAATCCCCATCGGAACCAGCGGCATTGACCGGCCATCGGACGTATCGCGTTCGATGAACAAGCCGTTACCCCACCTCGTCGCAATAGCTGCGCATATGTTTAGTGATAGCCAAGTTTCCGCCGCGGAATTGGCCGCCCACCAGGGCAAAGGGATCGCCGCGGAGGATCAGTGGGCGCAGAGCCGGCGGAGCGCGTCCACGGCGTCGGCGCGATCCACCAGCAGCACTGGCTCGTCCTCGGTCAGGGTCTGGCGTCGGCGGGCTTGAGCGGTCAGCTCCGGCCGGAGCCGCTCCCAGTTCGCCCAGTGCTCATCGAACGAGCGGACCACTCGTCCACGTCGCCGCTGGCCCTCGATGGCCGCGGCCCGATCGGCGTCGATGTACAGCAGCGCCGTGCGCCAGCCGGCCGCTCGCGCCAGCGCGAGCAGCAGGTTGCGGCGGCGGATTCGCGTGCCGGGGTCGTGGATGACCAGGCGCCGGCCGCTGACCGGCCCGGTCACCAGTTCGGCGACGACCCGGATCGTGTGCGTCGCGTGCACCAGCCAGCGGTAGCCCCGATACGGGATCCCGGACGGCAGCCGCTGCCGCAGCCAGGCGGACACCTGCTCGGGGTCGATCGTGCTGACGTCGTCCAGGCCGGCGGTCGCCCGGACGATGGCGGTGCTCTTGCCCGCACCCGGGACGCCGCCGACCACGACGAGGTCGAAGGTGCGTGTCTGTGGCGGAACCGGGACGACCGGCGTCCGCGTGGCCGGCCCGGCGGAACTCGCCAGCCGGACGTGCCCCCGCGCTTCGTGCAGCATCACCACTCCAGATCAGCCGCCGGACCTGTGAATCACCAGTGGACGGCCGGGTAACCGGGGTGAAACCAGGGAACTCCCCCGGGCGGGGAATCCGGACGACGACCGACCCGGTCGCGCGTCAGAGATCCTTGACCAAGGTGCCGTCGACGGTGCGGAAGCCCAGCTGACGCAGGTAGTCGGTATGCCCGGGCGCGGGATGCTCCACGACCACGCTGGCGATTCCGGCCTCGCGCAGGCGCTTGGTGCCCGGGCCCTGGTACAGCCAGGTGGCGATCCGGGAGTCGCGATAGGCGGCCATCACGTAGTCCAGGGTCAGCCGCAGCACCGAACCGTCCCGGTGGCCGGCGAGCACCCCGGCGGGGAGCCCGTCCCGCATCAGCAGCAGGACGACGTCCTCGTCGCCCAGGGAGCCGAAGGCCGGCCAGGTGCGCCGGATGTCCTCGGTGTGGGCCCGCAGGAAGTCCTCCAGGAATGGGGCTCCGGCGTCGATCGGGACGGCGCCGATCGATCGCTGCGGCCCGAACTCCCGGCGGAGGAACCAGATGTTGACCCCGGCCACCGCGGCATTGGTCAGGATGATCGGGACGGACGGCAGCAGCGCACCGTAGACCACGAAGATCAGCCCGCCGGTCATCGACAGCACGCGCAACCGAACCACGGAGGTCATGGTGAGCGAAAGCACGATGAGCGCCGAAGCGACATAGCCGACTACCTCCACCCAGCTCATCGCAGCATCCTAATCAACGACCTCGACTCCCACGGACTCGTAGGTCCCCCGTGCCCGCCGGTCGCCGGACAACAGTGCATGGCCGTTGTGGAGTGCGGTGGCAGCAATCAGACCGTCGTAGACGGCCCACCGACGATCCCACGAGAGGCCATCATCCGGACCAACCAAGGCACTCGCTTGCCCGGCAATGTCAGCGTGGGTAGGTCGAGGCCGGCCAGGGCTGCGGCCG
>JAGPGQ010000251.1 GCA_018055925.1 Micropruina sp.
CTGTGGCGCGCACCGACCGACAACGACCGTGGCGCCGGTTTCGGCGGCGACGGTCCAGGGACACCGTGGGACGTGCTCTGGCGGGCGGCGGGCCTGGACCGCTTGACCCCGCGGGTGCTGTCCAGGACCGGGTCGCCGACGGAACTGCGGACGCTCACCCGATGGGCGGCGGCGAACTCCAGGCTCGGCGTGCTCAGCGATGTCCGGTGGATGGTGCGCGAGGGCGTCCTGGAGTTGCGGATCGACCTCGAACCGAGCGCCGGCTGGGATCTGGTCTGGCCGCGGCTCGGCGTCCGGTTCGACCTGCCAACGACGATCGACGGGGCGACCTGGTTCGGCACCGGCCCGCACGAGTCGTATCCGGACAGCCGCCGGGCCGCCCTGGTCGGCCGGTTCTCCGCGCCGCTGAGCGAACTGACCGTGCCGTATGCCCGTCCGCAGGAGAGTGGACACCGCAGCGATCTGCGGTCCTTGACCCTGCGCGCCGGGGCGTCCGATCGGCTGCGCATCGACGCCGTCCCCGACGTCGCCGGGCGGCTACCCGGTTTCACCCTGACCCCGCACACCTCCCAGGAACTGGACGCCGCGGCGCACCCGCACGAACTCCCGGAGCCGTCCGCCACCTACCTCTACCTGGACGCCGCCCAGCACGGCCTCGGCTCCCACGCCTGCGGCCCGGACGTTTGGCCTGACCAGGCGCTCCGTCCGTGCGCTCGCACCCTGCACCTCCGCATCCACTGACCGATCGGTGCTGTCGGTTCGAGCGAACGGGAATGGGCAGTCCGGCGAACGGGAATGGGAACCGTCCCCTGAACGGGAATAAGAACCGTCCCCTGAACGGGAATAAGAACCGTCCCCTATCCCAGCCGGGGGCGTTCAGAGCAGGGCCGAGAGGAGCCGGGCGCCGAGCGAACGGACGGTGACCACCGGGACGTCGTGCCCGGAGGCCGCGCAGGCAGCCCGGGCGGCCGTGGCCGCCTCGGCGCCGTAGCCGACGCAGTCGAGGACGATCAGGTCGCAGTCCGGGGCCAGGGACGCGGCGGCGGCCGCGGTGTCGGCGATGGTGCCGGTGTAGGGGCTGGCCGCCGCGGTCGCGGTCACCCGGGCGCCGGCGACCGCCGTCCAGCGCTCCACCGCCGACGCGCACTGTTCCGGTAGCGGAGACACCACCCCGAGCCCGGGATCGTCGAAGCCGCTGAGCAGTCCGCGAAGGCCGCTGTGCGCCAGGGGTTCCAGGTAGAACACCGGCCTGACGTGCGGAAACGCCGGGAAGTGTGAGGCGCAGATGACCAGTGTCGCGTCCGCGCCGCCGGCCTCGCCGCGGGCGATCGCGGCGGCCAGCAGCGGTTCGATGCCGGCGTGGGTGAACACCGCCGAGCCGCCGTCGCGCAGCCGGGAGGTGAGCACCCCCTCGGCGTCCGGTCCCGGCTCCAGCGCGGCGATCTGCTCGGCGTCCAGCGGGTCGAGGGCGCCGTGCTCGATCAGCCGGACGCCGGGCCCGAAGATCGCCGCCAGCTCGGGCGTGACGTCGACCCGCGGCGCCTGCCCGATGGTCACCACGGAAACCGTGCGGTCCGGTCCGGGGATCCCGGCGTTCTCCGGGATGCCAGCGCGGTTTCGGCTCGGGTCGGACGGCAACCCCGTCCCGGGTGCGGGCCGGTTCATGCCAAGGCCTCCTTCAACCGCGCATACAGCGCCGGACCGTCCGCACGGATCCCGTCGTGCTGGTGTTCGGTGCTGATCACCGGACGCAGCCCCGCGATCGCCGACGCGGTGCGCTGCTGCGACTCGTAGGGAACGAACATGTCCGGGGTGTACATCGCGGCGGCCACCGGCACCCGGTTCTCGGCCAGCGCGGCGAGGTCGTACAGCTCGTCCCAGTCGTCCTTCACGGCCAGCAGGTCGGCCGCCCCGCGCAGCGGGATCAGCGCCGGGTCCTGCTCGAACTGCCACGGGAACATGTGCTCGCCGACGAAGCAGAACCGCTCCCCCAGCTCCTCGGCCGGGGTGGCGAACGGCTCCCGTCCGGACCGGACGCGGTGCGCCGCCCAGTCGGTGGCCGGCAGCCCGGGACGCCCGTAGATGCTCTCGTGCAGCACCGCGTACAGCGGGTTGGTCGCCCGGCTGAGCAGCGGGCCGAACTGCGCCAGCGTCTGCCGCTTGAGCCGGCGCTCGCCGGCCACCCGGACGAACGGATCCTCCAGCACGTAGTGCAGCGCGTCGAAGCCGGACGCCGTCCCCAGCCCGATCCCGAGCTGCTGGAAACGTTCCGGGCTCAGCCGTTCCCCGGTCGGCAACAGTTCCTCGACGTCGGCCAGGTGCCGGGCGATCAGGCCGCAGAGCGCCCGGTCGCCGGGATACCGAGCGAAGAACTCGCCGTTGCGGCGCGCCGTGAGCGGGTAGGTCTCGGCGTACACGTCGTCGGCGGTGGCGGTCTCGCCCTGAGCGGTGAGCAGCGGCGGCAGCCCGGCGGTGATCATCGCCCCGGCCAGCGATTCCGGCGCCCGGGTCAGGTAGCTGGTCACCACGAAGCCGCCGAACGACTGGCCCAGGGCCCACCAGGTCCGCACGCCGAGCGCTTCGCGCACCGCCTCGGCGTCCGCGACGATCGCGTCGGCCCGGAAGTGGCTGAGGTACTCGGCCTGCTCGAAGGCGGTCATCCCTTCCAGCGTCTGGGCGTCGGCGGGCCGGGACCGCCCGGTGCCCCGCTGATCGAGCAGCACCACCCGATGGTCGTCCAGGGCCGCGTCCAGCCAGCCCGAGATCGACTCCGGGCGCTGGGCACGGTTGCCGGGTCCGCCCTGGAACCAGACCAGGTGGGGGGCGTCCTCACGTCCCTGCCGGACCAGTTCCCGGGCATACACGTCGACGGTCCGCGGATCGTCCCCGTCCCACACCAGGGGCACCTCGACCAGGTGCTCGGTGTGGGTCACCCCGGCAACCGTCACCATCGGTGGTCACCACCGGAGGTTCGTCGTGGGTGTCCGTGGTCAGGGTGCGTGCATCGCAAGGCGGAGCGAGGGCAGACCAGGTCGTCTGTTGAGCGACGCCAACGCAGCGAGGTGTGTGCCCTGGCCGCGGACACCCTTGGCGAACCTCCGGTGGTGACCACTTCAGTACCCGCTCACGCCGAGCTCGCGGCAGATCGCGACCAGGTCCGGATGCGCGTACCTGCCGTTCTCCTCGATCGCGACCCCGTCGCAGTAGATGGACGGCAGCAGGTTCGACCCGTCGGTGTGCGCCGCGGCCACCCACGGGTCGCCGCCGATCCAGGCGCCCTTGGTGCCGATGCCGAACTCGACGCAGCCGAACACCCGCTCGTCCTCGACGATCCGTCCGGTCGACCGGGTGACGCCGGGGTTGAAGCCCAGCGACCAGTGGGCCACCCGGTACATGTTCGGATCGCCGTGGCTGGCCATCCAGTTGCGGTAGATGGCCGCGTCCGACCCGTCGCCGGCGATGTCGGTGACCACCCCGTTCTCGACGGTGAGCGTGATCGGGTTGGCGATCAGCCCGTTCTCGTCCGGCGGCCAGGCGGCGCCGTCGAACACGATGGTCCCGTTCTGGGTCTCCTCCAGCGGGTTGAACGAGATCTGCCCGGCCAGCATCACGGACATGCCCGGCTTGTCGGCCGGGATGCCGCGCAGGTGGATCGGACGGTCGCCCCGCTTGGCCGAGATGTCCATGCCGTTGGCGGAGGTGATCCGGATCTCGTCCGCGGCCTGCAGCAGCTCGACCAGCCGGTTGCCGAGCCGGGTGACGCCGGCGTAGTCGACCCGGGCCACGGTGTCGACCAGCATCTGCACGTCCAGCCCGGTCAGGCAGGTGTAGCGGGTGCCGCGAGCCATGGCGGCCCGGAACGCCTCGCTGTGCATGATGTAGCCCAGCTGCAGCTCGATCCACACGTCGGCGCCCAGGGCCGCCCCGGCGACCGGCTTGGGCGGCTCGATCGCGGAGGCGTACCGGGTCTCGTACCGGACGATCACCGGATGCGCCCCGACGGCCAGCGCGGCGCCGGCCAGCAGTTCGGCCACCCGCATGTCGGACGAGGTGTCGGCGGTGATCAGCACGTCCTCACCGGCCCGGACGCACATGATCTCCTCGATCAGCTTGCGCGCCCCGCTGAACGCCTCGAACGCCAAGTACTCCGGACGCGATTCGACCCGATTGGTTACTTCCATCAATTCCCCTTGAACAGTGCGCCGGCGGAGGCCAGCGCGTCGCCTGCGATGAACCCGGCCCCGACCAGCGACAGGGCCTCCTCGGCCTGCTCGCCCTTGGTCCGGCGGACGATGACCCGCACCAGCAACGCCAGGAAGATCGCCCAGCATGCGTTCGGTGCGCTGATCAGCAGCCCGGTGGCCAGCATGACACCCATCTGCCGCTTCGGCCCACCGATGGCCTGGATGAGGGCACCCGGGATGGCCCAGATCAGCAGGTTGGTCAGGGTGTGCGGGTTGGTCAGCCCGGCCTGGATGGTGTCGGCGTACACCTTGGACACCGGCGGGATCTGGCCGCCCTCGAAGTAGGTCTGCCACAGGAACAGGACGCACACCGCGGCGACGGTGAAGCCGATCAGCGCGCTCTTGAACTGCTCCCGCTTGCCCTGCAGGTCGTACTCGACGTACTCGGGCTGGTCCGAGGTGTCCTTGCGCAGGATCCATCCGGCCTTCAAGTCGTAGCCCATGTCGGCGAACGCCGGGCCGGTCGCCGAGCAGTAGGCCACCAGGACCACCATCGGAACCTCGGGGAACCCGATGATCAGGCCGAGCACCAGGAAGATCAGGGTCACCGCGAAGGCCGGGAACCAGCCCGAGTGCATGGCCGCCAGGCCGACGATCACCTCGTGGACGAAGGCGGCGACGGCGGCGAACACGATCCAGCCGATCAGCGTGCCGATGTTCATCTGGGTGAGCAGGCCGGTGGTCAGGGCGAGCATCACGGCGCCCCCCAGGAACAGCACGAATCCGGTGGCCAGCGAACGCCGCAGGGTGGCCGCGGTGACCGACACCGCGTAGGCGGGATCGTTGCTGTGGTCGATGTGGCCCTTGACGTGCGACACCTTCTTCTCGGCCTTCTTCTTGGCCTGTCGGTCGGTGAACAGCATGAAGGCCTGGATCAGCGAGACGATGCCGGCGCCGACCATGACCCCGTGCGGGATGAACTCGGCGTTCAGGTTCAGCTCGGCGAGCCCGGGCACCAGGTTGACGTACTGCCGCACCAGCAGGCCGATGCCCCACATCAGCAGTGCCCAGATATTGCCGATCAGGGCCACGCCGGCGGCGGAGAACGGCAGCGCGAACAGGAACGTGCCTACGGCGGCGACCGCGGTCGAGCCGAACAGCACCACGGCCTGGCGTCCGCCCTCGTCACCGGCCTTGATGGTTTCGGCGGCGGCCACGCCGGGCGGCCACGGGTTGGTGGCCGGCAGGAACTGGGAGC
>JAGPGQ010000045.1 GCA_018055925.1 Micropruina sp.
TCCTTGCACGCCCGCATCCGGATGACCCCTCCACGTCATCCCGGGCCCCGACCCGGGATCCCATCACCAAAGCCGTACCCCCGAGATCCCGGCGTTCGCCGGGATGACGAAATGCACAATCCGTACAGTTCTCATGTACCGGGTCGTCGACAACGGCTCCTTGCACGCCTGGCTCGGGATCCCACCGGCACGTCATCCCGGCCCCGACCTGGGATCTCACCACCAAAGCGGCACCTCGAGATCCCGGCGTTCGCCGGGATGACGCATGCGTTCGACAGCCGGGATGACGAAATGCACAGTCCGTAGAGTTCGGCACGCACCGTTGCGATGTCGCTCATCGCGTCCCACCCACCGCGAGCGTGATCGCGAGATCCAACAGCACCTTCGCCGGATCATGTTGTGCCAACGGTTTTGCGCCACCGGGCCAGCGCGGCCGACGGGGCACCGGTCCAGACCGGTCACCCCTATCCTCCTAAGCCAGGAGCACTTTCACCGTCCCAACACACCAACCATGAAAGCCCGAGGCTAGTGCGGCGGCACCACTGCCACGCGGGGGTGGGTCAGCCGGTCCCTCGTCCGCGCTGGTGCTCCGCCTCCTGCCGGAGACGACGACGCACCCAGAGGTTCGCGACGGCGCCCACGACACCGAACAGGATCAGCAGGCTCCCGAACACCCGCGCGACATCGCTGTCGCCCCGGACGATCAGGAACAGGCCCATCCCCGCTATGACGACGCCGACGATGGCGGCGGCGAGGGGATTCCCGACGGGCTTCCTTCGCGGCATGTCACGACCTTTCGCTCAGTACATCCGGTGCGTCCGGACCCGATCCGACCCGGCGGCCCCGCGACGCTCGTTCGCGGAGCCACCGGCCATGTCGATCGTCACACCTTGGCATTCGCCAGGTTGTAGTCGGCGATCGCCTCATGGCGAAGGCGTTCGTACTCCTCCTTGGTCGGCGGGACGGCGTCCGTGCCGAGGTCGTCGACGTGCAGGCGGTAGGTCTCCTTGGCGTTGAACGCCGCGAAGGCGGCGAGGGCGCAGATGCCCAGCGTGGCGCTGCCGACGATGAGCGGGACGTTGCTGCCGGGAGGTGCGATGGCGACGAACAGCGGGGCGACTATCGCGCCGGTGATCATGGTGCCGGTGTTCTGCGCGATCGCCATGCCCGAGACCCGGGTGTGGGCCGGGAACAACTCCGGGAAGTACGCCGGGAACACGCCGTTGTAGCCCTGGTAGAGCGCCCCCCACATGACCAGCGAGGCGATGATCGCACCGGGAACGTTGCCCTGCTGGATCATGATCAAGTAGGCGTACGAAGCGATGCCCGAGAGCAGGCAGCCGCCGATGATCACCGGGCGGCGCCCGATCCGGTCGGACAGGTTGCCGACGAACGGGATGACCGCGCAGGCGACGATGTTGCCGAGCAGCGGGATCCAGAAGTAGATGCTGATCGGGATCTCGATGCCGTACGCCTTCTGGGTGGCGTACGCCGACCCGAAGACGGTGGCCACGATCGGGATCGTGTTCATCAGCGCCATCGTGCAGACCCGGAGCATGTTCGGCCAGGAGTACTTGAACGCCTCGACGACCGGCGACTTGGGCTTGTCGCCCTCGGCCTCCTCCTTCTCGAACACCGGGGTCTCATCGACGGTACGCCGGATGATGACGCCCGCGACGATGACGACGAAGCTCAGCAGGAACGGAATCCGCCAGCCCCAACTCAGGAAGTCCTCCGGCGACAGGAACGCGGACAGCGGGATGAACACGCCCGCGGCGAGGATCTGACCCGCCTGGACGCCCTGGAGGGTGAACGAGCCGAAGAACCCTCGGCGGCCGTACGGGGCGTGCTCCAGCACCATTGAGGAGGCACCGGAGATCTCGCCCGCGACCGCGAAGCCCTGGATCAGGCGCAGCACCACCAGCAGGATCGGGGCGATGACGCCGACCTGCGGGTAGGTCGGCAGGAACGCGACCGCCATGGTCGAGGCGCCGATCAGGTACATGCAGGTCAGCAGTACCTTCTTGCGTCCGATCGTGTCACCGAGGTGACCGAGGACGAAGGCGCCGATCGGACGGGCCACGTAGCCGACGCCGAAGGTGGCCAGGGCGGCCACGATCCCGGTCGTCGGGTCCCCGACGGGGAAGAACAGCTGCGGGAAGATCGTGCCCGCGACCGCGGCGTAGATGAAGTAGTCGTAGTATTCGAGTGCTGAACCGATCCAGGCGGAGGCTGCCGCCTTCTTGGATTGGTTGCCGCCACCGTGTGATGACATCTGGGGCCTTTCTTTCTGAACGCCGGTGTTCAGGAACAGCGCGACGTTGCGTGTCGTTAATCGTGCCCACTGGGCCGGTGAACCTCGTGGCCGCCGGGTGGAATGCGGTCTCGAGATCACCGTGTGGGTCTAGGCAGCCATTGCCCGGACCTGAGCATGCATCCGGGCAGCGTCGGGTGTGCTGCCCGTGAACAGTTCGAACGCTCGGACGGCCTGTTCTGCCGCCATTCCTGCGCCATCTACGGTCCGGCAGCCCACCGTTCGGGCCTGGACCAGCAGTTCTGTGTGGAGGGGGAAGTAGACGATCTCGGAGACCCACAGCTCGGGCCGCAGCAGCCCGGCCGGCACGGGGCTGCCGGGATGCGTCGCCATGCCCATCGGGGTGGCGTTGACCAGCCCCTCCGCGCCGGCCAGGGACTCGCCCAGATCGGTGCCGACCTCGACGCGGTCGGCGCCGAACAGGCGTCCCATCCGGTCGGCCAGGTCGCGTGCCCGGTCGGCCCGCAGGTCGTGGATGATCAGCCGCGGCGTGCCCAGGTCGAGGGTCGCGTAGGCGACCGCCGCGCCGGCGCCGCCGGCACCCAGCTGCACCACGGTGCCGGTGCAGGCCTCGGGCAGGGCATCGCGGAACGGCTTCTGGTAGCCGCACCAGTCGGTGTTGTGGCCGATCGCCGCGCCGTCGCGGAACACCACCGTGTTGACCGCGCCGAGGGCGCTCGCCCGGGGCGACAGTCCGTCCAGCGCGGGGATGATCGCCTGCTTGAAGGGATGGGTCACGTTGAACCCCGAGAACCCGTCGGCGCGCGCCCAGGCGACCACCTCGGGCAGGTCGTCGGCGGTGATCCCCCAGGTGAGGCTGTCCAGGCAGCGGTAGCTGAGCCAGATCCCCTGGGCCCGCGCCTCGGCCTCGTGCAGCCCCGGCGTCTTGGACGCCCCGATGCCCTCGCCCAGCAGGAACAGCCGGTGACTGACCGGACGCCCGGTGCGCCAGGTGGGCGGTGCGGCAGCGTCCGCACTGGGCGGGACGGTGCCGGCGGTTGCGACGGCAATGCTCGGTTCAGCCATGGGCGGCGTCCTTCTCGGTCGGGCCGTGGCCGGCCAGGTAGGTGCGGGAGGTCTCCAGGCAGCGGCGGGCATGCCCCTCGGCGCCCAGCCGGGCCACGTCGGCGGCGCTGGGAATCTCGACGGAGTACACCGTTGGTGGCAGCGCAGCCAGCACCGGTCCCGGGTCGGTGCCGCCCTCGCCCAGGTAGCACCGCCCCTCGCGGATGATCCTGGCCATCTCGGTCAGGTCGTCGGGGATCTCGCCGGGCGCGTCGCAGATCTGGACGAACTCGAACCACTCGGTGGGAATCTCGGACAGGGATTCCAGCGACTCGTGCGAGCGGTGGAAGTGATGCAGGTCGATCATCAGCCGGGCGTTCGGCTCTGCGACCTCGCGGAGCACCGCGACGGCGTCGGCCATGGTGCTGACGGTGGCCAGCGCGAGCCACTCCAGGTTGACGGTGAAGCCGTACTGAGCGGCCAACCGGCAGAGCCGGCCGAAGGCGTCCACGGTGTAGCCGTGGTCGGCGCTCCAGATGCTCGACAGCAGATGCCGGGCACCCAGTTCGGCGCCGACCGCGAGCTCCGCCTCGTAGCTGCCCGGATCGACATCGTCGGCGATCCGGGCAAGTTCCATGTCGTGCACCGGCAGGCCGGTCTCGGCCAGCGCCTCCCGGGTGGCCCGCAACAGCGCGGGGTTGCGGGCCAGCGAGTGGTCCATACCGGGCAGGCCGTCGCAGATCAGTCGCGGGCTGACGTAGTCGTACCCGGTGCGGGCGGCGATCCGGACAAGTTCGGGGGTGGGCACGTCGATGATGGTGAGGTGCCCCAGCGAGTAGCGCTGGATCGGGGGGTCGGCGAGGGCGAACATGATCGGACGCTCACGAGGTGGCGGCGTGATGGATGCCGGCGCCGGGGGAGTAGATGTCCATGATGTTCCAGTGCCCCGAGGTGGGGGTCGGCACGTTGATCATCGACACGTCGATCACCACCGGACGGTTGGCCGCGATCGCGTCGGCCAGGGCCGGCTTGAACTCGTCCGCCGAGGTGAGCGTGACGCCGTCCACGCCGTAGGCGCGGGCGATGGCGCCGAAGTCGGTGACCACCGGGCCGTCCGCGTTCTCGAAGACGGTGCCGTAGGTGGTGTCGAAGTGCGCCTTCTCCAGTCCGGCGATGGTGCCGAACGCGTTGTTGTTCATCACCACCCAGACCGCGGCGATGCCGCGCTCCCGGGCGGTGTAGAGCAGGCTCGGGTTGGCCCCGAAGCCGCCGTCGCCGACCAGCGAGACCACCACCCGATCGGGCCGGGCGAGCTTGGCGCCGAGTGCCGCGGGAGCACCGAAGCCCATGGTGGCGAAGCCGCCGGGGGTGAACACCGAGCCGGGGGTGAGGATGTCCATCTGCTGGGCCATCCCGTTCTTGTTCCAGCCCACGTCGGTGGTGATGATCGCGTCGGCCGGGAGCACCTCGCGCACCTCGGCGAGGATCCGTTCGGGACGCATCGGCCAGGCGTCGCTGGCGACCGCGGCGGCGTTGCCGGCCCGGAACTCGTCGCGGTTGCGCTTGATCTCGGCCAGCAGCTCCGGACGCCGGACGCCCTCGGGCGCCAGCCGCTTCGCCGCGTCCACCAGGGCGCGCAGCGCAGGTTTGAGGTCGGCGACGGCACCGAGTTGCAGCGGGTAGTTGCGGCCGAGCTCGTCCGGATCGATGTCGATCTGCATCAGCTTGGTCGGCGGGATCCGGAAGGTGTACTGCTCCTCCCACGACGAGCTGTCGGCCTCGGCGAAGGTGACGCCCAGGGCCAGGATCCAGTCGGCCTCTCGGGTGGTGGCATTGACGAACTCGGTGCCCCAGAAGCCGGTCATGCCCAGCACACAGGGATTGTCGTCGGCGACCGCACCCTTGCCCATCAGGCTGTGCGAGACCGGGAGCTGCAGGTGGTCGACGAGTTCGGCCAGTTCGGTCGCCGCGCTCGCCAGAACGATGCCGCCACCGACGTGCAGCACCGGACGCTCGGCCGCCAGCAGGTTGGCCACGATCTCTTCGGCGACGGCCGGGTCGAGCGACGGCTTGGCCAGCTCGGTGGTGCCGGCCAGCACCTTGTCGAAGGTGGCCACGTCGACCTCGGCCGAGAAGATGTCCATCGGCACGTCGACCAGGACGGGGCCGGGACGTCCGCTCTCGGCGAGCCGGAACGCCTTGTCGAGGATCTCGGCGAACAGGTGCGGTGACTCCACCCGCCAGGCCCGCTTCACGAACGGCCGGAAGATCTCGTGCTGGGCGCCGTCCGCGTGCAGGTTCACCTCCTGGTGGGGGTGTTTGCCGTAGTAGTGGGACGGAATGTCGCCGGCGATGACCACCATCGGCACCGAATCCAGCGCGGCGTTGGCCACGCCGGTGGCGGCATTGGTCAGGCCCGGACCGAGGTGCGAGAGCACCACCGAGGCGCGTCCGGTGGCCCGGGCGTAGCCGTCGGCGGCGTGCGCGGCCAGCTGCTCGTGCCGGGTGTTGACGAAGTCGATCGGCGAGGTGGCCAGCGCGGCCAGCACGGCGATGTTGGTGTGCCCGCACAGGCCGAAGACGTGTTCGACGCCGCGGTGCTCCAGGTAGCGGACGAGCTGGTGTGAGATCAGGTCTGTGGTCATCGGTGACTCCAGTGCGGTTCAGGCGGTTTCGGGATCGCTGTGGGTGGCGCCGGGCAGATCCCGGCGGGGGCTGCCCGCGTAGCGGTAGGGGATCTGCGGCGGCATCGGGCCCTTGATCCGGCCGCCCTGGATGGTCTGCTCCCAGGCGTGGGCGAGGATGCCGACCGAACGGGACAGGATGAAGATGCCCCTGCCCAGTTCCGGCGCGAAGCCGAGTTCGCTGTAGATCGCGGCGGTGGCGCCGTCGATGTTCATCGGCACGCGGCGGCTCCGTCCGGCGCTGATGGCCTCCTCGACGGCTCGTCCGATGGTCGCGAACCGGCCACTCACCGCGCCGGTCGCGGCGAGGTCGTCCACCATTCCGAGCAGTCGCGGCGCGCGTGGATCGAGCGGATGGAAGCGATGCCCGAAGCCCGGCGCATAGCGGATGCCGCGCTCGTTCCAGCGCGTCCAGACGGTGGCTGCGGCCGCGACCGCGTCCGCCTCGGCGAGGGGGGCGTCCGGGCCGTGGTCCCGCTCGGTGAGCAACTCGTCGATCTCGCGGTACAGCTCCATGCACTGCTGCCCGGCGCCGCCGTGGACGTCGTCCAGCACGTTGATCGCGGACGCCATCGCGCCGTTCAGCGGCAGCCCGCAGGTGACCGACATCCGGCTGATCGCGATGGACGGGGCGTGCGGCCCGTGGTCGACCGAGGCGACCAGTGCGGCCTCCAGCAGGCCCGCCTGGTCGGCGCTGGGCAGGTCGCCGCGCAGCATCAGCCAGATCATCTGCGGAAAGCTGATCCGACCGATCAACTGCTCGATCGGATAGCCGCGGACGCCGATCTCACCGGGATGGATGTCGATGATCTCGGTGGTCCACCAGGCGTGGGCGGCGTCCACCAGCGGATCGCGGTCGGGGGCGGTCATCAGGCGTCCTCGGGCTCCAGCGCCGGATCGTAGAAATCGCCGAACAGCTCCTCGTCGCTCGGCTTGTCCTCGGGGATCGGACGGGCCACCCAGGTGGTGTTCAGGTAGTGCTTCAGGTGCACGTTCTCGCTGGTGACGTTGCCGCCCCAGGTGCCGCAGCCCATCGAGGACGTCATCGGCATGCCGTTGTTGAACGCGCCGGCGTTGGCCTTCGACTGCGGCTGCCGGACCATGATCCGGCTCACCGGTGCGGCCAGGCCGAGGCGGTGGATGTGGTCGTCGTCGTGGCTGTAGATGCCGCAGGAGTGGCCCTTGCCGCCGACCTCGTAGACGGCGCGCATCGCGTCCAGGGCGTTCTCGAACTCGCCTTCGTAGCGGTGCGCCGTCAGCAGCGTGGTCAGCTTCTCGCGCGAGAACGGGTACTCGTCGCCGATGCCGTCCCCCTTGACGAACAGGAAGGTGGTGCCCTCGGGCACGTCGAAGCCGGCGGCCTTCGCTAGTTCGGCGGGCGCGATCGCGACGGTGTCGGGCAGCCGGTGCGCCTCGTCGTCCCACATCACCTTGGCCAGCGCCTCGCGCTGCTCGCCCTCGGCGAGGTAGCCGCCCTCGGCCTGCAGCGCGGTGATCATGGCGTCCCAGATGGACTCGTGGATGATCAGGTTGCCGTCGGCGGAGCAGCCGGAGCCGAAGTCGGAGGTCTTGGAGATGCGGGTGTTGCGGGCGGCGATCTCGACGTCGGCGGTCTCGTCGATGATCATCGTCGAGTTGCCGGCACCCACCCCGTAGGCGGGGGTGCCGGAGCTGTAGGCGGCCCGGACCATCGGCTGCCCGCCGGTGGCGATCACCAGGTCGGACTTGGCCATCAGGGCCTGCGACATGGCGACGCTGGGCTGCGTGATGCACTGCAGGATGTCGGCCGGCGCGCCCTCGCGCTCGAGCGCCTCGCGCATCAGGCGGACGGTCTCGAAGGTGGTCTTCTTCGACCGCGGATGCGGGGAGAAGATCACCACGTCGCGGGCCTTGATCGCGTAGATCGCGTTGCCGGCGGGGGTCAGGTCGGGGTTGGTGGTGGGCACGATGCAGCCGATCAGGCCGACCGGCTTGCCGTACTTGACCAGGCCTTTCGCCTCGTCGGTCTCGATCACGCCGACGCTCGGCTGGCGCAGCGCGTCGCGCAGCACGCCGCGGATCTTCATCCGCTTGCCCATCCGGCTGACCGGGTCGCCCAGGCCGGACTCCTCGATGCCCTCGTGCACCAGCCGGGTGAAGGTCACCTTGTTGGCCACCGCCCAGGCGATCGCCTGGCAAAGGCGGTCGACCGTGGCCTGGTCGTAGGTCTCGATGACCTGCTGCGCGGCGCGGGCCTTGGCCAGCAGGTCGTTCAGCTCCTGCTCCTGCTCGGGCCGGAGGGGCTTCGGTTGGCTCGTCGTCGATGCCATGTCTGCGTTCTCCCAGATCGAATCGCGGCTGATTGCATGAAGTATGCAGGGAAATCCGCCGTTTGTGAACCATCTAGTTAGTTCAAGTTGAGGGAATGTGTCCGCGGGTCGCTTGAGGCCTGTGTCGGATCCCGCCGGTGCCGACGCGAACCAGGGCGTTGGCGCCCGCGGTCAGCCTTGCTGTTCACCCGCCCAGCCGCCGGCGATCACGTCGTTCATCTCGTCGATCGTCAGCGGTTCGGCCACCTTGTCGCCGACGACACCGATGAAGCCCTCGATCGACCCCGGGACGGTCTGCAGGAACGGGGTCACTATCCGGCCGTGCCTGCGTCTGGTCGACGTGAGTCCCTCGAGGGTTTGGCGGGCAACGGCCGCGATCACGGGAGTGACCCGCTCGGCCAGGACGTCCGCCTCGGGCCTGGCGATCTCCCCTGCCGCCCGCTCGAAGGCCGGGGGGAGAGTGGCGGCCAGCTCCTCGACCCAGCCGACGATCTGACCCGCGGGCAGCCGGACGGCGCTCGCGAACCGTTCCCAGTTCGAGCGCTCGAGATCGCCGAAGCGGCGCTCGCCGCCGACCGCCATCGCACCCTTGCCGTAAGGCAGCCTGCCCAACTCGTCGGGGATCAGGCCGGTGGCCACATCGTAGAGCCGGGTCAGCGTGGCGGTGGTGCCTGCCAGCAGCAGCCCGTAGTTCTTCGCATGCGCATCCGGCGCGCCGATGATCTGGTTGGCGATGACCGCGCGGACGAACCTCTCGAGGCTGTCGTCGCTCGTCGTCGCCCGCAGGAGGTCGGCGATCCTCTGGACGCCCGGGCCCCCGTCCGCCTCGTACTTGCGCCGCGGATCGAGGGCGAACGCCTGGCACAGATCCTCGTGGTGGAGGCGGATCGTGGCTCCGGAACTCTCGCGGCGGTCGAACCGGGTGACGACGATCGCGCTCTGGTCCTCGAACGTCAGGTACTGGGTGTCGGCCACGGGAAGCCCGGCCAGCCGGAAGGCGCGCATGCTGACGTGCTCGGAGAGTGCCTGCGCGGGAATCCTGGAGATTCCCGGCTTTGCGATGTGCGTCGAGGGCGTAGTCCCCGAGGCGAAGCCCCAGCCGGCTTCCGTGTGGACGAGGGTGAACTTGCTCTGGGCGCCCGCGAGGCTCCAGTGGTCGTCCTCGTCCTGCCAGGCGGCCTCGTCGGTGCGGATCCGCCGCAGTTTCGCTGCGATGTCGCCCTCGGTGGCCGGAATGATCGCGCCGGGGCGTCGCATCGCATCCTCGAGTTCTTCCTCGGCGGCGAATATCGCTCCGCCCGAGACGTCGAGGCCGACGCTCGCGATCAGGCCGAGAGTGTCGCCGGGTTGGACGCCGGCCTTGGTCGCCCATCGCTCCCGGACGTCTGCCCGATCGGGGAGCAGGCCGCGGAGATAGGCCTCCACCGGACGTGTCGAGTACTTCTGGTCGCTCAGCGGCATGGACAGCGACAGGGGCGTCGCGTCGGGTGTGTTCAGGTACTCGGGCAGGTAGGACAGCGTCATGCGGCCGCCGCCGCGCTCGATAGTGCCCGCAGTGCGGCCGTAGAGGGCGAACGCGAGCCTCATCCGCCGTCCCCCAACAGCCTGGCGAGCACGTCGTCCACCGTCGGCTCGTGGTGGTCGATGAGCTCGATGGCGGCGTCGAGGGCGCGCATGATGCTCAGCACCCGGTTGAGTTCGGCGCGGGGACGCCGTCCCTTTTCCACATCGATGACGAACGCGCGCGAGACGCCGGCTCGTGCCGCGACGTCGGCCTGGGTCAGTCCGGCGCGCACTCTGCGCGCGCGGAGCGCGGCGCCAAGTTCGAACTCGTTCCTGATTGCACGCATGGTGTCACAGTATCAAGACATTGCCCTTTGTCACGGTGTTGTGACAGATCAGCGTCTCGGGATCGGTGTGGTGGTTGGTCATGGAGCGGTGAACAGGACGCCGTCCGCGTACAACTCCTCGATCTCGGACGCCGTGAGGCCGAGTTCGGCGGCGATCTCGGCGTTGTGCTGGCCCAGGTCGGGGGCGACGGCGGCGATGCGGGTGTCGGTGTCGGAGAACCGGAACGGCAGGTCGGGCAGCCGCAGGGTGCCGTAGCGGGGGTGCTCCTGCTCGACGATCATGCCGCGGGCCTGGAGCTGCGGATCGTCCAGCACCTCGTCGATGCGCTGCACCTTGGCGCACGGGATGTCGGCGGCGTCCAGCAGGGCGAGCACCTCGGCGACCGGACGCTGCGCCGTCCAGTCGCGGACGACGGCGAGGATCTCTTCGCGGTTGTCGTTGCGGCCCTCGAGTGTGTGGAACCGGGTGTCGGCTCCGAAGCCGGCCGGGCCGCCGGGGGCCTCGACCGCGGCGGCGAAACGGGGCCAGTTGTCGTCGGTCTGGGCGGCGATCACCAGGTCGCCGTCGGCGGCCCGGAACACCCCGTACAGGGTCGAGGTGGGCATGTCGTGGCCGGTCTGCTCGGGCAGCTGTCCGCCGAGCGTCCAGCACTGCACGGCGTACTCGTGCATCGACACCAGGGTGTCGTAGAGGGCCAGGTCGAGGTGCTGGCCGCGTCCGCTGCGGACGCGGCCGAACAGCGCGGCGGTGATGCCGGCCACCGCGTGGCTGCCGGTGTACATGTCGCCCAGCGAGATCCGCAGCAGTGGAGGAGGTTCGCCCGGCGTCCCGACCATCTGCATGATGCCGCTCTTGGCCTCGGCGATCAGGCCGAAGCCGGGGCGGTGGGCGTCCGGGCCGGTGTGGCCGTAGGCCGAGATCGAGCAGTAGATCAGCCCCGGGTTGCGAGCCGAGAGCTCGGCGTAGCCGAGGCCGAGCCGCTCCAGGGCGCCCGGACGGTAGTTCTCGACGAACACGTCCGCGGAGTCGCACAGCAGGTGCATCAGGTCGCGGCCGCGCGGATCCTTCAGGTTCACGCTGAGCCCGCGCTTGCCCATGTTCAACTGCAGGAAGTAGCCGCTCTGCCCGCCGGGCAGCACGGTGGCGTGCTGGCGTGCCGGGTCGCCGCTGCCCGGCCGTTCCACCTTGATCACGTCGGCGCCGAGCGCCACCAGGCAGCGGCCCACGTACGGGCCGGCCAGGAAGTGGCTGTAGTCGACGACCCGGATGCCTTCCAGCGGACGGTCTTGCATCAACTCACCTCCGGGCGCCCGGTCCCGGTGCGCTCGGTCGCGGGGCGGCGCGGCGCCATCAGCCGGTGCTCGCCGCACTGCACCACCTCGCCGTGCTGGTTGATCAGCTCGGTCGGCAGCACCACGATGCCCCAGTCCGGACGGCTCCGGCTGGCCCGCATGCTGCTCACTCGGAAGGTGACGTGCAGCACGTCGTCGACCCGGATCGGCAGCCGGAAGTCCCACGTCCAGCCCAGCGACATGCCGGGCAGGAACCGGTAGTCGGACCGGGTTTTCAGGCCGTCGGCGATGGCCAGCCCGAACAGGCCGTGGGCGACGATGCCGCCGAAATGACTGGCCGCCGCGTACTCCTCGTCGACGTGCACCGGGGTGTGGTCGCCGGTCAGGTCGGCGTAGGCCAGAATGCGTTCCTTGGTCACCGGGTAGGTCGGGCTGCGGCCCTCGTCACCCTCGCGCGCGTCGTCCCAATAGCGCTCGACGACCGTCATGCTCAGCCCTCCGCTCGCGGGTCGTGGATCGGCGGAATGCCGCCGACGTCCGGTACCGGCGCGGCGCCGCCGGGTCGCCGGTCGGTGTTCGCCCGCTCGATGCCCCTGACCAGGGCGACCAGGGTGCGGTTCACCGGCGTGGGCACTCCGTACCGCAGGCCGAGCCGCACGACGGCACCGTTGATCACGTCGATCTCGGTGAGCTGCCCGCGTTCCAGGCTCTGCAACATGGAGGTCTTGAAGCCGGACGGCAGCCCCGAGGTGGCCCGCTGCCACACCACGTCCGGGTCGTTCGTCGACACCCGGACGCCGGCCGCGGCCGCCACCGCCATCGCCTCGGCGACGGCGTCCGAGGCGGTGGCCAGCAGCAGCGGCTGGGTGCCGAGCTGGCCGTAGGTCAAGCCGGTGAGGGCGGCGATCGCCCCGGCGGCGACGTTGATCAGGAGCTTCTCCCAGCGGGTGGCGATCATGTCGTCGCTGACCGAGGTGGCCAGCCCGGCGCCGCTCAACATCGCGGCGACGGCGTGGGCTCGGGGCGTGCCAGGTCCGTCCACCTCGCCGATCCAGGTGTGGCGGCCCGCCGTCCCGGCGCGGACGTGGCCGGGTCCGAGCAGCACGCCGCCGACCAGGGTGCTGCCCAGCAGGACGTGTTCGCGTCCGACGACGGCGCTCAGCAGGTCCTGGTGCCCCAGCCCGTTCTGCAGCGACAGCACCGCTGTCTCGGGGCCGACCAGGGCCCGCGCGGCACGCATCGCGTCCCGCGTCTGGAACGACTTGACCAGGACGATCACCAGCTCGGCCACCCCGACGTCCTCGGGGTTCGCGGTCGCTCGGACGGCGATCAGGCGACTGCCGGTGTCGTCATCGACCAGAAGTCCGTCGGCGCGCAACGCGTCCAGGTGTGGTCCGGGACGTCCGAGCAACCAGGTGTCGTGACCGGCTTCGGTGAGCGCGGCGCCGATGGTGCAGCCGAGGGCGCCGGCACCGAGGATCGCGATCGTCATGGTGTCGGCACGGTAGGCGTCGCACGTTGCCTGGAACAATGGCCACAATCGCGTCATTGTGAATCACAATGACGGGATGAGTGACCTGCCAGAGACCAAGCTGCTGCAGTTGTTCGACGTCCTCTACGAACTCCGCAGCGTGACCCGGGCTGCCGGGCGGCTCGGTCAGAGCCAGCCGACGATCAGCATCTGGCTCGGGCGACTGCGGCAGCAGGTGGGCGATCCGTTGTTCGTCCGGACGCCCGGCGGCATGACCCCGACCCCACGCGCGGACGCCCTGATCGGGCCGTGCCGAGAGATCCTGGCCTCGTTGGGCCGGCTGACCTCCACCGAGCCGGCCTTCGACCCGGCCACGGCGCAGCGACGGTTCCGGATCTGCATGACCGACGCCAGTCACATCACGCTGCTGCCGCCGCTGCTGGAACGGGTCCGGGCACTGGCGCCCGGCGTCCGGCTGGAGGCGGCCCGGATCGACGGCAGCACCGAGCAGGCGCTGACCACCGGTGAGGCCGACCTGGCGATCGGCTACCTGCCCTGGCTGAGCGGCGTGATCGCGACCCAAGAACTGTTCGAACAGGACTGGGTCTGCCTGGCCAGCCCGCGGCACCCCCGCGTCCACGACCGACTCGGACGCCGCCGCTACGTCGCCGAGGGGCATGTCGCGATCGCCGCCGGCACCGGCGCGACGCTGCTGCACCGTGCCCTGACCACGCAGGGGATCGAACGCCGGGTCGTCCTGGAACTTCCCGGCTTCCTCGGCCTGGGCGCGATCATCGGCAGCACCGACCTGCTGGCGACCCTGCCGAGGCACATCGGCACCACGCTGGCCCACGGCAACGACCTGGCGCTCTGGCCTTGCCCACTGCCGGTCGACCGGTTCGATGTCGGTCAGTACTGGCACCCGCGCTTCGAGCAGGAGCCCGGCAGCCGCTGGCTACGGGATCTGGTCGCGGAACTGTTCGGGCCGCTCAACCGGAAGGCAGCCAGCGCCGGTTGAGCCTGTCGAAAACCTCGCCTGCACAGTGCCGCTGCGGGTCTCGATACGTCCGGCCAACGAAGGTCAGTTCAGATCGACGATCTCGACGGGCTTGCAGGTGCGTGCCGCCTCGACCACGGCTTCGACCACCCGGAGCGTCTTCAGTCCGTCGCGGGCGCTGCAGATCGGCTCGGCCTCACCGCGGATGACGGCGGCGAAGTGAGTGATCTGGTTGGCCAGCGGATCGGTGCGGTCGACGTCCTCGACGGAGGTCTCCATCGGCTCCCACCACGAGCGGGTGCCGGCGAAGGTGCGGACCCGCATGGTCGGCACCGACAGCGACCCGTCGGTGCCGGCGAGGTGGTAGCAGTCCTCGTCCGGGAAGGTCGAATAGCTCAGGTTCTCGCGGGCGGTCTGCTCCCACGAGCGGGCGGACGCGGCGGTGTCGGAGAGCAGGAAGGTGCCCAGCGCGCCGTTGGCGAAGGTGAACACCATCGCGGCGGTGTCCTCGACGCCGAAGCCGCGGGTCGCGTTGGAGGTCACCGCCTGCACCCGGACGATGTCGCCCACCAGCGACAGCAGGTTGTTCACCTCGTGGATCAGGTTGAGCAGGATCGGGCCGCCACCCGGCTTGCGTCGCCAGCCGCCGCCGACGTCGAAGTAGTCGTCCGGCTTGTAGAACATCGCGGTTCCGGTCACCGCCACCAGCCGCCCCAGCCGTCCGCTCCGGACGATCTCGCGGGCCTTCGCCATCACCGGGCTGTAGTTGCGGTGATGCCCGGTGAGCACCGGCACGCCCGCCCGCTCACCCGCCTCGACCAGCGCGGCGCCGTTCGCGACGGTGTCGGCGATCGGCTTCTCCACGATGACCGGGACGCCGGCCGCGATGCACTCCAGGCCGCCCGCCACATGCAGCCGGTTGGGTGTGGCGAGGATGACGCCGTCCGGCTTCCGGTCCGCGAACAGCGCCGCCAGTGTCGGGTGGACAGGGACGCCGTGCTCGGCGGCGAGCCGCGGTCCGTCAGGGCCGGGTTCGACGATCGCGTGGAGTTCGGCGTCCTTGCTGAGGACGATTTCCTCGATGTGCCGCTTGCCGATCAGGCCGGCGCCGGCGACGGCGAGCCTGACGGGTTCCATGCTCAGCCGTCCAGCTGCGCGATCACGAACTCGATCGCGAGGGTGTAGCCCATCACCCCGAAACCGGCCATCACGCCGACGGCGATGTCGGAGAGGTAGGAGTGGTGCCGGAACGCCTCGCGCTTGTGCACGTTCGAGATGTGCACCTCGCAGAACGGCAGGTCGACGCCGGAGAAGGCATCGCGGATGGCGACGCTGGTGTGGGTGTAGGCGCCGGGGTTGATCACCACGAACCGGGTCCCGTCGGTGCGGGCGGCGTGGATCCGGTCGACGATCGCGCCCTCGTGGTTGCTCTGGAAGCACTCCACCCGGTGTCCGGCGGCCTCGCCCTGGGCGACGGCGGCGGCCTCGACGTCGGCCAGCGTGGTGGCGCCGTAGATGCCCGGCTCGCGGGTGCCGAGCAGGTTCAGGTTGGGGCCGTTGATCAACAGGATGGACATGCGGCTTCCTTCGTGGTGCGTCGTTGCGGTGGCCTCATCGTGCCAGGTCGGCCAGGGCCAGTTCGACCGATTCACGCAACGGCCGGGTCTCGACCGGGTCGCCGAGGTCGCGCAGCACGATGAACCGCCAGCCGTCCCGGAACTTCTTGTCCCGGTCGAGCGACCATTCGAGTTGCTCCACCGAGAAGGTGGCGCTGGTGGGCAGACCGAGCGCGCTCAGCACCGCACGGTGAGCGTCCACGCCCTCGGACGACAGCCAGCCGAGGCGGTGCGACAGGTGGGCCGCGGCCATCATGCCCAGGCTGAGCGCGCCGGCCACCGGGCCACGGGCGGCGGACTCGAAGGCCCGGCTGAACGTGTGGCCGTAATTGAGATGTGCGCGGGCGCCCTGCTCCCGTTCGTCCGAGGTGACGATGTCGGCCTTGATCTCCACGCTGCGCCGGATGGCGTGCAGCAGGGCCGCGGGCTCGCCCGCGGTGAGCCGGGCCGCACGGTCGCGCAGGAAGTCGAGCAGGTCCCGGTCGGCCAGCAGGGCGTGCTTGGCGATCTCGGCCAGTCCCGCCGGGTAGTCGGGACGTCCCCGGGCCAGGTCGGCATCGCACATCACGAGCACCGGCTGGTGCACCAGGCCGAGCAGGTTCTGGCCCTGGGCGAGGTCGATCGAGTTCTTGCCGCCGATGGCCGAATCGGCCTGGGCCTCCAGGGTGGTGGGGACGAGGGCGAACCGCATCCCGCGGTGATAGGTGGCGCTCAGGAAGCCGACCAGATCGACGGTGGCCTCGCCGCCGACGCCGATCAGCAGGTCTCCCCGGTGGATCGCCAGCTCGGCCAGTTCGCCGGCGAGGCGCCCGACCTGTTCCAGGCTCTTGAGCTGGGCCGGGGTGCTGTCGGCCGGCAGCCGCAGGTGGTGGACGTCCGACACCCCGCCGGCCACGGCCCCGGCGACCCGATCGCCGGTCGCGTCGTCCCCGGGACCGGAGATGACCACCACGTGGCGCACCTCCGGCAGTTCGGGCAGCAACCTGCCGAGTTGATCGAGCACCCCGTGGCCGACGTGGACGCGATAGCTGCCGCCGGGCGGGGCGACCAGGATGCCCGGGCTGCCGTCGAGTTCGGCGGTCGCGGTCAGCCTGGCCAGGATCTCGAAGGCCACGTCCTCGACCCGGCGTCCGGTGGTGAACGAGGTGACGGACGCCGTGGTGGCGTAGATGTCGAGCCGTGCGGTGTACAGGGCGTCCAGGCCGGGCTTGCCGAGCAGGGGACGGTAGGTGTCGCCGCCGACCCGGGCCAGGGCCTCGGCCAGTTCGACGTGCAGGTAGATGACGGTGTGCCGCCGGAGCGCCTCCCGGGTGGCCGCCGAACCGCAGGCGCCGCCGCCCAGGGACAGCACGCACGCCTGGCCTTCCAGCAGGTCGGCGATGGTGCGCTCCTCGAGGGCGCGGAAGCCGGGTTCGCCCAACTCGTCGAACAGGGTCGAGATGCTCCGCCGCTGCTGGTGTTCGATCACCAGGTCGCTGTCGACGAAGGGCAGGCCGAGCCGCTCGGCCAGCAGCCGACCGATGGTCGTCTTGCCCGCACCCATGAATCCGATGAGTACGATCACGCTCTGCTCCTGGTCGGACGATCGGACGCCGTCGGCGAGACGGCACTTGGTCGCCGGGAGTCTACTGGGCCCGGCCCGCGCGCAACCTCCGTGGAGCCCCAGCGGAGGTCTCGACCAGCGGTCCCGCCCGATTTGGGCGCTCCTGGCGTCCTGGACTAGACTCGACCCTCGGTCACCTGTGTTCTCAGGTGTGTCCTACTTCAGATTGGGAGCAATGGCGAAGAAGGAAGGTGCCCTCGAACTCGAGGGCCAGGTCGTGGAAGCACTGCCGAACGCGATGTTCCGGGTTGAACTCGCCAACGGGCACCGCGTGCTCGCCACGATCAGCGGCAAGATGCGGCAGCACTACATCCGCATCCTCCCGGCCGACCGGGTCGTCGTCGAACTGTCGCCCTACGATCTGACCCGCGGACGCATCGTCTACCGGCACAAGTGATCCGCACGACATCCACCACCTGTTCCGGCTGGATCCCCGAGCATTCGTGCCCGGGGACTGCTTTGTCCGGGGCGACGAGTCAGAAAGTTGCTCGATGAAGGTTCAGCCGAGCGTCAAGAAGATCTGCGACAAGTGCAAGGTGATCCGCCGGCACGGTCGCGTGATGGTGATCTGCGACAACCCGCGGCACAAGCAGCGCCAGGGCTGACCTGGACTGCGCCCGTAGGGCCGCAGCACCGGACGGTCCGCCGTCCACCACCCCGCGGGGTGGACCAACAGAACAACGTGATAGCACCGTCCGGATCCGTCCGGACGACACCCCCGGTCGGAGGCCGGGGCCCCCGCCGAGGCGGATGGGGGACGCATCACGCCAGACACCTCCGCGGACCGGGCCGACGCCCCGTCCGGAACTGAAAGGAAGCGCCTCATGGCACGCCTCATCGGTGTCGATCTTCCGCGCGAGAAGCGCCTGGAGATCGCACTCACCTACATCTACGGCATCGGCCGCACCCGTGCCGCCGAGACCCTGGCCGCCACTGAGATCAGTGGCGACATCCGTGTCCACCAGCTGACCGACGAGCAGCTCGTTGCCCTCCGCGATCACATCGAGGCCAACTACGAGACCGAGGGCGACCTGCGCCGCAGCGTCGCAGCCGACATCCGGCGCAAGATCGAGATCGGCTGCTACCAGGGCCGTCGCCACCGCATGGGCCTGCCGGTCCGCGGTCAGCGCACCCGGACGAACGCCCGCACCCGCAAGGGGAAGAAGAAGGCCGTCGCCGGGAAGAAGAAGACCCGCTGACGCGGGTCCTCCTCACACGAGATACCAGGAGTACTGACAACACATGGCTACTGCAGGCCGCACCAAGGCTCAGGCAGCTTCCAAGACGAAGCTGCGCCGCAAGGAGAAGAAGAACGTCACCGCCGGTCAGGCGCACATCAAGTCGACGTTCAACAACACCATCAT
>JAGPGQ010000046.1:0-5050 GCA_018055925.1 Micropruina sp.
CCGGGCATGGGCGTGGTGCGGACCATCGACGTGGTCACCCCGTTCATCGCGGCCTTCATCGCGCTGGGCCTGAACCAGGGCGCCTACACCTCCGAGGTGATCCGCTCCGGCATCATGTCGGTGGACGAGGGCCAGACCGAGGCGGCCAGCGCGATCGGCATGACCCGGCTGCACCTGATGCGCCGGATCGTGCTGCCGCAGGCGATGCGGGTGGTCATCCCGCCGGTCGGCAACGAGGTCATCTCGATGGTGAAGACCACCTCGCTGGCCTCGGCCATCGGCGTGACCGAGATCCTGTCCCAGGCCCAGCACATCTACTACGTCAACAGCCGGATCATGGAGCTGCTGATCGTCTGCGCGATCTGGTACCTGGCGGCGACCTCGGTGCTGTCCATCGGGCAGTACTACCTGGAGCGGGCGTTCGCCAAGGGTTCGTCCAGCCGCGCGCTGCCGCCCACTCCGCTGCAGAAGCTGAAGGCGATCTTCGCCGCCAAGAGGAGTTGAGATGACTGCACAGGCTTTGGACGTCTCCGACGTCGCCATGGGCGATCCCCTGGTCCGGATCGAGGGGGTGCACAAGAACTTCGGGGCCCTGCACGTGCTCAACGGCATCGATCTGGTGATCAACAAGGGCGAGGTGGTCGTGCTGCTCGGCGCGTCCGGCTCGGGCAAGAGCACCCTGCTGCGCTGCATCAACCATCTCGAGACCGTCTCGGCGGGACGGATCTGGGTCGGCAGCGAGGTGATCGGCTACCGCCAGCAGGGCACCAAGCTGCACGAGATGTCCGACAAGGAGGCCGCCCGGCAGCGGCGCTCGATCGGCATGGTGTTCCAGCGCTGGAACCTGTTCCCGCACATGACCGCGATCGAGAACATCATCGAGGGCCCGGTGCAGGTGCAGAAGCGCAAGCCGGCCGAGGCCCGGACCGCGGCCCAGGAACTGCTCGACAAGGTCGGGCTGGGGGATCGCGGCGGCGCCTACCCGCGGCAGATGTCCGGCGGCCAGCAGCAGCGGGTGGCGATCGCCCGGGCGCTGGCGATGAACCCGCAACTGATGCTGTTCGACGAGCCGACCTCCGCGCTCGACCCCGAACTGGTGGGCGAGGTGCTGCAGGTGATGCGCGACCTCGGCGAGTCCGGCATGACGATGATCGTGGTGACCCACGAGATCGGCTTCGCCAAGGACGTGGCCGACCGGGTCGCGTTCATGGCCGACGGCGAGATCGCCGAGCTGGGGCCGCCGAACGAGGTGCTGGTGAACCCGCAGCATCCGCGCACCCAGGCGTTCCTGTCCCGCATACTCTGACCCACCACGTTATTTCCACAAGAGGAGCAGTCATGTTCACATTCAAGGGCCGCGGCGTCGCGGTCGGCGTGGCGGCGGCCGCGCTCATGCTGTCCGGCTGTGTGCCGGCAGCCAGCGGCGACCCGTCGTCCGACACCGGGCTGCCACCGATCATCGCCCAGACCGGCAAGATCAAGTTCGGCACCTCGCCGGCCTATGCCCCGATGGCGTTCAAGAATCCCGACAACGCGGCCGAGACCATCGGTGCCGACATCGACCTGATGAACGCGCTCGCGAAATACTTCAAGGTGGAGGTCGAACTGGTCGAGACCCCGTTCGACCAGCTGATCAACTCGGTCGCCACCGGCCGGGTCGATGTGGTCATGTCGGGCATCTCCGACACCGTGGCCCGGCAGCAGACGGCGACGTTCGTGGACTACCTGAACTCGCAGGGACGCTTCTACAGCACCACCGAGAAGGCGGCCCCGTTCACCTCGCAGGAGTCCATCTGCGGCAAGAAGGTCGCGGTCAGCTCGAAGACCGACTACTACGACCAGGTCGGCGACCTCAGCAAGTCGACCTGTGAGGCCGCCGGGAAGCCGGCCATCGAGCGCCTCGGCACCGATTCCGGAGCCGCCGCCCGGCTGCAGATCCAGCAGGGCCGGGCCGACCTGGCCGTACAGGGCGGCGAGGGCATCGCCTACCTGGAGAAGTTCACCGAGAAGGGCAAGTACAAGGTGGTGCTCGACCCGCTGCCCGGAACGCCCTTCGGCGCGATCGTGAAGAAGGACGACACGCAGCTCGCGAACGCCCTGCTGAAGGCCTTCCAGGACCTGCAGGCGAGCGGTGAGTACGACGAGATCCTGAAGAAGTGGGGCCTGGAGGAGTACAAGCTGGAGCCGGTGATCAACGGCACCAAGTAGACCCCTTGACCGACACCACCTCCCTGCCGCGCTGGCCCGATGACCGGGCCAGCGCGGTCGGTCTCGCCTTCGACCTGGACGGGCCCACCGGCGACGCCATGCTGGACGGCTCGCTGGCCCGCCGCCCGGCCTACTTCAGCCAGAAGGCCTACGGGCCGTGGCGCGGCGTCGACCGGCTGCTGCGGGTGCTGGACGGGCTGCCGGCGACGTTCTTCGTGCCGGGCTGGGTGGTGGAGCACTGGCCCCGGCAGTGCCGCCGGCTGGTGGACGCCGGCCACGAGGTGGCCCACCACGGCTACCGGCACGAGCGGTTCGCGGACCACGACCTGGCCGGCCAGCGGGCGATCATCGAACGCAGCCAGGCGATCTTCGCCGCCGAGCTCGGCACCGTGGCGACCGGCTTCCGCACCCCGTCGGGCGACTGGACGCCCGGCACCCCCGGCCTGCTCGCCGACCTGGGGTTCAGCTACTCCAGTTCGATGCGGGACGACGATCGTCCCTACCGGCACGCCGGCGCCGACCTGATCGAGATCCCGGCCCGCTCCGAGCTGGACGACTACACCAGCCTGGCCTACACCCGTGACCCGGACTGGCCCGCGGGCGGCGCCCGGATCGCGTCCTACCCGGCCACCCTGGACGCCTGGCGGCGGGAGGCGAGCGGCCACCACGCCGCCGGCGGCTGCCTGGTCACCCTCTTCCATCCCAAGTTCGTCGGCCGGCCGGGACCGGCCCGGCTGCTCGCCGACTGGCTCGACGATGTGCGCCGGGCCCGGCCGTGGTTCGCCACCCTCGCCCGGATCGCCGACTGGGCCCGCACCACCGGGTGCCCCGTCCGATGACCGCGCGCTGGCCGGACGAGGCCCGGGCCGCCTGCCTGATCACCGTGGGGTTCGAGGCCGAACTGGCGATCCTGGCCACCGACCCGAGCGCCCTGGACCGGCAGAAGTCGTTGTCGGTGGGCCGCTACGCGGTGCACCGCGGCGTCCAGCGGCTGCTCGGCGTGCTGGCCGGGCGCGGGCTGCGCAGCAGCTGGTTCGTGCCCGCCCAGAACGCCATGACGTACGACACGCTGACCGCCGAGGTGATCGCCGAGGGCCACGAGATCGCCACCAACGGGGTCGCCCTGGAGGACTTCTCCGCGCTCGGGCTGACCGAGCAGCACCGGCTGGTGGGCCGCGCCCGCGACCTGATCGAACAGCGGCACGGCGTCCGGGCGGTCGGTTTCCGGCCCGGGCGCGGGGACGCCGACCCGCGGCTGGCGGCCCGGTTGTCCGCCGACGGCTACCGCTGGTCGTCCCAGCTGCGCGGCGACGACCTGCCGGTGACGCTGCCCTGCGGCCTGGTCGACCTGCCGCACCACCACGAGCTGGACGACGCCGCCTACTTCGCGTTCAACCTCGACCCGCCGATCCCGCTGGGCAGCCCGCGGATCGCACCGATCGGCGACGTGTCCGCCAACTGGTCGATCGAGTTCGGGGCGCACCGGGACGAGGGGCTGCTGTTCGTCCTCGACCTGCACCCGGAACTGATCGGGACGCCCGGCCGGGCGGCGATGCTGGCCGACCTGCTCGACCTGATCGTCGCGGCGGGCGACGTCTGGGTGGCCACCGGGGACGAGATCGCCCGGTGGTGGCTGACCCGGTCGCCGGCCGGGGAGTTGCCCGCCGACCATCCGGTCGCGGTCTTCGAGCGGTACGTCGCGGACGGCGGGCACCGATGACCGCCTCGGCCCGGTTCGCCCGGTTCGCCACCCGGGTGCGCCTGGCCGACGTGCCGCGGGACACCGTCCGGCGCGCCGGGCTGCACCTGCTCGACACGCTCGGGGCGGCGCTGGCCGGCTCCGCCTCGGTCGAGGCCGGCCTGGCCCGCCGGGCGGCCCGGGCCGAGGGCGGCCTGGGCACCGGACCGGCCGCGATCTGGGGCACCGCCGGGCGGGCCCGTCCGCAGACCGCCGCCTTCGTCAACGGGGTGGCCGCGCACGCCTTCGAACTGGACGACTCCGGCGGCTGCGACCACTCCGGCGCGGTCGTGGTGCCCGCCGCGCTGGCCGCGGTCGCGGTGGCCGGCCGTCCGGTGACCGGTGCCGAGCTGACCCTCGCCGTCCTGCTCGGCTACGAGCTCGGGCGCCGGGTGCAGACCGCCCTCGGCGGCTACGACGCGGTCAACGAGCGCGGCTGGCACTCCACCGGCGTGTGCGGCACGTTCGCCGCCGCGGCGGCCGCCGGCCGGGTGCTCGGGCTGGACGCCGAGGCGCTCACCTGGGCGATCGGCCTGGCCGGCTCGTTCACTGGGGGGACCTGGGCGTTCGTCGACGACAGCGCGATGTCGAAGCGGCTGCACGTCGGCCGGGCCGCCGAGTGCGGGCTGCACGCCGCACTGCTCGCCCGGGAGGGTTTCACCGGGCCGGCGGCGGTGTTCGAGGCCGGCTGGGGAGGCGTCCTCGGCCTGTACGCCGGTCCCGGGGTCGCCGACCCGGCCGCGATCAGCGGCGGCCTCGGCGAGCACTGGCAGCTCGACCGGTCGTCGATCAAGCCGTACGCGTCCTGCCGCAGCACGCATTCGACCATCGACGCGGTGCTGCGGCTGCGCGAGCAGGGGCTGCGCGCCGAACGGGTCGACGCCCTCGAGGTGCACGCCAGCGAACTGATCGTGCAGATGTGCGGCGGCGCCGACCTGAGCAGCCTGGTGTCGGCCCAGCTCAGCCTGCCGTTCGCGGTCGCGGTGGCCGCGGTGCGCGGCGACGTCGGGCTGGACGACATCCTGGCCGGCCGCACCGACCCGGGGGTGCTCGACCTGCTGGACCGGGTCGCGCTGCACACCGACCCCGGCCAGCACGGCGGCT